>JANZZC010000152.1 GCA_026419575.1 Thermomicrobium sp. | reverse complement strand
GTTCCCCACGTGTTACGCACCCGTCCGCCACGGTCGGCGCGCTTCCGCGCGCTCCCGTCCGACTTGCATGCATTAGGCACGCCGCCAGCGTTCCCCCTGAGCCAGGATCAAACTCTCCATCCCGGATCACTCCAGCAGATCCCAGTTCACCGTCCAGAGAACTGGGCTCTCGCTCTTCGTCAATCCGATCGCCGAAGCGATCGGCCGACGGGGCGCTTCTCGCGAACCACACCTCAGTTGTCAAGGTGCTCCATCGTGCAGCGATCGAGTCTCTTGCTCGACTCCATCGCTTCAGTATAGCGAGGAGCGTGCCAGCTTGTCAAGACCTGCTCGCTCTTCTCGCCGCCGCGCCTCTCACGCGCGGCGAAGGTGGATATTACTCAGCGCGCGCTCGGTTGTCAAGGGGGCCGGCACGGCTCGCCTCATGCCGGCTTCCGGATCACGATGCCGTCCGCTGTCGTGAGCTTTCCCCGGAACAGGAACGCGGTCTGCCGGTTCGCCGCCTCCATGTCGAACGGATGCAACGCGGAGGTGGCGTCGACCGGGATGACGACCCGATACCACCGCAGCGCCGCACTCGCGGCCGTGTAATGCACGCAGATCGAGGCGACGGTCCCGCAGATGACGAGTTCCTCGATCTTCCGCAACCGGAGTTCGTGATCGAGCGGCGTTCCGTAGAACGCGTCGTATCGGCGCTTCTGGAGCACCAGCTCGCCCTCGCGCGGCGCGAGATCGTCGACGATCTGCCAGCCCCACGTTCCCGCGACGCAGTGCTCA
This sequence comes from Thermomicrobium sp., assembly GCA_026419575.1. Taxonomy (GTDB): domain Bacteria; phylum Chloroflexota; class Chloroflexia; order Thermomicrobiales; family Thermomicrobiaceae; genus Thermomicrobium. The sequence continues at coordinate 13,675 of JANZZC010000152.1, read as the reverse complement.
CCCCAGATCGGGAACTCCGGATCTCCCGGATAGTGGGTGTCCTGCGTGAACACGATGAACATCCCGTGCTCGCGCGCCGAGGCGAGCAGTCGCTGGATCCTCGGGATGGTCGCCGGCGCGTCGGGGACGAACAGCTTCCCTTCCGGCCTGACGAAGTCGTTCTGCATGTCCACCACGATCAGCGCCGTCGTGCGCGGGTCGACCTCGACCCGTGCGGTCACCTCGTAAGCCGGGACCTCGACCGTCCGAGCCATCGCCCCTCACCTCCCGAGCTCACCAATCGCTACCGAGACTCGGATCGTAATCCGCGCTCCAATCATGCAACGTCCCGGACGGTCCCTCCCAGTAGAGATTGCCAGCATCGTCCTGCCAGGTCGGTTCCGGGTTCTCCCCGCTCAGCATCTGGCTCCACTCTTCCGCCATCCAGGTGTTGAACTGGTCGTGCGAGGGATCGTACAGCCCGCCGCTGTCACCGCTGTACAGGTCGCTCCAGAGATCGCTGGTCGAGCCGTCCCACACGTCGCCAGCGAAGGGATCCTGGAACCCGGCGAACGACGGCTCGATGGCCTCGACCCCGCTCCAGTCCCAGGCCGCCGGTTCACCGCTTCCCCCGTTCGCCTGCCAGTAGTCCGGTGTCCACACCTCCGGCACCGAACCGCCTTCCAGCGGACCGGGTTGCCCAACGACCTCGTTCGTCACGCTCTGCAGGACCGACGGCAGCTCCTGGACATACGCCGCGAGCGTCCCGTACGGGGTCACGAAGCTCATCACGTATCCGTTCCACCCGTCGGTCCAGATCCAGAGCACTCCCTCGTACGGTTGCCCTTGCTGCACTGCCGCGTAGGCGAGCTGCACTGCCGGCCAACCGGCGAGCGACACCCACCGCGCATCGTAGGCATAGAGCGCCTCGTTCTCCTGCTGGAGCCGGAGATAGATGACGCCGGCGTACTGCAACGGATTCAGCGGTTGCGGTAGCTGCTCCCGATACCAGAACAATCCCGGCTGGAACGGGAGATCGGTCCGGTCCGACGGTGCCTCGGTCACGACGACCGCCGTCGACCCGTTCTGTGTCCGCACTATCCGCCAGCCGGGAAGGAGTTCACCCTCTTGGGCGACAGCGGTAACGGTAGGGGTCGGTTCGCCGTTGGCCACGAAGATCAAGGCGCCGACCGCGAAGACCCCGACGCACGCACAGAGGAGCGCCAGCGCGACGCCCCCGCCGAGCAGCAGCCAACCTCGCTGCGACACGTCACCCCTCCTTCGCGCACACGACCGCACCACGACGAGCACGCCCGTGCTCACGCAACGGTTCGGGGTTCCAGCGGGAGTATAATCCCCGCACGATCGACGAGCGAAGGGAGCGGGACGCTTGACTCCGGAGATCACCGTCGTCGAAGTCGGACCGCGCGACGGTCTGCAAAACGAAGCCTCCTTCGTTCCCACCGAGGCCAAGGTCGCCTTCATCGACGCGCTGAGCGAGGCAGGGTTCCCGGTGATCGAATGCACCAGCTTCGTCTCGCCGCGGGCCGTCCCGAAGCTCGCCGACGCAGAGGAGGTGATGCGACGCATCCATCGCCGGGCCGGCACCCGCTACCTGGTACTGGTTCCCAACGAGCGCGGGCTGGAGCGAGCGCTTTCGGCCGGTTGCGACGCGGTCGCGCTCTTCGCGGCAGCGAGCGAAGCGTTTTCCCGGGCGAACCTCAAGGCACCGATCGACGACACCCTGGTCCGGTACGCGAGCGTCGCCGCGGAGGCTCGCGCGGCCGGTTGTTGGATCCGCGGCTACGTGTCGGTAGCGTTCCATTGCCCGTACAGCGGCCCGGTCCCACTGGAGCAGGTCGTGCGGATCGCGCGGCGCTTGCAGGACTTCGGCTGCGACGAAATCGCGATCGCCGACACCATCGGCACGGCGACGCCCGACGAGGTCGCCCGCCTGCTCGACGAGCTCCTCCGCTGGATTCCGGTCGGGAAGCTCGCCCTGCACCTGCACGACACCTACGGGCGAGCCCTCGAGAACGTGTCCGTCGCGCTCTCGTTCGGGATCCGCACCTTCGACAGCGCGACCGGCGGCCTCGGAGGCTGCCCCTTCGCGCCAGGAGCGCCGGGGAATCTCGCCACCGAGACGTTGCTGGCTTTCCTCGACGCGCGCGGCCTCCGCCACGGCATCGACGAGCGCAAGGTCACGGCAGCCTGGCAGCAGCTACGGCAAACCGTTCCCGAGCTCGGTACGCAGCGCCCGAGCCGCACCGCGCAGCGACCAGCCGAGTGATGGAAAGGAGCCTGCCATGACCGGCCGCTTCCCGACCGAGGTGCTCCGGCAACTGACCGACGAGGCGATCGTCTGGCTGGCTACGGTCCGCCGGGACGGACAGCCGCAGGTCGTCCCGGTCTGGTTCCTCTGGGACGGGCAGCACGTCCTGGTCTATTCCCTTCCGCGCAGCCAGAAGGTGCGCAACATCGCCCAGAACCCGCGGGTCTCGCTGCACTTCAACAGCGATCCCTGGGCCGAGCACGTGACCCGTTTCGACGGCCGAGCGACCATCGTTCCGGACGCGCCACCCGCTACCGACAATCCGGCCTATCTCGCCAAGTACCGCGACGGCATCGCCGACCTCGACATGACGCCGGAGCAGTTCGCGCGCGAATACCGGACGCTCATCCGTATCGAGCTCGACCGGCTGATCCACTGGTGAAGCTCGTCGCCCGCGCCGCTGCCGTGCTCCTTCGCACAGCACCGCTCACCCTTCCGAACTCTCCCGCCCACGGCTCGGCACGACGAGCAGGGGAACGCGCGTCGCCGTCAGCAGCCGCTCGGTGACGCTCCCGAGCAGCCAGCGTCGTACGCCGCTGCGCCCGTGCGTCGTGAGGACCACCAGATCGGGACGCTCTCGTTCGATGGCGGCGAGGAGTTGCCGCTTGGGGTCGCCGCTGAGCGCGAGCACGTCGGCACGGATCCCCGACGGCAGGCCGGCGCGGATCCGCTCCAGATACGCGCTCGCTTCGCGTTCGCGCGCAGCGATCTCCTCCAGGGTACTCGGCGCGACCGGATGCCCGCGCCATTCGAGCAAGAGCTCGCGGTGCGTCTCGGCGACGCGCACGAGCGTGATCCGCGCCCCGGCACGCTGGGCGAACTCCATGGCATAGGGCAAGGCACGCTCGGACTCGACCGAACCGTCGAGGGGAACGAGAAGGTGCTCGATCGACTCGAGCAGCGGCCCACCGGCCCGGACGACCAGCACGGGCGAGACTCCGGCGCGGACGACCCGGTCGGTCACGCTCCCGAGGACGGCGCGCCCGAGTCCGGCCCGCCCGTGACTCCCGAGGACGAGCAGGGGATCGGGCCACCGCGCCGCTTCGGCGAGCAGTTCCTCGGCAGCACGACCCAAGCGGACGACCGTGCGCGGCGTGACGCCGTACTGGGCGAGCTGCCGTGCCTGGCCGGCGACGAGCGTTTCGGCCGGGAGCTCCAGGCGCCGCTCCTCGTCGGTCAGCCACACCACCTCGCCGCGCACCGGATCGTAGAAGGGGCGCATCGTCTCCAGCACCCGCACGATGACCACCGGCGCCGCGAAGAGACGCGCGAGCAACGCCGCAGGAGGCAGCACCGCATCGGCGGCCGTCGAACCATCGTGGGCGGCGAGAATCGTCCCGATCATCGGTACCTCACCATCGCCTCGAGCCCAAGGATAACCGCCGAACTCGCGTCGCGCGCTGGTCGTTCACAACACGCCCGGTTTCCCGTATGCTGGCGACGGACGGGTTCGCCGGGACAGGGAAGGAGGACACGGCGATGCGACACACGGGCGTCGGGCTCGATCCGATGCGGCCGCTGGCCATGCAGCCGGACAAAGGACACAACCGCTGGCACGAGGCGATCCCCCCGGTCATCGAAGTCGACCCCGGACAACCGGTCGCCCTCGAGACGTTGGATGCCTTCGACGCGCAGCTCACGCCGAACTCGACGATCCACGACGTCGCCAAGGCCGATCTCGGTCGGGTGCACCCCTTGACGGGGCCGGTCTACGTCAAGGGAGCGAAACCGGGCGATCTTCTGGAGGTGAAGATCTTCGAGATCGAAGCCGACCCCTGGCAGCACTGGGGATACACCGTACAAGTGCCGGGATTCGGCTTCTTGCGCGACCAGTTCCCGCAGCCCTACATCGTCCACTGGCACCTCTATCGGGACTACGCCGAATCGCCGCAGTTGCCCGGCGTGCGCATCCCGCGCTGTCCGCATCCGGGAACCATCGGCGTGGCGCCGTCGCGGGAACTGCGCGAGGCAGCGATGCGCCGAGAGGCCGAACTCGCGGCGCGCGGCGGCTTCGCCTTGCCACCGGACCCGCACGGTGCCGTACCGGCCACCGAACCGATCGCCTCGGAAGGCTTGCGGACGATCCCGCCGCGCGAGAACGCCGGCAACGTCGACATCAAGCAGTTGACACCGGGAGCGAGCGTCTTCATCCCGGTGTGGGTGGAGGGAGCCTTGTTCTCGGTCGGTGACGTGCACTTCGCCCAAGGAGACGGCGAAGTCTGCGGTACCGCGATCGAGATGCGGTCGGTCGTCCACGTCGAGTTCCGCATCCACAAGGGCGAAGCGCAACGGCGAGGCATCCGTTCGCTCCAGTTCCTGCGCGACGGATACTTCACCGCGCCCGAGATGGCAGCACCGCGGCGCTTCTACGCGACGACCGGTATCTGCGTCCGCGACGGGCGCAACGAGTCGGAAGACTTGACGCTGGCCGCGCGCGATGCCCTTTTCCGGATGATCGAGTACCTGCAGCGGCGCGGCTTCACCGCGCAACAGGCGTACGCGCTCTGCAGCGTCGCCGTCGACCTCCGGATCTCGGAGACGGTCGACGTTCCGAACGTCATGGTGACGGCGCTCCTCCCGCTCGATATCTTCGTGGGATGAGCCAGGCGAGACGCCGACCGGGCCGGAGCGGCTCGCTCCGGCCCCGGCCACCGGCGACATGCGCCTCGTCAACCGACCAGACGTGCGGTGAGGCTGATCTCCGGGACGTTCGAGAGGGCGTTACCGACCGGGCAACCGAGCTTCGTCTGCTCGGCGATCTCCCGGAACTTCGCCTCGTCGATCCCAGGTACCTTGGCCTCGGTCTCGAGCTCGATGCGATCGATCACGAACCGACCCTCGACCTGCTGGATCCGGACGCGCGCCGTCGTCTGGATACGCTCGGGCTCGTACCCAGCTCGACCCAGCTGGGCGGAGAGCGCCATGCTGAAGCAGCCCGCGTAGGCCGCGGCGATCAGCTCCTCCGGATTGGTGCCGGCTTCCTCGCCGAAGCGCGTTCCGACGGAGAAGGGGAACGAGAACGTCCCGGAACCGGCCGCCATCGTCCCCTTGCCGGACTGCAAGGCCCCTTCCCAGGTCGCCGTCGCCGTTCGCACCGGCATCGCCCGTCCTCCTTTCGGCTCGCGGATTCCGCAACGCGGACGGAGTATAACTCGCCTTCGGCCCAGCGGACAATCTCACCGGAAGAGGTCGCGCTCGGCCGGCATGAGGAGCTCGCGAGCGCTCCCCTCACCCGGCTCGTAGGCGTAGCCGCGCACGATCGCGGCCGGACAGCCGTCGAGCTTGCCCATCGCCAACTCGGCGGCGGCCGCGAGCTCGTCGGCGACCGCGATGACCGTCACGCGGAGCTCGTTCCCGAACGGGTCCCGCTCGCCGCGATAGTCGCGGACCGGACGCAGGCCGGCGACCCCGATCGCCACGTTGACGATGCCGTTCCGCCAGGCACGGCCAAAGGTGTCGGAGACGATGACAGCGGGTCGCCAGCCGGTCCGCGCGGCGAGCTCGTCCCGGATCGCCCGGGCCGAGGCGTCCGGATCGCGAGGAAGGAGCGCCGCGTAGCCAGCCGGAACGTTCGAGAGGTCGACTCCAGCGTTGGCGCAGACGAAGCCGTGGCGCGTTTCGGCGATGATCAGCCCGCGGTCCATGCGCACGATGCGCACGCTCTCGCGCAGGACGAGTTCCACCTGGCGCGCATCGCGTTCCCAGCGTGCCGCGTACTCGCGTGCCAGCGGCGAGGGGTCGATCTCATCGAGGCGGACCAGCCGCCCTTCGGCCTTCGAGACCAGCTTCTGGGTCACGACGAGGACATCGCCCGGTTCGCCGGTCAGTCCCGTTCGCTCCATGCCCTCTAGGACCAGTTCGGCGACCGAGTCTCCCGGTCGGGCCTCGCGGATACCCTGGATGGGGAGGATCCGGATTTCTCGACGCTCCATACGTCAGGCTCCGGTGAAACCGTGCGCGAGGATCCGTTCGGGGCGGAGCAGGACGGTGACCCGTCGCTGTCGGCGGAACTGCGGGATCCACTGCTGTGCCTCCTCCGCGCCGACGTACCGAACCGCGAGGCGCGCGATGTCGGCTTGGGCCCGCGTCTGGTCGTCGATCAGCGTCACCGGCCCGGCCAGGGTCACGTAACGGTATCCGTCGAGGACACAGAGGCTCGCCCAGGGATACCGCCGGAGGTCAACCAGCTTGGCTCTCCCTTCGGCCGTATTCATGAGGATCGTCCCATCCTCCAGGAGGTCGTACCACATCACCGATTGGCGCGGCAGCCCCTGCCGATCGATCGTCGCGAGCACGCCGAACCTCGGCGCCAGGAGGAAATCACGCAACTCGTCCGTCAACCGCCGCATCCACCAGACTCCTTCCGACCGAATCCCAGCGCGCCACCTCGCTGGCGAGCATGACACCAGGTACGGCAGCGTGACAAGTTCACGGAGCTCACGGGGCGAACTTCGACTCCTGCGCTTGGCGACCGGTGGCGCTTCTGTCATCATCGGAGCGAAGGAGCAGGACCCGATGGCGACGCCGGTGCAGCCGCGCTTCCTTCCGCTCGAGGGGCTCCAGCTGTTCGTGCTGGAAGCCGGGGACGACCGACTCCCGCTCCTCGTCCTCCACGGGTTCGCTTCGAGCGCCCTGGCCTGGACCGAGGTGATCGCGGCGCTCGCCGAGGAGCGTCGCGTGGTCGCGTACGACCGGCCCGGCTTCGGCTTGAGTCGGGTGAAAGGGAGCTGGCGCGGCGAGGACCCGTTCGCGCCAGGGGCGCAGGTCGGGATCGCGCTGGCCCTGCTCGACCGGCTCGGTCTCGAGCGGGTGGCCGTCCTCGGGCATTCGCTGGGTGGTCGGTTGGCGTACGAACTCGCGGTCAGCGCCCCCGAGCGGATCGCCGGAGCCGCACTCGTCGCCCCGGCCTGGGACCGGCCGAGTCGCCCCGTCCTGGGGCGGTTGCTCGGGCGACGCCCCGTCTCGGCACTCGGTCGCGCCGTGCTGCGCCTCGCCGCGCCGGCAGCGTTCCGACTCGCCGAGCGACGGCTCTGGGCGAGCGCGCCACCCGCCAGCAGCCGGGCGCGTGCCCGGGAGCTCTGGGCCGTTCCGGGCTGGGACGAGGGGCTCTGGCGGAGCACCGTCGCGACACTCGCGAGCCCACCATCGCCAGCGCCGGATGCGGCACCACCGGTCCCGACGCTCGTCGTGCTCGGGGAACGGGACCGCATCGTCGCGAACAGGCGGACGCTCGCGCTCGTCGAGCGCTGGCGCGCCGCCGAGGCGGTGCTGCGCGTCGAACGTTTCGCAGCGAGCGGGCATCTCCCCCACGTGGAAGAGTTCGCTCGGTTCGTTCAGGTCGTTCGCCATTTTCTCGAGGAGGTCGAGGATGCCACGCCTGCAGCCCGGGGAACGCGCACCCGAATGGGAGGCGACGACGATCGACGGGAGACGCATCGGTAGCAGCGAGCTCCGAGGGTGCCCGGTCGTGCTCGTCCTGCTGCGCGGTCTCCGCTGACCGTACTGCCGGACGCACCTGGCGCAGTTGCGCCAGCACTACGACGAATTCCGCCAGCGGGGAGCCGAGATCGTCGCCATCGCCCCGGACGGCCCGCGCGCGCTGACCAGGTACTGGCAGCAGCACGGGCTGCCGTTCCCCGCCGTAGCTGACCCGGAGCACCGGATCGCTGAACTACTCGGCCAAGAAGTGAAGCTGCTCAAACTCGGCCGCATGCCGGCGGTCATCGTCGTCGACGCCTACGGCGTCGTCCGGGCCGCCTGGTACGGCGAGTCGATGCGGGACATCCCCTCGATCGAGGAACTGCTCCAGTCGCTCGAGGTGCCGGGCGCCTGAGCTCGTGCCGCCCGCTCGTCGGCCACCCCGCTCCCGCGGCGCGATGCGTCCTCCGGCGGGCGGGCTGCCTGGGCCCGGTCGGGACAGCGTTCCCCATAACGGAACTCTGGCCTTGACGAGTACGAGGCGAGTGCGCAGACTGGAAGGCGGACTCGGAGACTTCATCGCTAAATCTCTGGGCACGAGCGCACCGGTATCGAACTCGTCGCTCCGGGACGACACTGGGGTGCAGCGGGACCGCGGAAGTTTTCGGAGCGTAGCCGTGAGCCACGACGAACGGAGGAAAGAGGTGCAAACCCTACGGAGCCAGCTACCGCCAGGGAGCCCGCGGTGGGCGGCACGGCTCGCGCACTGGCGCGTGCTCGGGCTCGGGCCGGACGCCCTGGACAAGCCGAAGATCGCTGTCGTCAACTCGTCGTCCGAGCTCGCGGTCTGCTACAGCCACCTCGACGAGGTCGCCCGGCGGGTCAAGGCGGCGATTCGCGCTGCCGGTGGCGTTCCCTTCGAAATCCGGACCGTCGCTCCCAGCGACTTCATCACGAGCGTCGGCGCAGCCGGTGGGTACATCCTGTCCGCGCGCGACCTGATCGCCTTCGACATCGAGGCGATGGTCGAGGGAGCACAACTCGACGGTATGGTCTGCCTCTCCTCCTGCGACAAGACGCTCCCCGGTCACCTCATCGCCGCGGCACGCTTGGACATCCCCACGCTGATCCTCCCCTGCGGTTACCAGCCGAGCGGCTGCTGCCACGACGAGCTGGTCGACCTCGAGGAGGTGTTCATCCGCGCCACGCAGTACACGGTGACCCGTGATCCGGCGCTCCTGCAGTGGGTCACCGAGTGCGCTCCCGATGCCGTGCGAGGACCCGGGGTGTGTTCCGGTCTCGGTACCGCGAACACTCTGCACATGCTCGCGGAAGCGCTCGGCATGACGCTCTTCGGGACGACACCGCTCGCCGCCAACGGTCCGCGACTCTGGGAGGCCGTGGAACGTGCCGGGTACCTCATCGTCGAACTCGTCCGACGGGACGTTCGCCCGAGCCGGATTCTCACACCGGCCGCGTTCCGCAACGCGATCACCCTGCTGCTGGCGATCGGCGGCTCGCTGAACGCCGTCAAGCATCTCCAGGCCATCGCGCTGGCCGGTGGAGTACCGATCGACGTTTTCGCGGAACTCGAGGCACGATACGACACGGTGCCGCTGGTGGTCGAAGTGCGCCCCAACGGCACGACGCGGATCGAGGAACTGGAGGCTGCCGGCGGCACTGCGGCCTGCCTCGGGGTGCTCGCCCCGCTCTTGGACGGCTCGGCCCGGACCGTCGAGGGCAAGACGCTCGCGGAGCACCTCGCTGCTGCGACGGCAACACCTTCCTCGCCCGTCCTCGGGACACTGGAGGCACCCAAACGCCCGCGCAGTACGCTCATGCCGGTTCGAGGCTCGCTCGCACCGCGCGGTGCATTGATCCGCTCGACCGCATGGGTCCAGGAGCGTGCCGGCCAGGTATTCGTCGGTCGAGCGATGGTCTTCGACGATCAGCAGGAGATCCTCCGGGCCATCAGCGAAGCGCGTGTCGCCCCTGGTACCGCGGTCATCCTCCGCGGCCAAGGTCCGCGGGGCCAACCCGGGATGGGCTTGACCTCGACGGTGGCCTTCGCGCTCGCATTGTCGGGCCTGGCCGACAGCTTCGCACTGATCACCGACGGCCAGATCTCCGGCCTGGTGAACCAGGGTCTCGTCGTCGCCGAGGTGACACCGGAGGCCGTCACCGAGGGTTCACCGCTCGGTCTCGTACGGGACGGCGATCCAATCCGGATCGACCTCGCAGCGCGTCGCGTCGAGCTCCTGGTCGATCCGGCCGAACTCGCCCAGCGGCCGCCGTACCGACCCGCTCGCCCCCGTCCACGCGGCTGGCTGGGCGTCTACAGCCAGCTCGTGCGGGACGTGCGGGACGGAGCACTCGTCGAGCCGAGTTGAGCGTGCGGATGGTTCGGTTTCTCGGGAAAGGATCAGCAGCCATGGCAATCGTCGGTCGCTGGCCACGGGCGATCTTCTACGATTCCAAGACCACGCTCTTCGACTGGGCGTGGAGCTGGCGCGAAGCGGCACGGCAGTACATCGAGAAGTACGGGCTGCCGCTAAATGTCGACGACTTCGTCGAGCAATGGGTCCGCGCCTTCGAGGGTTTGCAACGCACCGCCGCCTTCGGCACGTACACGCCGATCACCCACGTCTCCATCAAGAACGCGCTGGCGATGACCTACCGGCTCCTCGGCGTCGACGGGAACGCCGACGCGGACATCGAGGTGTTCAAAGCGTTGCAGTACGAGGTCCCGCTCTTCCCCGATACGGAGGAGGCACTGGCCACCCAGCAGGCGTTGGGCGTCAAGATCATCATCTACTCCGACGTCGAGACGGAATACTTGCAAGCCTACGTGAGCAAGTTCAAGGAGTTCGAGCCCGACTTCGTGGGTACCACCGAGCAGGCTGGCGTGCACAAGCCGAATCCGCGTACCTACCGGTGGGTGCTGCACCGGATGACCCTCGAGCCCAGGGACGTGATCTACTGCGCCGCGCCGGAGTTCGACATCCAGGGCGCGATGGCCACGGGGATGATCGCTGCCAAGCTCTTCCGCAAGGAGGGGCGCCTTTCCAAGGTCACACACGCCGCAAGCGACCTCCTGCCGGACTACGAGATCGAGAGCCTGCACGACCTCACCACCATCGTCGAGTTCAACCGCTATCCGCAGCGCTACCGGCGCACAGAATGAACGGATGTCCGCCGTGGGCGGTCGGGGCATCGAGCGTGACGCGCCTCCGGACGCGTCCGGTTCGGGCTCCGACGCAGCCGAAGGGGGGTTCCCGGTCACACGCACCGATCCGCTTCTTTCCGTGAGTCCCGCGGCTCCTCCAGCATCGCGATCGACGAAAGGACTCGGTCATGAGTCGCGCAGCCCGTAGTGTAGTGATCCGCCGCAGTACTCCAGAAATCCGGATCGTCGAAGCCGACGCCTGCGTCGTCGGTGGCGGTATCAGCGGCGTGACCGCGGCGACGCTGCTCGGCCGCCGCGGCCGCCGCGTCGTCCTGGTCGATGCCTGTCCCTGGGTAGGCGGTCAGGCCGTCGGTGTACCGATCGGCACGATCGGTGGGCTCTTCTCGAGCGGACCCGAACCGTACCTCCTGACGACGATCTTCGCGACCGAGCTCCTACACGAACTCACCGAACAGGACGCCTGCTTCTACCAGCGCTCGCGGCGCGCCCGCACGGTGAACGTCGTCTACGACGACGTCGTCCTCATGCGCGTTTTCGAGCGGAAGCTCCGCGCGGCAGGCGTGCAGCTCCTGCTGGGGAGCGTGCTGACCGACGTGCACCGCGCGGATCGCCAGATCCGCGCGCTCCGCGTCGCGACGCGCTTCGGCCCCTGCGAGATCCGGGCGCGCGCGTTCGTCGACACCTCGGGGGACGCAGCTCTCAGCTGGATGGCCGGCCTCGCCTGCCGCACGGCGACCTTCCCGATCTACGGCACGCAGATCGTCATCGTCGAAGGCGTCGACTACAGCAACGTGGGGGATCCGCACGAGGTGATCTGGGAAGCCGAGCGGGTCCTCGCGGAGAAGCGACAGCACTACGGGTTGAGTCGAGAAAAGGGGGTCGTCTTCCCGCTACCGAGTCGTGGCATGGCTGTCCTCAACGTCACGCACGTCGCGACGCCGCTCGATCCGGTCGCCTTCTGGGAAGAAGCGGCCCACGGGCGCGACGAAGGAGAGCGCGCCTTCCAGCTCTTGAAGAACGAGTATCCCGAGGCGTTCGGCAGAGCGCGCATCCGCAGCATGGGATACCCGGGCATCCGGCAAACCCGCTCGATCGTCGGCCGGTACATGCTGACCGTGGACGACGTGGTGGCGGGGACCCGCTTCGACGACGCCATCGCGCGCGTCGCCTGGCCGATCGAGTTGCACGATACGGCCACCGGGTACCGCTGGGAACCGTTTCCCGACGGGCACGTGCACTACGTGCCGCTGCGGTCGCTCGTCCATGCGGAGGCCGATAACCTCGTCGCTGCCGGCCGGTGCGTCGATGCCGATCCCTACGCGCTCTCGAGTATCCGCGTGATGGGCCCCTGCATGGCGATGGCGGCGGCTGCCGCCGAAGCGATCGACCTGTATCTCGGCGGATACGCGTCGGTGCACGAGGTACCGGCAGCAGCCGTCCAGGAGCGCGTTCGGCCGAACATCGAAGGGCAGGTGGAGTGGCCACCCGAGGTCGCGACGCGTCCCACGCTCCAGCATCGCGGCTGACGCGCGGAACCGCCGGCGCGACCGCAGAAGGATCGGAGAGCAGCACGATGGCACGAACCGACGCTCCGCGCAGCCTGCAGGAACTGATCGAGCGAGTACCGTGTATCGTCGACCATCTCTTCGGCAACCCCAAGGGCATCTGGCGCGCCGTCTTCCACAGCTTTCCGCCGTCGCACCTGCCACCGGAATTCACCAACTGGCGCGACGAGCAGCGTGCACGACGGGAACGCGTCGCGCTGCTCGACCAGTCGTTCCACATGACCAATCTGCGTCTGCGTGGGCCGGATGCGCGGCGACTCCTGGAGTTCCTCGGAGCGAACAGCTTCCGGACCTTCGGCCCTGGCCGCGCGAAGAACTTCGTCGCCTGCACGCCCGACGGCTTCGTCATCGGCAACAACGTCCTCTATGCCCTCGCCGACGAAGACTACCTCTCCGTCGGCGGAGAGCCGGTGCTGAATTGGGTCACGTTCCACGCCGAGAGCGGCAACTATCGGGTCAGCCTGGAGCGCGACCCGCTCTGGTCGCTGAACCTGCACGGGCGACGGACGCTCTACCGCTTTCAGGTGGAGGGTCCGCAGGCACCGGCACTCATGGCCGAACTGCACGGGAGACCGCTCCCCGAACTCGGCTTCTTCCGTCACAGCGAACTCGTTCTCGCCGGCTTCCGCGTGCGAGTCCTCCGGCACAGCATGGCCGGTGTTCCCGGGTTCGAGCTCTCGGGCCCCTGGGAAGAACGGGAAGCGGTCCGTCAGGCCATCGTGGAAGCCGGCCAGGAATTCGGTCTGCGACTGGTCGGGTCGTTCGCCTACCTCTCCAGCGGCGGTATCGAGTCCGGGTGGATTCCGCGGCCGCTCCCGGCGATGTATACCGGCCCAGCGCTCCGCGCGTACCGGGAGTGGCTCCCGGCGACCGCCCACGAGGCGGTGAGTTCGCTCGGCGGCAGCTTCTACTCACCGAACATCGAGGACTATTACCTCACTCCGTACGACCTCGGTCTCGGGCACGTCGTCAAGTTCGACCACGACTTCGTCGGTCGCCGAGCGCTCGAGGAACATGCGCGGTCGGCACGGCGTCGCAAGGTCACGCTGGTCTGGAACGCCGACGACGCGGCGCGGCTCTTCCGGTCGTTGCTCGACGATGGACCGATGGCCCGCCATCTGGACCTTCCCTGGCTCCACTACGCGAGCTGGCAGTACGACACGGTCGTGAACGAGCACGGCGAGCTGATGGGGT
>JANZZC010000120.1 GCA_026419575.1 Thermomicrobium sp. | reverse complement strand
CAGTCAAGGCTACGGCGAAGAATTCCTCGCCTGTACACGCGGCGCCTGGGGCGAAGCCGATATGCCCGACCTCATGGCAGCGGTCGATGCGGTCCTCGCACAGGGATGGGCGGATCCCGACCGTCTCGGCGTCTGCGGCGGGTCCTACGGCGGCTACATGACCAACTGGATCGTTGGACATACCGACCGCTTCAAGGCGGCGGTCTCGATGCGGTGCGTCTCCGATCTGCTCAGCATGTACGGCACGAGCGATATCGGCGTCTACTTCAGCGAATGGGAAATCGGCGCAGCGCCGTGGGAAGATCCGGAGCGCTACCGGCGTCTCTCGCCGTTGACCTACGCGCCGAACATCCGTACTCCGCTGCTCCTCCTCCACGCCGAAGAGGACTGGCGCTGCCCGATCGGGCAGGCCGAGGAGCTCTTCGCTTGGATTCGCCGTCTGGGACGGGTCGTCGAGCTCGTCCGCTTCCCGGGCGAAGGGCACAACCTGACCCGCAGCGGGCGGCCGCGCCACCGCCTGGAACACCTCGCGCACGAGGTACGCTGGTTCCGCACCTATCTCTGACCGGGTTCTCGGTTCCCCGGCGTCTCCCCGCCGTCGGCCCGCGCGATCAGTTCCCGCCCGTGCGCGACGACGGCGCGGGCGAAATCGTCGGGGAGCTGCTGCAGACGTACCCACTGCTCGAGCAGCGCGACGGGATCGTGCCGCGCGTCGCGCGAGAGGTTCACGCGAGCACGACTGCTGCGCTCGGTCTCGAGCACGATGCCAGCGACGTAGGCGGCGCCCAGCTCGAGCAACCAGCGGCGGACTTCGTTGACGCGGATCGCACTGGTACGCTCCGAGGGAACGTGGAGAGAGAGGCGCACGATCGCGTTCGCCAGATCGGCAGCCCGACGCTCCAGGACACGGCGGAGTTCGTCCATCGGCACCTCGCTCGCGAGCGTGAAGCGGAGCGACCGCATCGGGCGAGTGCGCAGCGGTCGGAACTCCCAATCGGTCCGGCGGGGATGGGAGCCGTCCTCGATCGTCACGAGGACGAAGCCCTTCTCCTCGTGTTCCTCCCCGAAGTCGATCCGTTCGACGCTGCCAGCGTAGACGACCGGCGGGCGGTGGTGCAGCACCTGGTGCGAGTGCAGGTGACCGAGCGCGACGTAATCGAGCGGCGCCCGATCGAGGCCGAGTTCGTCGAGCGCGAAGAGCGGGTCGGTACCGAGCGAGGCGTTGCGCTCGAAGCCGAAGTGTCCCCCCTCCATCGAGAGGTGACCGAGGAAGACGGCCGGAGCGGCCGGGTCGAGACGGTCGAGGCAGCCGCGCACCGCGCGCCCGATCATCTCTTTGAACTGCCGCTCGAGTTCGGCCGGAGAGGCATTGCGCAGGTCGTCTTTCACCGAGAGGGCGCTCGCGGGGATCCACGGCAGCGTCACCACCTGGAGCGGCCCGCTCCGGGTCTCGAGCGTGATTAGCTCGATGGCGTTGGCGACGCGCACACCCGGTAGGCGCAGCGCTGCGTAGATGTCCATCGGCGTCGAGCGGGTCAGCGTCCGCGGACGATCATGGTTCCCGACCAACAGCACGATCGGGATACCGGCGGCGAGAAGCCGTTGGATGCGGGAGGCGAAGTGCCGCTGCAACGTGGGGCTGGGGTCGGCGTTCTTGAAGGCATCGCCGGCGAAGAGGACGGCGTCGACTGGCTCGGCGAGCGCTGCCTCGATGATCTGATCGAAGGAATCGAGAAAGTCCTGGACGCGGCTACTGTGGCCGAGCTCCGGACGGAAGGTCCCGTGGGTCTCGACACCGAGGTGGAGATCGGCGAAGTGGAGCAAGCGGAGCGGCATGCCTTCCGCCTCACTGTCCGGTCACGAGACGCAGGAACGCTTCGTCCGCGGCGGTCGGCCCGTCGGCGAGCGCAGGGGAACGCGAACGCACGAGCTCCAGCAAGTCGTCCCGCCGGTACTGCCGGGTACGGATGGCGACCGGCATGCGGACGGCATGCCCGACGATGACGCACTCCTGGCGCGGGTTCAGATTCGCCAGAAGGTTGCGGAGTCCCGAACGGTCGGCGACACCGGTGAGGACGGCCTCGATGTCCTGCTGGTCGCTCAGCGGCCCGATGATCTTGGTGCCCAGCTGGGACAGGATTTCCCGGTCGATGCTCGACGGCCGCTGGTCGACGATGAGCAGCGTCACGCGGTACTTGCGCATCTCCCGCGCGATCGTTCCGAAGATCGACTGACGCGCGGCCTCCGGCGTGAGGAACTTGTGCGCCTCTTCCAAGACGATGACGAGCGGACGCACCGTGCCTGCGCTGCCGACGAGTTGCGCCTGGAGGACGTCTTCGGTGTACCGAGCGTGGATGCGTCGCGTGAGCAGGTTTGCGACCAGCATGTAGTCGAGGAACGAGTCGTTGCGGCCGAATTGGACGATGACGTGCGTTCCGCGCTGGAGTTTGGCGATGATGTCGTCGATGACGGAGGCGTCGAGCGTCGGCGAGATGTAGGGCCGGCGGACGAGCCGACCCAGCTTGGAGCGCAGCGCGTTCACCGAGGCCTCGGCGACGCCGGTCGCCGCGCAGAACTCCTTCACCGCGTCCTGGTCGAACTCCTGTGTCCGCTGGATCCAGGATCGTCCGTAGCGTGCCGAGAGGTGGTGCGCCACCGTGGCGAAGGTCGGATTCAGGTTGAGTTCCTCGGCGAGCAACTCGATGTCTTCCGGTTCGATCTGGTCGAGACCGATGCGGATCGTGCGGGCGCTCGCGCTTCGCTCGGTCCGGTCGTCCAAGGTGTAGACCTGGACGCGGGTGGCGCCGAACAGCTCGAGGAGCCCGATCAGCTGGGGTTGGTCGGCCGGTGCGCGGGCGTACTCGTTGTGCATGTCGAAGAGCAGGACCGAGACCTCGTCGGCGAGAATGAGGCCGATGAGCAGCAAGCGGGTGAGCACGCTCTTGCCGCTCCCGCTCTGCCCGAAGACCCCGTTCGAGCGCTTGACCAGCTCGGCCAGGTCGATCGGGACGGGGATGTCCATGGCCGGCGGCGTGCCGAGGGCGAACCGCGTCCGGTCCTCGCGACCGAAGACGGCCGCGAAGTCGTCGGGCGTCGCTAGCCGCAGGTGCGCGAAATGCGGCGGGATGGTCCGGGCGGGTTGCGGCTCCTCCCGTCCGTGCTCCAGTTCGAGCGACGGACGGATTTCCGCCGTCGCGAAAGCTTGCGTGCCGCGCAGGATGCGGTTCACGAAGGGAGAATGCAGCGGAGGATCGACCGTGAGCGCTGGGTCGGTGGTATCCAGCGACAGATCGGTGACCATGCCGAAGTAGCGGTGCCGGTCACCCTCGAGAACGACGAAACTGCCGACCCGCAGGCGTTCGACGAGCGCCGGGTCCGCCAGGCGGACGCGGAGTCCCTCGCTGAAGCTTCCCCCGGTGACGACACCGAGGAACTCCGTTCCGAGGCTCGCTGGCTCGTCGGGTCGCTGTGCCTCGACCTCTACCATGCCACGTCCGTTCGCACCCTGCCGTCTCCGCGCAGCGGATTGTACCATGGAAAGAAACCGACGGAGGCGGATCTGGGGGAATGCTCGACAACGAATGGGAAACGCTCGCTGAACTCTTGAAAGCTCCCGTCGATCCGAGCCGCCGGGTCCTGGCTGGACCGGTCGGGCGGCTGCAAGCGCTCCATTGGATCACGCGCGCGGCCACGAGTAGCCTCGACCTGGACGAGATGTTGAGCACCGTGGCGCGGGTGCTGCGCGAGACGATGCGCGCCGATTCTTGCGGCATTTTCCTCTACGACGAGTCGTCCGGGACGCTGACGCTCCGGGCGGTCGATGGGGTGGCGCCCGATCGGGCCGGCCGGTTCACGTTGCCGCTCGGGGTTGGGATCACCGGACAGGCAGCGCTCACGCGTCGCCTCCAGATCGCCTTCGATGCGCCGCGCCATCCGGCATACGTCGACTACCCGCACGTCGACGATCGACCGTTCGCCAGCCAGGTCTCGGTGCCGCTCATCGCGCGGCAACCGGGTCGCTTGCTCGGTGTGCTGAACATCTTGACCCTCGAGCCGCGCGAGTTCTGGCCGGAGGAGATCGACTTCCTGGAGACGGCTGCCGGCGAGATCGCGATCGCGATCGAGAACGCCATGCTGTACAGCGAGACTGACGCGGAGCTGCGACGCCGCATCGCCCAGCTGGAGCTCCTGCAGCAGCTCTGGCGCGCCATCGCCTCGACGCTCGATCTCGACGAACTTCTGGCCACGATCGCCGGCCGCGCGATCGAGCTGTCGGGAGCGCGCGGTGTCGCGATCTTCCGCCAGTCGCGTTCCAAGGGCGGCGGGCTCGAACTGCTGCGGGCGGCGCCGCTCGACTGGGCGCAGCGGCACGATGTGCTGGTGGAACGAGCCTTGCGCGGCGTCGTGCAGGACGTGCTGGACTCGGGAGCCGCCGTCTGGCGCGAGCTGGACGAGGTCGGCGTGGCAGTGTATGCCCTCCCGATGATCACTGGGCGTCGGGCCGTGGGGGCGCTGTGTCTCGCCTACCCGCTCGGGACGACGCAACCGGCGCAGACCGGGCTCCTGCACGCGTTCACCGATACGGCGGCTATCGCGATCGAGAACGCGGAACTCTACGAGGAAGCGCGGCGCGGTCTGGCGCGCGCTTCGACGCTGCTCCGCGAGCTCCACCACCGTGTCCGCAACAACCTGCAGACGGTCGCCGCCTTGCTCTCCCTCCAAGCCCGGCGAGCAGGGCCGGAGGCACGCGCGGTGCTCCAGGACGCGGTGAGCCGTATCCGCAGTCTCACCGTCGTGCACGATCTCCTGAGCGGGCGGGAGATGCCGGAGGTCTCCTTGGTGGAGTTGGCTCGTATCGTCGTCACGCAGGCGGTCCACTCGCTGTACGGAGACGACGTCCCAGTGGCGTGGACGATCGAGGGGGACGAGGTCGCGGTCTCCTCGCGGCAGACGACCGTGCTGGCGCTCTTGCTCAACGAGTTCGTGACCAATGCGGTGCGCCACGGTTTCCAGGACGGTCCAGGCCGACTCGCGGTCCGCGTGCGTGCCGAGGGCGAACGGGCCGTGCTCGAGGTCGAGGACGACGGTCGTGGGCTGCCGGTCGATTTCGACCCCCTGCGCGGGCGCGGTCTCGGGCTCCAGATCGCGCGGACGCTCGTCGAGGTCGATCTCCGCGGCGAACTCGAGATCGGTCCGGCGGCGGACGGTGGAACGCTCGTGCGGGTTCGCTTCGTTCCGGAGGGGCAAGTGGTCGACCGCGCCACCGTCACGAGTTGACGCTGGTGGGCTCGGACGCGGATACTGCAGGCGACACGAACGGTGGCGTGGGAACGGGAAGGGCAGCATGGGGAACGAAGGCTTCACCGGGTACTGGGCGGTCATTCTGGGAGCGTCGAGCGGTTTCGGCGCGGCGACCGCGCGCGAGCTCGCCCGCGCTGGCATGCATATCTGCGGCGTTCACCTCGATCGTCGAGCGACGCTACCGATGGCCGAAGCGGTGAAGGCGGACGTCGAGTCGGCAGGCGTGCAGGCGCTCTTCGTCAACGCCAATGCGGCGGATGCCGAGACGCGCCAGCAGGTCACGGCAGCGCTGCGCGAACGCGGTGCGCGCGTGCGCGTGCTCATGCACTCGCTCGCTTTCGGCACGCTGCGTCCGTACATCGACGAGGATCCGGCACAGGAAGTGACGCAGAAGCAGCTCGAGATGACGCTCGACGTCATGGCCAACTCGCTCGTCTACTGGACGCAGGACCTCTTCCACGCCGGGCTCTTCGAGCGCGACGCGCGGATCTTCGCGATGACGAGCGAGGGTTCGACCCGGGTCTGGCGCGGCTACGGGCCGGTGTCGGCGGCCAAGGCTGCGCTGGAGTCGCACGTGCGGCAGCTCGCGGTCGAACTGGCCAAGTACGGGATCACGGTGAACGCGATCCAGGCCGGCGTGACGCCCACTCCCGCGCAGGCCAAGATTCCTGGCGCCGAAGAGATGCTCCGCGAGGCGGAGCGGCGAAACCCGAGCGGGCGACTGACTGCACCGGAGGACATCGCGCGTGCCATTCGTGCGCTGAGCATGCCCGGGTTGACGTGGATCACCGGGAACGTCATCAAGGTGGACGGCGGGGAGTCCCTGGTTCCCTGAGCCGCCGCGGGCGTCAGGACTCCGCCGGCCCTTCGTAGACGAGCTGCTCGAGCAAGAGCAACGTCGCTTCGGCATCGGAGAGATCGACCGCCTCGAACGGGGCATGGGTATGCCGCGCGCCGATCGCCAGGAGCGCGGTCGGTATCCCTTGGCGGATGAGCGCTGCCCCGTCGCTGCCGTAGCGTTCGAAGACGACGTGCTGGACCGGGATACCGGTTCGGTGCGCGAGTTCGGCCAGGCGCCACAGCAGACGTCGGTCGTAGTGCGTCGCAGCGTCCTTGTGCACCAGCTGGGGGCCGCCCCCGAGGACCGCTGGCATCCATTGCTCGCCGATCGTCGGCAGGTCGCCGACCAATCCCACGTCGAGCGCCACCGCCCAGTCGACGTCGAGGTCGGCCCGGAGGGAGCTCGCGCCGAGCAGCCCGTTCTCCTCCTGCACCGTCGCCGCCAGGTAGAGGGCGCAGTTGAGTTGCTGAGGGTCGATCTGCCGTACGAGCAGCGTCATGAGCGCGAGTCCCACGCGATCGTCGATCGCTTTCCCGTACAGGCGCGGTCCGAGCCGCCGGGCCGGAGGGTTCCAGATGACGCTGGCGCCGACCGTGATCCCTCGCTCGAGGACCTCTTGCTTCGAGTTCGCACCGATGTCGACGAGGAGATCGGCGAACGTCACCGGCTTGCTCCGCCGCTCTTCCGGCACTACGTGACCGGTCGCGGTCACGAAGACGCCCTCGACGGCGAGACCCCGGCCGACGACGAGCGCGGGCTGTCCGACCGGAAAACGCTCGTGCGGCTCACCGCGGACTTGCCCGGTGGTGAGCCAGAGCAGGCCGCTCTGATCGATCGAGCGGACGACGAAGCTCAGCTCGTCGGCATGTGCCGTCAGGAGAAGTCGAGGTCCGGAGCCGCCGACGTAGGCGAGCAGATTGCCGATGCGGCTGCGCCAGAGTCGCTTGACGTGCGGTGCCCAGGCGCGCTCCAGCCAGGCGAGAACCGGCTCCTCCTGCCCGGTCGGCCCGGGGAGGGCCATGAGGTCGGTCAGCACTTCGGCGATCCGTTCACGCATCGTCGAGCTCCTCGATCTACCCTCAGAGTCGCTTGCGCCAGGATACCGCGCTCCGGCGGCTGTCGTCAGTCCCTCGTACGGTGTCCTCGCGCTGTCTCGTAGGGAATCGAGCGGACGGCATCGCCCCGAGCATCGCGGCTGCGTCTCGCTCACCGCGACGTCCATAGGGGCACCCGCTGCCGAGCCATGTCCAGCGATCGTCTTGCCTGCCGCGCTCGGACGCTCGACACTTCCCCCGACGCGAGCGATGCGATCCGGAGGAACGCGACGATGGGAAACGGAGCGGCGGCGTCTTCTCCTCGGCTGGTAGTGCGCAGGAGTCGCGTGCGGACGGCTCTCCTCGGCGGGCTGGCG
This sequence comes from Thermomicrobium sp., assembly GCA_026419575.1. Taxonomy (GTDB): domain Bacteria; phylum Chloroflexota; class Chloroflexia; order Thermomicrobiales; family Thermomicrobiaceae; genus Thermomicrobium. The sequence goes on along the minus strand of JANZZC010000120.1, from coordinate 33,941 downwards.
CTCGCCTTCTTGCCGGTTGCCGTCTGGTTCGCTGTGGTCGCCGGGGCCTGGGTGGAGCGTCTGTTCGCCATTTCCATGGCGATCTTCCTCATTTTCGCCGGTCTCCTCACGCTGCTGGCCGCGTTCGACCGGACGCCGGTGCTCGAGTTGGATCCCGAGGGATTGATCGATCGGGCTTCCTTCGTGCATGCCGGTCGGATCAGCTGGCGGGACGTGCGGCGCGTCGAAGCGCACACCACGAGAGGGCGACGGCTGCTCGTCCACGTGTACCGGCCGCAGCGCTTCGCGGCCGCCTTGGACCCGGTGCGGCGTCGGGCCGCCGAGGAACTGATCGAACGCTACGGGACGCCGATCGTGATCGCCTGGGATGCGCTCGACCAGCCTCTGGATCGCGTCGTCGAAGTCGCCGAGTCGCTGCGGCGAGCAGCGCTGGCGCGAGAGGCGGGCGACGAGCGCGGACCAGCTGGAGCGTGAGCGGCTCCTGGCATTCGGAGCACCGTCGTGCTGCACTTCGGTGGGTGACGCTGGCTGGCTTCCTCCCGTCCGTCGTCGCGGCCGTATCATCGCGCGTTTACGGACCGGTAACGCTCCGTGCGTAGACGAACTACACGAAAGAAGGTTCCGTCGAACAGCCGGATCGGCGGAGTCGGGCGATCGCGAGTGGTACCATCGAGACGTTCCGGCGCGCGAGCGCCTGAAGGGAGGAATCTCGCTGTGGAAACCGTGGTACAGCCGATCGGAACCGAGAAGGGGAGCGAGCGCCCAGCGATCGTGGAGGCGCGGAACGTCGTGAAGATCTACGATACCGGACGGATCAAGGTGCAGGCGCTGCGGGGCGTCTCGCTGACCGTCCTGCGCGGTGAGATGGTGGCGGTGATGGGGCCGTCCGGGAGCGGCAAGACAACGCTCCTCAATTGCCTCTCCGGGCTCGACACGATCGACGAGGGTCAGGTGCTCATCGCCGGCAAGGAGCTCGCCAAGCTCGCTGACGACGTGCGCTCTACCTTCCGTGCCCGGCACATGGGTTTCGTCTTCCAGCTCTTCAACTTGATCCCAGTGCTCACTGCGCTCGAGAACGTCGAGCTGCCTGCGTTGCTCGCTGGTGTCCGACCGGGCGAAGCGCGACGGCGGGCAATGGAGGTGCTGGAGCAGGTGGGGCTCGCCGACCGCGCCGGGCACAAGCCGAACGAGCTCTCCGGTGGACAGCAGCAGCGCGTGGCGATCGCGCGGGCGCTCGTCAACCAGCCGGACATCATCTGGGCCGACGAGCCGACCGGTAACCTCGATACCGAGACAGCCGACGAGGTGATGGCGTTGCTGCGCCGCCTCAATCGGGAGAACGGTCAGACCTTCGTGATCGTGACGCACGATCCGCGCATCGGCGCGATGTGCGACCGTATCGTCCAAATGCGCGATGGCCGCATCGTCGACGACGGCCGGGCGAACCTCGGTGCTACCGGGGACGGGGAGTAGGCGACGATGAACGAGGTCTTCGGCGTCTCGCTCGCGCTCGTTCTCCGCGTTCTGCTCGTCCTCTTCGGCCTCATCGCCGTCGTAACCATCGTGCTCTGGGTGCGACGCCCGGAGCTCGGACGGATGGCGCTGCGCAACATCCCGCGTCGACCTGTCCAGACCGTGCTGGTCGTCATCGGACTCATGCTGAGCACGCTCATCTTCTCCGCTTCGCTGACGACCGGCACCACGCTCCAGCGCAGCATCACCGGACAGGTCCTGCGGCTCGCCGGACCGGCCGACGAGCTCGTCGTCCAAGCGAGCGGAGACGCGCGCTTCGCCGGCCCGCAGCCGGGCGTGTACCTCCCGGCGAGTGTCGTCGAGCAGTTGGATGCGCTCCGGGCGCGAGAGCCGCGGCTGGTCGCCGTCATCCCGATTCTCTGGCAGCCGGTCGCTGCGATCGATCTCCGTACCAAGCTGAGCGAGCCCGCGCTCAACCTGATCGGCGTCGCCCCGGATCGGCTCGCTGCGGTGGGGGGATTGGTAGACCGGGACGGGCGCGCGATCGATCTGGCGAGTCTCGCCGAAGACGAGGTCGTCCTCGGGGCGGAGGCAGCCAAGCGGCTCGACGCGGCCGTCGGCGACCGCTTGCAGGTCTTCGTTCAGGGGAAGTCGATCGAGGTGCGGGTCGCCGCGATCGCGCCGGACAGCTTCTTCACCGGCACGCTGAACGTCGGCGACGCCGGGGGACTCACCATACCGCTCGACCGGGCGGCGGCGCTTCTCGGTGTCTCCGATCAGGTCAGCTTCGTCGCGCTGAGCAACCGGAACGGATTGCACGACAGCGAGGCGGTGACGGCAGCCGCCAACGCTGCGCTCGAAGGGACACCGTACCGAGCGGTTCCGGTCAAGCAGCGGGCGGTGGAGCAAGCCGAGCAGGCGGGCGAGGCGTTCACGAACTTGTTCCTCTTGTCCGGTCTCTTTTCGGTCGCAGCGGGTATCCTGCTCATCTTCCTCATCTTCGCGTTGCTCGCGGCCGAGCGGAAGACGGAAATGGGCACGTTGCGCGCACTGGGTATGAAGCGCTGGCACCTCGTCGCGCTCTTCGCCCTCGAGGGGATGGCGTACAACCTGGTCGCGGCTCTGGTCGGCGCCGTCGCCGGTGTGGCCGTGGCCTATGCGATCGCGGGTTTCATGGGCCGGTTGGTCGGCGAATTCTTCACGATCGAGCCGTCCTGGCGCCCACGAGATTTGGTGTTGGCCTATCTCATGGGTGTCGTCGTCACTTTCGTCACCGTGGTCCTCGCAGCTTGGCGCGTGAGCCGCCTCAACATCGTCACCGCGATCCGGGATCTCCCGGAGCCGCAACTGCCACGAGCCAGCCGCCGCTGGCTGATCGCCGGGCTGCTCGGACTCGTCGCCGGGAGCGCCTTCTGCTGGCTCGGGTGGCGCCAGGAGAGCCTCGGCTGGTTCGGGCTCGGCATTTCGCTCCTCCCGCTCAGCGCTGCGGCGGTGCTCCGCCGTTTCGGCGTGCCGGCACGTCCGCTCTACAGTGTCGCCGCTCTGCTCGTGCTGGGCTATTGGCTGCTCCCCGAGCGCTGGCACGATCGGCTCTTCGGGACGATGAGCGGCGGGTTCGAATTGTTCGTGCTCGCCGGGCTGATGATGGTCGCGGCGCTCACCGTCTTCGTCGTCTGGAACATCGAGGTTGCGGTCGGACTCGTCGGACGGCTGGGACGAGCGTTCCGGCACTGGCTGCCGGCGGTGCGCATCGCGGTCGCCTATCCGATGGCTTCCCGCGGCCGAACGGGACTCACGATCGCCATGTTCAGCCTCATCCTGTTCGCGCTCGTCGTGATGTCGACCATCTACTCCAACGTCGTCGCGCTCTTCGCTGGTCCACTGGCTGATGCAGGCTGGGACGTCGAAGTGACGCAGGTCGGGACCCAGCCGATCGCGGACCTCGCCGCCGCGCTGCGGGAAGCGGGTGTCGATGTCGCCCCGATCGTGGCGAGCGGTCGGGTCTCGAGCGTTTCGTGGCCGCGGGTCGGCGTGCGGGTCGCCGGTACGTCGGCCGACGAGTGGGCGCGCTACCCGGTACGGGGCATCGACGCGGCCTTCGCGACCCATGTGGAGGCGCCTCTGCAGCTGCGCAGCGCGGACTATCCGACCGACCGCGCCGCATGGGAAGCGGTCGCCGCCGATCCCACGTTGGCGATCGTCGACAGCAACGTCCTCCAGCAGCGAGGGGGAGACCCGATGAACCTGTATCTCCCCGAGCTGCGCTCGAGCGACGGCCGGTTCCAGCCGATCGCACTCGAGCTCCGGGACAATGCCAGTGGGCGTACGACGACCGTCAGAGTGATCGGTGTGGTCGATGGGCGCGTCTCTTTGCTCACCGGGCTGTACGTCGCTGAGCAGGTGGTGGGTCAGGTCTTCGCCCGGCCTTCGACGATCGAGTACGAGTTCCGTCTCGCTCCCGGAGTCGATGCCCGCAGCTTCGCGCGGCAGGTCGAAGCGGCCTTGCTGCCGTACGGTGCTCAAGCCGAGGCGACCGCGGATCTCATTGGACGAGCGACCGCGATCATCCGCGGCTTCATCCGCATCATCCAGGGTTTCATGGCGCTGGGACTCATCGTGGGCATCGCGGCGCTCGGGGTCGTCTCCTACCGTGCGGTGATCGAGCGGCGCCATCAGATCGGGGCGCTGCGAGCGATCGGCTACCGAAGGGCGATGGTCGCGTTGGGGTTCTTGCTCGAGTCGGCGCTGGTTACGAGTGCAGGGATCGTCGGGGGGACATCGCTCGGCGTCCTCCTCGCCCGGAACGTGGTGACCGGCGAGGAGGACCTCGCTGGCCGGTTGGAAGGATTTTCCCTGGTGATTCCGTGGGATCAGCTCGCGCTGTTCGCTGGGTTGGCACTCGCGGTCGCCCTGCTCATGGCGTACGTGCCGGCCCGGCAGGCCTCCCGCGTGTCGATCGTCGAGGCGTTGCGGTACGAGTGACGGTCGAGCACGGATGATCGGTCGTCTCGTCGGGTTGGGGCTCGTTCTCGTCGTTGCCGCGTTGCTGCCGCGCCCGGTCGAGGCGCAGGAGACGGGCGCGTTTTCGACCCCGGTCACTGTCACGGCTCGAGTCGTCGCCGTGCTCGAGGAGGGGACGACGACGGTCGGCCCGGTGACGCAGCCGTACCAGCGCCTGCTTGTCGAGCTCACCAACGGCGCGGAGGCGGGGCAGACCGTCGAGATCACGGTCGGGGTGCGCGATCTCAACACCGCCGGCCAGCGATTCGCGCCCGGCGATCGTCTGTTCCTCTCGGTCTCGACCGGCCCGGACGGGAGTCGTGCCTACACCCTGCTCGACCGCGACCGCAGCACGCCGCTCGCGGTGTTGGCCGTGCTGTTCGCGGGAGCGATCGTCGCGCTCGGCCGCTGGAAAGGGTTGCGCGCGCTGGTCGGTCTCGCCATCACCTTCGTCGTCCTGATCTGGGTGCTCGTGCCGCTGATCCTGCGGGGGTATCCTCCGGTACCGGTCGCCATCGCGGTCTCGTTCGTCGTCTTCATGGTCACCCTCACCGTGACGCACGGGGTGGGCCGGATGGCCCTGGCGGCGATGGCCGGTACGAGCGTGAGCCTCGTCCTGACCGGGGCACTGGCGGCGCTGTTCGTCGCCGCCGCAGGCCTCACCGGTCTCGCCGATGAGGAGTCCAGCTTCCTTCACGTCGTGCTCGGGGAGCGAGCGGTGAGCCCGCGCGGCTTGCTGCTGGCGGGCATGCTCGTCGGTGCCCTCGGTGTCCTCGACGACATCACGGTCTCGCAGAGTTCGCTCGTCTTCGAACTCCGGCGCGCCAATCCGGCGTTGACCGGCTGGGAACTCTTCGCCGCCGGTGTCCGGGTGGGCCAGGATCACATCGCGGCGACGGTCAATACGCTCGTGCTCGCCTATGCCGGTGCGGCGCTACCGCTCCTGCTGCTCTTCAGCCAACTGGACGAGCCGTTGCTCTGGATCGTCAACCGCGAGCTCGTCGCCCAGGAGATCGTCCAGACGCTCGTCGGCAGTCTGGGCTTGATCGCCGCGGTACCGTTGACGACCGGATTCGCAGCCTGGCTCGCGGTGCGGACGCCGGTGGCGGAACTCGAGCACGCGGGCCAGCATGGGCACGCACACCGATGACGCAGGAGCGCGGACGCGGCGTCGACCGTATCGTCGTCCGGACGGCGGAGTGCCCGAGCCCGATCGGCCCGCTCCAGCTCTACGGGTGGTCGGTGGGGCTGCTCGCAGTGGCGCTGCCTGGCCAGGATCGCGCGGCCGTCGAGCGGCGCCTGTTCGGACGGCTGGCCGGACGAGGGCGGCCGCCGGTGACGCTGGAGCGCGACGAGGCTTCGCTCGCGGACGCCTGCCGGCAGCTCGCCGAATATTTCGCGGGTCGGCGGCGCTGGTTCGACGTGCCGCTCGATCCCCGTGGGACGCCCTTTCAGCTGCAGGTCTGGGAACAGGTCCGTCGCATTCCTTACGGGACGACCTGGTCGTATCGTCGGCTCGCCGCGGCGACCGGGCAGCCGGAGGCGGTGCGCGCAGTGGCGGCGGCGCTCGCGGCGAACCCGCTCCCGATCGTCATCCCCTGTCACCGGGTGATCGGCGCACGAGGAGAGCTCCGCGGGTACGCGGCTGGGCTCGCGCTCAAGGCGTGGCTCCTCGCGCACGAACGCGCGACTGCCGGTTGAGCCTGTTGCCGTTCACCAGCCGCGTTCCAGCCGTTGGAACGCCCGGTGGAGGCGACGGGCCGCTCGCTGGCGCTCGACCCGTTCCGGGTCGCGAAAGAACCAGACCAGGACGAGTCCGGCGACGAAACCACCGATGTGCGCCCAGTACGCCACGCCGCCGGTCGGCGCCGTCGGAACGCCGAGCGAGGCGAGACCCGCGAAGAACTGGAAGACGAACCAGAGCCCGATCAAGATGAGGGCGGGGAGATAGAAGAAGATCGGGATGAAGCCGAAGAAGGTGACGGTGCGCACGAGCCCTCCAGGATAGAGGACGAGGTAGGCACCCATGACCGCGGAGATCGCGCCGGATGCGCCGACCATCGGGATGCGCGAGGCGGGATCGAGGAGCGTCTGCGTCCAGGCCGCAGCGACACCGCCCAGGAGGTAGAACAGCAGGTAGCGGAAATGCCCCATCGAGTCCTCGACGTTGTCGCCGAAGATGTAGAGGTACCACATGTTGCCGATGAGATGTGCGAAGCCTCCGTGGAGGAACATCGAGGTGACGACCGTGAGGTACACCGGGAACCCGACCGCTGGCGGGAGATCGACGCCTCTGGTCAACTCGTAGGGAATCGCGCCGTACTTGAAGACGAAAGTCTCCAGACGCTGCGGAGACTGGGCGAGGAGCGTCAGCTGGTAGAGGAACACCGCGACGTTGATCCCGATGAGCGTCAGGTTGACGAACGGAAAGGACTGTCGCCCGCTGTTGTCGTCACCGATCGGAAACATCCGCGCTCGCTCCCCGACTCCAGGCGATACTCCGACCGGTAGCGGTCGTGCCCCGCGGTCGCCGCTACCGGCCGTGGACGCTCATTCGCTCTGCCGAGTCTCCTCCTGGGCCTGCTCGGCGAGGAGACGCCGGAACTGGTGGACTTCCTGCTCGTATCCCTGGTACTGGAACGTGACACGCGACTGGTTGTTGGCGTCCCCGCGGATGTCGATTTCGACGAACCCGTGCGGATCCTCGAAGCGCATGTAGCCAGCGAGATCCCGCACCAGCGGAATCCCGAGTTGCTCCTCGAAGAACTGACGGGCTCGTCGCGCGACTTCGTCCGGGTGCAGTCGGAACGGATGCGTCTCAGCCACTGCGCTCCCTCCCGCTCGATCTCGCTCACCACGATACCCGTTGGCCCGCTCGTCCAGCAACCTCCTGTTGTCGGATCTCCTGTCGTTGACCACGATCGTTTCCAGGAGCGCGAGAGCCCGCTCGGTGTCGCGGAGGTCAGGGAGGACGGCATCGGCCCCGTGTTCCAGAAGTGCTTCGACCCCGAACCGGCCGGTGGCGACCGCGAGGATGCGTGCCCCGCTCGCGTGCGCTGCGGCGATATCGCGCGGCGTGTCGCCGACGAGGATGGTCCTCTCGAGGGGAATGTCCAGTCGGTACCGTCGGCGAGCTTCCTCCCGGGCACGAGCGACCAGCTCGTGCCGCTCGTCGGCTTGGTCGCCGTACGCCCCGAAAGGAAGCATCCGGTCGAGTCCGGCGGCGGCGAGTTTGGCTCGAGCGACCGCTCGCGCGTTCCCGGTGAGGACACCGACCACGTGGCCGCGTGCCCACAGGCGCTCGATCAGTTCCCGGACGCCGGGAAGCACCCACGTTTCGCGTTCCTCATGCCTGACCAGCTGCTGGTAGCGCTCGCCCATCCGAACCATGATCTCCGGCAGCAGGCGGGCGATCGTCGGCCGGTCGAAGCCGTGCCGCTCGAGGGCCAGCCGCGCGATCTCGCGGTCGAGCAAGCCGGCGAACGGGATACCGTCGAGGGGGAACGCTTCGCCAGCGATCGTCTCCAGTGCCTCCTGTATGGCGCGGGCATGGACAGGGTCACCGGCACGGAGCAGTGTCCCGTCGATGTCGAAGAGGACGAGGAGCGTCATGCTCGGCTCTCGACTCGCGAAGCGCAGAAACGTGCCACGATCTCGAAGAGCGCGCGCGTGGCGAACTCGAGGGTGGAGACCGAGATGCGCTCGTCGTGCGCGTGCGCCAGGTCGAACTCCTCCGGATGGTCGCGCATCGGCATGAAACCGTACACCTTGATCCCGGGTAGACACTTGGCGTCAGTACCGCCGGGGACCAGGTACGGCACGACGCGCGCACCGGGATCCAGGTCCGCCATCGTCTCGCAGATCGTCCGGAAGAGCGGGGAATCCGGATCGGCCTCGAGGCCGCGTCCGCGCGTCGTCAGTTGGACTTCGACGTTCGGCCCGACCAGCCGCTGTACCTCGGAAGCGAACGCCTCGGGGTCTTGTCCGGGCAGGATCCGCCCGTCGACTTCGACGACGACCTCGGAGGGGATGACGTTGATGCGATGGCCGCCGCGGACGATCGTCGGTACGGCAGTGCTGCGGGTCATCGCGTAGAGGAGCCGCCGCTCGCCTGCACCGATCGGCAGGGCAGCGAGCCGCTCCCACGTCGGATCGGCCAGCGCCGACTCGATCTGCGCCCGCACGGTACCGCCGAGCGTCTGCGCGATCTCGCGGAGAAAGCGCGTCACGGTCGGCGTGAGGACAGTCGGGAAGGTGTGCGTACTCAGGGTGAGGATGGCCCGGGCCGCATGCTGCATCGCGGTGTTCGGCATCGGCATCGAGGCATGCCCCGGTTCGCCGCGCGCGACGAGACGCAGGCGGGCAGCGCCTTTCTCGCCGGTCTGGCAGAGGTAGAAGCGGTGACCGCCGAGTTCCAGTGCCATGCCGCCGCCCTCGTTGATCGCGAACTCGGCATCGATGAGGTCGCGATGGTGCTCCCACATCCAGCACGCACCGAACTGCCCTCCCGCTTCCTCGTCGGCGAACACCGCGAAGATGACGTCGCGTTCCAGGGGGAGACCGAGGCGTCGGAGGAGCAACATCACGCTGAGCTCGCAGGCGACCAGCCCCTTGGTGTCGACCGCCCCGCGCCCCCAGACCCGACCGTCGACCAGTTCGCCGCCGAAGGGGTCGCGCGACCATTTCTCGCGCTCGACGCTGACGACGTCGCTGTGCGCCATGAGGAGCAAGGGTCGTCCGCGACCTCTCCCGCGGAGGCGCGCGACGAGGTTCCCGCGCCCAGGTGCGCTCTCGACCACCTCGGCAGGAATGCCCTCGCGCCTGAGAACGTCCGCGAGATACTCCGCCAGCGGCGTCTCGTTTCCCGGTGGATTGACAGTCTCGAAGCGGATCAGTGCCTGGAGATGACGGGTCACCTCGTCGCGAACCGCGCTCCAGTCGATGCCCCAGTCCGTCACGAGTTCCTCCTTCCGTCGCGCTCCAGGATCGCAGGAACCGCCGCTCGAGTCCAGCGAAACCGCGGTCGCTGCCGGGCGTGGCCGACCGTGCCGAGCGCTCCTAGAATTGTCGGGTCGGACGGTGCGAACCGGATGCGACGGATGACGGAATACGACCCGACGATGGACTATTACCAGATCCTCGGTGTGCCGGTCACGGCAACCTTCGAGGAGATCCGCCGTGCCTACCGGCAACTCATGCGCACGACGCATCCGGATCGGGTACGCGACCCCGAGAAGCGACGGATCGCCGAGGAACGGGCCAAGCTCCTCAACGCTGCCTACGCGGTCCTGAGCGACCCCGAGCGCCGACGCGCCTACGACGAGCAGCTCCGCCAGCGCGCGGTGGCGGACCTGCTGTTCCAACGGTACACCGGACCCAGTCCGGCTACGGTTCGTCCAGCACCGGGACGGCGGATCCGGTCGACCTTGGCGCACGACCTCGCTGCCTTCGTGCAACTCCTCGCGGTCACCGTCATCTTCGTGGCGACCCTCGTGCTCTTGCTCCTGGCCACCAGCGCGGTGAACGGTCTCTTCGGCGCCCTCCGCTAAGCACCGGAGCCTCTCCAGACCCATCGCTCCGCATCGCGTTCGAGCGTTCCGGCGAACGGGGGGAAGTGCGCCGCCAGGAGGGCGATGCCTCCACGGGCGGCAGTGTCGATCGTCGCCCGGCGTGTCGCGACGGCGAGTTCTCGGATCATGTCGAAGGCCGAGCACCAATCCGGCTCCGCGACTTGCACCGGGTGCGTGAAGGTGTCGGCGACGATCCAGAGTGCCCGCTCGCCGTCGGTGATCTCGACGCGCACCATGCCGGGCGTGTGTCCCGGAGCCGGCGCGAGACGGAGGCCCGGGGCCAGTTCGGTCTCGCCGTCGATCGTCTCGAGAACGCCGGTCCGCTCGAGCGGATCGAGACATGTCTCGAGGTACCCCGGCACGAGGGCTTGCATCGCTTCCCGGACATCGGGGCGATGGAAGGTCTCCGCCTCCGTCCGGCTCGTCACGTAGCGGGCACGAGGGAACGTCGGGCGGCCGTCGATCGCTGCCCAGCCGACGTGGTCGGGGTGGAGATGGGTCAGGATCACCGTGTCGACCTGCTCCGACCGGATCCCACGGGCAGCCAAGCGGTCGAGCAGCGCGCCGCGCGCGTTCCCGAAGAGCGGGGCCGGCCCGGGACCGATCCCGCCGTCGACGAGAACGATCCGGCCGTTCCCGCGCACGAGGTAGCACGTCACGTAGGTGTAGAGGAAGTCCGAGCCGGCGAAGCTCCGGGCGTACCGAGCTCGGTAGTGTTCCCAAGCTTCCTTCGGGACGTCGGGGAAGACGACCTGGATCGGAAAGAACGCGCCCTCGGCGTCCACCAGCGGCTCGATCGTGTACGTCTCGAGTTCGATCGTGCGGGTAGGCATCGCCGGGTACCTCCCTGCTGACGCTCTCGGTCGATCCCCTCTCGGAACCGGATCGCACCGTCGATCGTCTCATTGACGAGACGAAGGAGCAAGGGGGAAGAGATGGTCGGTTCGTGGTCGCGGTGGCAGCGTCGAATGGTGCGGGGCGCCTTGTGCGGGTTCCTGCTCGCTTGGTGGGGCATCGCGTGCAGCGGCGGTAGCAGTCCGTCTCCGGTCGCGACACCGATCCAGCCGGTGCGGAGCGTGGTGACGCCGACGAGTTCGCCGCCCGCACAGCCGACACCGGCGACGGAGCGGGTCGAGCTCGTAATCCGACGGTCGACGTTGCAGGAGGTTGGGACGAACCAGGCGGAGCTGGTCGTCGACGTCACGCTCCCCGATGCCTGCACCGAGCCCCGGTGGGCGGTGAGCCGCGACGGCGCTCGCGTCGTCGTGGAACTCTGGGGTGAACGACCGGTCGGGCTCGCTTGTGCCCAAGTGATCCGCGAGGGGACGGTCACCGTACCGCTGGGTATGACGCTGCACGGCGGTTTCGTCGTGGAGTTGAACGGGGTCGAGATCGTGCCGGAGGAAGACGTGGCAGGATCGCAGGAGCCGGGGACGAACGCGCTGGAATACGGGCTGGCGATGGTCGAGCAGGTCGAGGTACGGGTCGGTGAAGGCGTTCCTGCCCAGGTGGAGATCGACGTTCAGGGATCGCTCCCCGACGCGTGCGCCGAGCTCGTCGAAGACCCGACGATCGTCGTCGAGGGGCAGCGCGTCACGGTTCAGGTGGAGTGGCAACGGCCGCGTGACCTCGTGTGCGCGCAGGTGTTGCGCCCGTTCACGACGACCATCCCGCTCGGGGCATTCCCGCCCGGCGAGTACACGCTCGTCGTGAACGATATGGAGCTGACCTTCACGGTCGCCGACGGTCAGCCCTGAGCCCAGCGCGGGGGACGCTTTTCGGCGAAGGCGCGGAGGCCTTCCTCGTACTCCGGACTCCGGTCGAGCGCACGGCGGAGTGCGCGGATGTCGGCGAGCGTGACCGCGTCACCGGCGAGCGCTCGCCGGAGCGCCGCTTTGGTGGCGCGCACGGCAGCCGGTGCGGCCTGACGGAGTTCCGCCAGCCACTCGCGTAGCCGCTCGTCCAGTTCGCCCGGGGCGCACAAGCGGTCGACCAGACCGAGCCGGAACGCTTCCTCGGCGTCGACGATCCGACCGGAGAGGAGGAGGTCGGCGGCTCGGGCGGGACCGATCAGCTGCGGCAGGCGCAGGAGACCACCGGCTCCCGGAAAGATCCCTCGACGTACCTCGGGAAACCCGAGCCGGGCGGACGTGTCGGCGAAGCGGAGGTCGCAGGCCAGCGCGAGCTCCGCTCCCCCGGCCAGACAGGCGCCGGAGATCGCGGCGATCGTCGGCACAGGGATCCCGGCCACGGCTTCGACGGCCGCGGCGATCGCCTCGGTATGCTCCGCTCGTTCCTCCGGTGTCATCCCGAGGCGTTCCCTGAGATCGGCACCTGCGCAGAACGCCGGTGGGGCGCCCCGCACGATGAGAGCCCGGAGGGTTTCGTCCCGGGCGAGGTCTTTGGCGGCAGCAGCGAGCGCGCGCGAGAGCTCGCGATCGAGCGCGTTGCGCACATCCGGGCGGTTCAGGGTCAGCGTCACCACGTCGCCATCGCGTCGGACGAGGAGAACCGGTTCGTTCATACGCGAAAACCCCCTCAGCTGACGATGCGCAGCGATCCTCGCGTGGCTCGTTCGCTCGGACGCGAGTATGGCACAGACCACTCGATTATCTGGAACATCCGCGACCGCTGTCGGACGGGAACGACTGTCTTCCCTCGCCTGGGACATGCTGGTCGAGGAGGAAACGGTTCAGCGGTTCGTCCGGGAAGGAGGAGCCCGATGGGTGACCACGGTCAATTCGTGATCCTGGGCCATGCGTTCGCGATGGGGCTGTGGCTGCGGCAGCGTGGGTCGGAGCGCCCCGGGATGCTGCGCGAGATCATGGAGGCCGGGGAGCGCTGGCGCGCTCGCCAGCAGCATCTTGATCTGGCGCGGATCGTCCGACAGGTCGATCCCTCACTGGTCGATCCGGTGACCCAGATGCCGCGCGGAGATTTCTTCCGGCTCTACCAGGAGCGGTTCGGCATCCACTTCTTCCAGGACCTCATCGATCAGCTCGCTCCGTTGTCCGAGACGCAAGCGGCGATCGCTCTGGTCAGCGCGCTCGGCCTGGAACCGTGGTACGTCTGGGCGCAGATCGTCCCGAAGCGGGTTCAGCGTGACCCGGCGGATCCGCTCGACATCGAGGTCCCGCGGACCGCGATCGGCCGGATGGGGGATTGGGCGCTCGGGCTCCAGGTGATCGACATCGTCGGCAAGCAGCTGTTCGAGCTGTCGCCGGACGAAGAGATGCCTTCGCCGCGGGAGCTCGCCGTGTGGCCGATCATGCTGGCGTTGCGCCACCGGATCCCGCACGCGCTGGCCTTACCCGAAGCGGCCCGCGACGAGTTCGTCGCCGCCGTCGACAGCTGGGAAGCGGGAGAGAACACCGACGGCTTCCTGATCGAGAGGATGTCCTTGGCCTGGGTGGACCGTTTCGGCGAGCCGCGCCGTTCTCCGGTGCGTGCTCGGAAGCCTGGGCCGTGGCACCCATGGCACTTCCCGGAGGCGCTCGATCCGGCCGATGCAGTCCTGTGGAATCTCCTGCGTGTCGCCGTAGGGCTCGTCGAGGGTTGGCGGCGCGACGTCCCGGAGGTGCTGGCAGGAGACGAGCTGCGTGCTGCGTGGGACGGAGCTCGCGCTGCGCTCGACGGGTTGCTGGCGACCCGCTACGCACGGCAGGTCGCGCGGTCGCTGGGGATCACCTGGGCGATCACCGGAAGCCTGCCGGAGCCGGCAGCGGAGACGGCCTGGCGACTCCTTCTCCTCGAAGGCATCCTGCGCGAACTCGCTGGCGCCGTCCGGGCGATGGTGCTCGAGTCGGAGGAATGGCTCGAGCGGTACGGGGACCTGCACGCCGAGTTCCAACGCTGGGCGCGCGACGGGTTCGAGGAGTTCGGTCGGTAGGTGGATGTACGCTGGGACGGGGGATAGCTGTGACCGATCACTGGCGGCAGAAGGTCGGCGAGCTGGCGGGCCGGATGATCGTCGCTATCACGGAGGAACTCGAGCAGGACCGTCGCCGCGGGCAGATGATCCTGGAGCTCATCGTGGCTGGTCAGCAGTGGCGCGCGAGCGATGGCCGCTGGGATCCGGTCCTCGCACTGCGCCGGTGCGGGCTCGAGAGCGAGGTAGGGAAACCGCTGGACGCACGAGCGATCGACTATTTGGCCGAGATCACCGCGCAGCTCGGACCGCTGGCGACGACCTCGGCTGCATTGCACTGGGCAGGACTGGTCGGGATCGAGCCCTGGCTCGTCCTGGGGCTCCTGCGCCGGGAGGGACTGCGCGTGCCCGGAGCGGCGACGCTGGCGGTACCGTGGGAGGTGATCCGGCGCGTCAATCGCTGGAGCCTCGCGCTCTGCACCTTCGCGTTCCTGGCCAGCGACACGGAGAGTCGAGTCGGTGTGGAGCCGCTCCCGGCGCGGTTCGCGCTCGACTGGCCGCTGCTCTGGCATCTGCGGGAACTCCTCCCTCACCCGTTGTCGCTCGATCCGGAGACCGGTCAGGAGTTGGTCGCGGCGTGCGCGGCGTTGGAGTCGGCGGTTCCGGAGAACGCGCTCTTTCTGGAGGCCATCTGGCAGGAGCTCTGGGGAGTGGAGCAGGTCATGGAACTCGCACTGAAGCAGGGACGCCCGAGGCGGCGCGCTCCGTTGCGCGAGGAAGGAGCCGGCCGGCTCGATACCTATCCGCGTGACGATCTCGCGGAGGCGATTCTGACCGCTGCTGGCCTCTGGGTCTTGGATCCGGAGCGATTCGCCGACGAGATGGCGGAGCGGATGGCGGCATCGTTGGGTGGAGCTGGGGAGGTGCTTCCGCCCGTCTTTCGCCTGAACGTCTCCGATGGTGACGAGCGGTGGCATCGTCTCGGTGCGCTCCTGCAGCCGCTCGTCGCCACCCGGTACGCCGAGTTGTGCCGGCGAGTCCTCGCCGCGCCGCCGTTCGGCGAGCGCCGGGCGATCGGCGGCGACTTCGGGCGGAGCGCCCGGTCCGTTCTGCTGGAGGCCGTCCTGCGGGAGGTCTACGGTGTGGTGAACGCTTTGGTCGTGGACCCCGGCGCGGCACTGGAGCGGACACGGCCGCGAGCGGAAGAGCTGCTCGGCCCCCTCCACCAGCCGCTCGATGCCTGATCGCACGCGATGCGGAGGACGAGCAGGGCGATGCGCGCTCGGGGCTGGCGCGATCGGGAGGGTGCCGCTCGACTGCGCTCGCTCGGCTGGCCGACCGACGGGTCGTGCCGGTAGCCGCGTCCGGTCGGTACTGGCGGAACGAGGTCAGGTGAACCGTCGAAGAAGCGAGAGCCGGGCGAGGTAGTCCGCCCGGCTGCGCTGGAGCGGGAGACGGGATTCGAACCCGCGACAACCGGCTTGGGAAGCCGGCACTCTACCAGCTGAGTTACTCCCGCGCTCGCTTTTCGCTTACTAGTATAGCGCCCTCCGCGCTGTCTGTCCAGGGGAACGATGCGCGCTCGTGGTACGGGTGTCATCCTCGGGGCGGCTGTCTCGAGTCGCAGTAGCGCGGGGATCTGCACGGATCCCGATGAATGCGCTCCGCGGTGCGTTCCCGACGGCTGTCGGGGCGCCCGCCCGTCGCTCGCCTGGCGGAGCGTGCTCGGTCACCTGGGGGACGCTGCACCGGCCGGACGAGCCGAGGCGGGAGGAACGGAGGAGCCGCGCGCTCTGGGCGAGAAGAACGTGGTGCGCCCCTCGTCCACGGTCGCCCCGAGCGGTCCAGCTGCCGGGGCTTCCGCGACGGCCTTCCCTTGACAGACTGCTCCGCGAGCGGGTAGACTTGCCGGTGGCGAACGTGGGGGCATAGCTCAGCTGGGAGAGCGCGACAATCGCACTGTCGAGGTCGGGGGTTCGAGTCCCCCTGCCTCCACCATGTTTTCCCCATGACCACCGAGCGCACGATCCATCGAGCGGCCGGCTCGTGTCGTATCGCTCGGCGCAGTTGTACGGCTCGGGTCTCACCGGTACAGGAAGGAGGGCGCCGATGGAGAGACGGACGTTCCAGCCAGTCGGTCGGCGCAACGGTCGACCCGAGGTCCTCCTGTTCCGCGACCAGGAGGGGCGGTACTACCTCCGCCACGGATGCGGTGGGCGGTTGGTCCGGTTGACTGCCCGTGACGCCGAGCAGCTCCTCCGGCATTCCGGGTACCGTCCAATCCTGTCGAGCGCTTGGTTCACCTACGAGGAAGTCATTCGCGTCGATTGTCCGCTCCCGTTCGAGACCGCGGGCCGCAGCCACGAGCTCTGACGGAACGAGACCGGGTGGGGAAAACACCCCACCCGGTCCGGTCGAGCGATCTCGGGACTCGACGTTCAGGATGCCGGTTGCGGTCGGATCTGCGGTGCCGGCGCCGGCCGGGTTTCCTGCGCCGTGTCCGGCCGTGGCTGCGCGGCGTTCATCAGCGCGGCCGGTTTGGTCACCGGCGGGCCGACGAGTTCCGGACGCGGCCGCGGCTCGTCGAAGAGCGCCTCGATCTCGTGCCCTTCGAGCGTCTCCTTCTCGACGAGCAGGGTCGCGATCTTCTCCAGCTTGTCCATGTGCTGCATGAGGATGTCCTTGGCGGTGCGGTACGCCTGGTCGATGAGCCGGCGCACTTCCTGGTCGATCTCGTACGCCACCTGATCGCTGTAGTTGCGCTGTTCGGCGATCTCCCGGCCGAGGAAGACGAGTTCCTCCTTGCGACCGAACGCGAGCGGACCGAGGCGTTCGCTCATGCCGAACTCGGTGACCATGCGGCGGGCGAGCGTCGTCGCCCGTTCGATGTCGTTGGCGGCACCGGTGGAGATCTCCTGGAAAACCAGTTCTTCCGCGACCAAGCCCGCCATGAAGACGGCGAGCTGCGCCTCGAACTGCTTCTTCGTCCAGAAGAAGCGGTCCTCTTCCGGCAGCACGCGCGTGTACCCGCCCATCATGCCGCGGGCGACGATGGAGACCTTGTGCACCGGATCCGCGTGGGGCAGCATGCGGGCGACCAGCGCATGCCCGGCCTCGTGATAGGCGGTCATGAGCTTCTCGCGTTCGCTGATGCGTCGGCTCTTGCGCTCCGGACCCGCGACGACCCGATCGATCGCCTCGTAGAGCTCGCGGCGGCCGATCGTCTTCTTGTTGCGCCGCGCCGCCAGGATCGCTGCCTCGTTGACCAGGTTCTCCAGATCGGCACCCGAGAACCCGGGTGTCTGACGCGCCAGATCCTCTAAATCGACGTCGCTCTCGAGCGGCTTGCCGCGCGTGTGCACCTTGAGGATCGCCAGCCGGCCGTGCAGGTCGGGTCGATCGAGCACGACCTGGCGATCGAACCGTCCTGGACGCAGGAGCGCCGGGTCGAGCACGTCGGGTCGGTTGGTCGCGGCGAGCACGATCACGTTGGTGCTGGAATCGAAGCCGTCCATCTCCACGAGGATCTGGTTGAGCGTCTGCTCGCGCTCGTCGTGGCTTCCGCCGAGGCCCGCGCCCCGCTGTCGTCCGACGGCATCGATCTCGTCGATGAACACGATGCACGGTGCGTTGCGCTTGGCCTGATCGAAGAGGTCGCGGACGCGGCTGGCGCCAACGCCGACGAACATCTCCACGAACTCGGAACCGCTGATGCTGAAGAAGGGTACGCCAGCCTCGCCAGCGACCGCGCGGGAGAGCAGTGTCTTGCCCGTCCCCGGCGGGCCGACGAGGAGCACGCCGCGTGGGATGCGGGCACCCAGTGCCGCGAACTTCTCGGGGTACTTCAGGAACTCCACGATCTCCTGGAGTTCCTCCTTCGCCTCGTCGACTCCGGCCACGTCATCGAAGGTCACGGTCGGACGATTGCTGGTGAAGACGCGCGCGCGGCTCTTCCCGAAGGAGAGCGCTTGATTGTTGGTCCCCTGGGCCTGGCGCATCATGAAGATGATCACGCCGATCAGGAAGATCGTCGGCAACAGGAAGGTCAGCGTGCCGATCCAGTTCCCCCATTGGCTCGCTGCCTTCGTGTCGATGGTGACGGTTTGCGGATCGATCCCGTAGGTCCGGAGCAACTCGAAGATATCGACGTTCGTCGGAAGGCGCAGCGTCCGGATTTCCTGCGAACCGAGATAGTGCACCTGCACTTCGTCGGACCCGCTCGTCATCACCAAGCGCTCGACCTTGCCCGCCTTGATGTCGGCTGCGAGTTCCTGCGTCGTCAGCGACGATCCGCCGTGGCCGCCTTGTACGAACGTGACCCACACGGCGATCGCGGCGATGATCAAAATCATCCAGACGAAACCGTTGCGCAACCACTTGTTGTCAGCCATCGGGGTAGCCTCCACATTTCGTCGGCCCAGGGCGTCGCGACTTCCCGCGGGCGTCCCCGATTATAGCAAGCGGGGGACGCCCCGACCGTTCCGCGGCTCCGTGTGCCTGGCGGAGCGGGAGAACGACGCCTCCCGGGGATATGGATCGGCAGGCGGAGAGCGGCGACGGCTGGCACTTCGGTACCGGTGCGCTGTGTGCACCGGGGTGGTGCGGAGGGAACTCCGGTGCGTCGACGTGCACCGGTGTCGGCTGGAAACCGTGGCCGGAGCGCGCAGGACGATCACGTTCAGCTGCGTGCCCGGTAGACGGCGATGAAGGGCAGGTTCCGGAAGCGTCCCGCAGCATCCAGCCCGTACCCGACGACGAACTCGTCGGGAATCTCGAAGCCGACCCAATCGACCGGGACCTCGATCGCCTGTGGCTTCTGCTTGCGGAGCAGGACGACGACGCGCAGGCTCCGTGGGTTGCGTCGCCGCAGGACGTCGAGCAAGTACTGCAGCGTCAACCCGCTGTCGACGATGTCCTCCACGAGGAGCACGTCGCGTCCCTCGATCGGCCGGTCGAGGTCCTTGATGATGCGTACGACCCCGGACGTCACGGTCGCTTGTCCGTAACTGGAGACGGCCATGAAGTCCACGTCGAGGTCGATCGGGAGGTGGCGGATCAGGTCGGCCATGAAGACGAACGCGCCCGTCAGAACACCGACGAGGACCGGCCGTTGGCCGCGGTATGTTTGGGCGATCTCGCGACCGAGTTCGGCCACCCGTTGCTGCAACGTCACCTCGTCGATGAGGACGCGTTCCAGTTCGCCTGGAATGGTCGTCTCGCGTGTCTCGCTCACCGGTCGTTCCTCCTCGTATCGCTGCACTTCCACAGCGAGCGTGCCGTCGGCCGTCGCGAAACGCTCCCCGGACAGCCCGGCGATCCACCAGACAACCCCGTCGTCGGCGATCAACGGGAGCCAGTCCCGCAGGTAGCCTGGCACCTTCTCGTTCACAAGCCAATCCTGCAAGCGAACCGGGCCGAGGTCCGGGCGGACAAACCGGTCGCCGCTGCGCCGCGTGCGCAGGACCCAACGTCCTTCCGTCGCCGTGCGCACGACCAGTCTCCAGCCGTTGGCGAGCGGCACCGTGAGCCCGGTCCTGAGCGGGACGACGCTCCCGGGCGTCAGCAACGGTTGCCCGGATCGCCGCCGCGCGAAGTCCTCGATCCGGTCGGCCGGACCGAGGACTGCCTCAGTGTAACCGATCGCGATCGCGATACCGCGACCGAGTTCGATGCGGGTCCCCGGGCGCGCGCGCGCGAGCGCGTGACGCACGGCGAGCAGTCGCTCGCGCGCGAGCGCCCAGGTGGGATCGACGCGTTCCCGGACGAGCTGTTGGATGACGCGGCGCTGGAGCGCCGGTGACAGTCCACCGAAGCGCTGCCGGTCGATCGTCGCGAACACTTCGACGAACCGCACGGTCTCGCGGAACGCAGCCGCGGCGCGCTCGGCGAGATACTGGGCGTCTTCTTGCAACTGTTCGGCCACCTGCGCCAACGTCTCGACCGCGCCCGGACGGAGTTCCTCCAACACGGGGACGAGCCGCTGGCGAACGGCGTTCCGTTCGAACGCGAGCGAGACGTTGGTGGGATCGTGGATCGGCTCCAACCCCAGCGTCGCGAGCGCGGCGACGATCGTGTGACGCCGAACCTTGAGGAGCGGCCGGAGAATACGGATCGACGCGAATTCCCGGTGCGCCGGATCGAGCGGCAGGCGGAGCTCGGTGACGGGACGCATGCCCGCCAGACCGTCCAGCCCGGCACCCCGCAGCAGGCGGAGGAGCAGGGTTTCCGCTTGGTCGTCGCGCGTGTGCCCCACGGCGATCCAGTCGGTTCCGTGGTCCGCGGCGACGCGGGCCAGCGCGGCGTAGCGAGCAGCGCGCGCCCCCGCCTCGGTGCCACCCTCGCGGAGCTCCGGCCAGACCGCGACGTCGACCGTGCGGACGAGCACGGCGAGCCCGAGCTTCTTGCCGATATCGGCGGCTCGCTGGGCGAGCGCGCTCGAATCGGGGTGAAGCTGGTGATCGACGTGCACCGGGATCGGCTGCGGCCCCCTTCCTTGCCGGGCCAGATGCTGCAGACCCCAGAGCAGGGCCAGAGAATCGGGTCCGCCCGAGAAACCGACGACGAGACGGTCGGCCGGAGAGAGTCCAGCCGCTTCCAAGGCGGTGCGGATCGCGCGGAGGAGGAGGCTCGACGCGGCGGGTTGCCGGGGCGACACGGCGAGTCCCTTCGCTGCTGCGCAGGTCTCCGGTACGATTCTCGGCAAAACGAACGAGCGGCGCAGTCGCGCCGCTCGCGGCAGTGCCGGTGGGCGGATTCGAACCACCAACCCAGGGCTTATGAGTCCCCTGCTCTACCGTTGAGCTACACCGGCTCGTTTCCCAGGGACGAGTCTACCATGCGGTGTTCCGTCGCGTCAACCGCGCAGCGACGTCTCGGGCGCGGCTCCGCGTCCTGCGACGCGGAGCCGCGTGGTCACTCGCCGATGTCTTTCCCGATCTGCCGAGCCATAGCGCGGTACTGCGCGAAGTCGCCGAGGCCGGTCGCATTGGCGCCGGGTACGACGATGACGGCGGCGGAGATCAGGTGCGCTTCGGGGCTCGCGAGGTACGCGCAGATCTTGCCGATATCATCCGGCAGCGCCCAGCGGCGGGCAGCGACCAACGCCTCGGCGCGTTCTCCCATCTCGGCCCGCATGCGACCGCTCAGGATCCCAGCCGGCAGCACGGCATTGACCGTGATGTTGTAGGCGTAGAACTCCGCGGCCAGCTGTCGCGTCAAGCCGAGGAGGCCTCGCTTGGAGGCGGTGTACCCAGCTCCGCCGTTCAGACTGGCCCGGAGCGCGGCTAGCGAACCGATGTTGACGATACGACCGTACTGCTGCCGCATCATGTGCGGCAGCGCTGCGCGACTCATGAAGAACGGTCCGGAGAGATTGACCGCGATGTAGCTGTGCCATTCCTCGTCCGACATCCGCTCGACTGCGGGCGACCGTCCGAGTCGCGCGGCGTTATTCACCAGGATGTCGAGACGACCGTACCGCTCGACGACGGTCTCGATCATCTCCTGGGCGCGTCGGGGATCGGACACATCGCCTGCGAGAACGAAGGCTGTTCCCCCCTGCCCGGTGATCTGCTCGACCGTCGCCTGCGCGTACTCTTCCGCCAGATCGTTCACCGCGACGACGGCACCCTCCTGTGCGAGCGCCCGCGCGATGCCGGCACCACCGCCGCCCAGTTCCCCGCCACCGGCTCCGGTGACGAGCGCAACGAGACCGGTGAGTCGTCCCATCGCTTATTCCTCTCTTGCGAACTCATGCGAACGCTGCCGACGGGTCGCTTCGCCCGCCGGGGACGATCGAGACCGCACCGTCGATCGGGATGGCCGCGCCCGTGATGTACCCGGCTTCGCGACTGGCGAGAAAGGCGACGAGCGCGGCGACCTCCTCCGGAGTGCCGGCGCGCAACGCGGGAATCGTCTCGGCGAGCTGTCGGATCCGCTCGTCCCCCCAGCGCTCGACCAGTATCGGTGTGGCGACGAAGCCGGGCAGGACAGCGTTCACGGTGATCCCGTGTTGCGCGACTTCGATCGAGAGATGCCGGGTGAGGCCGTAGAGCGCTTCCTTGGTCGCGACGTAGGCGACGCCGTTGAGGACGCTGGTGCGGGTCGCCACGATGTTCGACACGTGGATGATGCGACCGAAGCGGCGCTGGCGCATCCGGCGGACGGCAGCTCGGCTCAGGTAGAAGGCAGCATGGACGTTGACCGCGAGTACCGACTCCCACTCCTCGTCGGTGACTTCGTCCGAGCGGCGGCCGCTGCCGTGCGCTTCCGCCTTGTTCACCAGGATGTCCAGCTGTCCGTACCGGTCGACCACTTCCTGGACGAGGCGGTCGACCTGCGCGGAATCGGTCAGGTCGGCCAGAAACCCTTCCGCGGCGCAACCGGCCTCCCGGAGTCGCTCGACGACAGCGGCGGTCCGTTCGGGCGTTCGGTCGTTCACTGCGATCCTCGCTCCCGCCTCGGCGAGCGTTCGGGCGATGGTCGGTCCCAGTCCACCACCAGCACCAGTAACGAGTGCGACCATCCCCGAGAGGTCGCAACGCTGCTGGACGTGCATAGGCTCCTCCTGCGCCTTCCGTCTTCAACCGGTATCCTTGCGGCTCCGACGCGCGTACTCGACGAAATTTCCCAGCGTGCTGCCGAGGCCGCGGTCTACCGGGATCGCTGCTCCGGAGAGCAATCCGGTATCCCGCCGGCAGAGGAACGTGACCAGCTTGCCAAACTCACCTTCGGGATCGAGCGGTCCGAGCGTATCGTCTCGTCCCTGGAAAAGATCCGGGCGCCGTCGCATGATCTCCGGGTTGCGGATTCCGGTGGGCAAGAGCACGTTGACGGTGATCCCGTAGGGGCGAACTCGAGCGCCATTTGACGGGTCAATCCGATGAGGCCGCTCTTCGCCGTGGTGTACGGGGCACCGCTCACGAAGCCGGTGCGGACACCGGCGAGCGATCCGATATTGACGATCCGCCCGAACCGGCGTGGGACCATGTGGCGCAGCGCAGCGCGGCTCATGAAGAACGGTCCCGACAAGTCGATCGCGACCTGTCGCTGCCAGACCTCGTCGGGCAAGTGCTCGACCGCCGGCACCAGTCCTCCCAGCGCGGCGTTGTTGACAAGGATGTCGATCCGACCGAAGTGTTCGACCGTGGCATCGACCATGCGCTGGGCGTCCTGCGGGGCCGAGACGTCACCGGCGATCCCCCACGCGATGCCGCCGCGCTGCTGGATCTGACCGACGGTCGCGGCGACCAGTTCCTCCGTCACGTCGTTGACGACGACCTGCGCGCCGTGGCTGGCCAAGGCCCGCGCGATTCCCGCACCGCCGCCACCGAGCTCGCCGCGTCTGGCACCGGTCACCAAGGCGACCAGGCCGTCGAGCCACCGTTCGTCCGCCATGGACTCTATCCTTCCGGCCGGATGAAGCGAGAACCGGGCGGAGCGCCCGGTTCTCGTCTCACGGTCATGCTTTCCCGCGAATCGGCACGGTGACTTGCTGACCGATGAAGGTCGGGCAGACGGTCGAGATCCCGGCGTTGCGGGCTCCGGCGACGACGAGCAGGATCGTCTCGGGAGCGTGCGCGAAGCGGACGAACGCGTCGTCCGGAAGGGAAGGATCGAGCAACGCGTCTTTGGCGAGACGCCGGAGCACGCCAGCCGGTCGCCCGAAGTGCTCCCAGAGGTACTCGCGGGCGCGAGCCTTGCTCCACCCCGCTTCGGCGATGAACTGTGCGTGCTCGGGACCGAGGACGACGATGCCGGCGTGCCCGCGGGGCGTCGGGAAGTACGTCCCGGCGTAGGACATCGAGTCGGCGATCGTCTCCAGGATCACCTCGGGTTGCTTGGAATCGCGCTGCTCGACCTGCATCGTCCCGCGCACGAAGCCGACCGTGACCGTGCTTTCCTCCCGGGCAAAGCCGCGTTCGACGTGCAGCGGATCCCAGGGACTCTCCTCTTCATTCTCGGCGATGCAGAGACTCAGTTTGCCGGGCTGTCCCTGCGTCGACTGGTCGAACTCGTGCGGGCGGATGCCGAGCGCGTTCATGATCACCAAGCGGATCGCTCGGCCGACCGTCAAGTTCGGCCGATCACCGGGGCTGAAGACGTTGTCCGCCGCGTTGAACCCGAGCCGTCGGCGGATCGGTCCGTTGACGATCACCAGCACCGCTTGTCCGGTCGTGCTCTGCAGCAATCCCCGGCTGCCCGGGAGCTTGTTCAAGGCTTCCAGGGCGGCGAGGACGACCGGGAAGTACTCGGGCCGGCAGCCGGCCATGACAGCATTGGCTGCCGCGAGACGGACCGTGCACTTGCGCCCGAGGTGTTCCTGTTCGATGACGACCTCGTCCGGGTCGCGGTCGACCTGCGCCAGGAACTCCTCGACAAATTCCTCGGCGGGCGGAACGACGGGCAGGCCATCCGTCCAACCGCGCTCGTAGCAGTATTCGATCGCCTCGCGGGCGTGCCGCACGGCCTCCAGCGTCGGTTCAGCCGTCCGCTGCACGCTCATGGCGTTCCTCCCCGGTCGCTTCCTCGACACCCAGGAGCCGCAGCACCTCGGGCAATACCTGCTCGGCTCGCTGGCGTACTTCCTCCGGACTCAAGCTGCTGATCGGGTGCGGGATGACCGCATAGGGATAGCCTGGCATCCCCTGCGTCTGGGCCATCGCCTCCGCCGTCGTCCGGAAGACCTCGGTGATGATCGGTGCCGCCGGGACCCCGACCTCCTCGAAGCGGATCGCATCGGCCACACTGGCCGCGCTGCAGGACCCTCAGTCGCCGACGGCAGCGATCGCGAAGTCGCAGCGCTCCGCGAGCTCGGCGACGGCCGAAGCGTCGATCGGCACCGACGCGTTCGGCTTGCGGTGCAACACGACTTCGGCGACGCCGTACCGCTCGCGCAACAGGTCACCGATGGCGCGGAGCAGGAGATCGGCGTTCTTCTTTCCGTTGTCGATGAGGCAGACGCGCGCGCCACGCAGCGAGCGCCGCGTGCGGGCGGCCCGAGCTTTCGTGGCGAGTCCGGTCTGCCCAGTTGGATCGACGAGCACCGGCATGGTCAACCCTCCTCCGGGAGTCGCTTCTCAAGCCGAACCTCGCGCAATGCGGGATAGACGGGGGAGATCGCTTGCTGCAGCATCGCGTGGAGCAACTGGTCCGGCACGAGGCAATCGAGACAGGCGTCAGGAAGCGCCTGCAGCACGAGTTCCACGACGCCGTCTTCCGTCACGCGCTCGACCCGCAGCTCGAACCCGTCCGGCGCGAGCCCGGCACGGATCCGGTCGAGCGCCCGATCGATCTCTTGCACGACTGCTGGCGAGGCACTCATCGTGTCCGGTCCACTCCTTTCCGCTGCTTTCAGCCCGTCGTTCCGTCCGCTGCTTCACGGGGCGAGCAAGGATGCGCCAGCGTACTCGGTGGGGATATCCATCGTGCGGACGGTCGCCGGGAGCGTCAGCATCGCTCCCGTGCGCGCCACGACTTCCTCGACCGTGACGCCCGGCGCGATTTCCTCCAAGAGCAGTCGCTCGCCCTCGACCGAAAGGACCGCGAGATCGGTGTAGATCCGGCGTACGCACCGTGCTGCCGTGAGCGGGTACGTGCACGTGTCGACGATTTTCGGTTCGCCGCTGTCCGTCGTGTGCGTCGTCGCTACCCAGACCTGCTGGGCTCCGACAGCGATGTCCATCGCGCCGCCGACCCCCGGCACGCGTGGCCCGGGCACGCGCCAGTTCGCGAGATCGCCGCAGCGGGACACCTGCAGTGCGCCCAGCACCGCGTGCGTGAGGTGCCCGCCGCGGATGATAGAGAACGAGAGCGCGTGATCGAACAGACTCGCGCCGGGCACCAGCGTGACGAAGTCGCCGTTGGCGTTCACCAGGTCCGGATCTTCCTGGCCGGGCGGCGCTTTCGGCCCGGCGCCGAGGATACCGTTCTCGCTATGGATGAGGATCGTCCGTCCGGGCGGAATGAAGCGTGCCACCAGCGAGGGGATGCCGACGCCGAGGTTGACGAAGCTCCCGTCCGGAAGATCCTGCGCGATCCGGTAGGCGATACCTTCGCGCGTCAACGGCATAGGTTCCCACCTCACCGTTCGTCCGGCGGTGCGCGACGGACCCAGTCGCGCGGTGCTTCGACGACGCGATCGACGAAGATGCACGGCGTTTCGATCTCTTCGGGGGAAAGGGCGCCGACCGGCACGATCTCGTCGACCTCGGCGATCACGATCCGTGCCGCGGTCGCCATGATCGGATTGAAGTTGCGCATCGTCCGCCGGTACACGAGGTTACCCCAGCGATCGGCCCGGTACGCCTTGATGAAAGCGTAATCGGCGCGCAGGGGAAACTCGAAGACGTACGGGCGACCGTCGATCACCCGGACTTCCTTGCCGGCCGCCAGCTCCGTCCCCACACCCGTGGGCGTGTAGAACCCGCCCAGTCCCGCACCACCAGCCCGGATCCGTTCGACGAACGTCCCTTGTGGGAGCACCTCGAGTTCGAGTTCCCCCGCGAGGTACTTCTCGCGGACAGCCGTCGCTCCCGGATGGGTGGGGTAGGAAGAGATCAGCTTCCGGACGGCCCCGTCGGCGATCAGTCCCCCGATGCCGTCCTCTTCGGTGCCGCCGCCGCAGTAGATCAGGACGAGGTCGCGCAGCTTGCGCCGGCGCAGCGCCCGGACGAGATTCACCGGAATGCCGGGCGGACCGAACCCGCCGATCATGATCGACGCGCCGTTCGGGATATCGGCGACAGCCTCGTCACAGGTCGCTACGACTCTGTCCATCGCACCGGTCTTTCCGTTTAAGGATTAACTCGGCGACTAGGACGATCATACGAAGGGAGCGTCTGCCTGTCAAGGACGAGCAGCGCACGCTCGCTGGGGTCGTGGCAGCGCCACTCGGGTATGCTCAGGCGAACGGTGCGCCGGGGTAGAATCGGGCGCGTAGGGAGCGCACGGTATGACGGAAGCGCGAGGAGAGTGGAGACAGCCGGGCTCGCCGGCGGCAGCGCGAGGATCGGCCGAGGGGAGCTTCCTGACGGATCGACCGGAGCCCGACGCGACGTCCGGCGGCACGGGGCCGTACGATGGCGATCCCGAGGCGTTGCTCGCGCATCTCGATCCCGACCAGCGCCGGGCGGTCACCACGACCGACGGGCCGGTCCTCGTGGTGGCCGGCCCGGGCAGCGGCAAGACACGGGTGCTGACCTATCGGGTCGCCTATCTCATCGCGAGCGGGCGAGCCAGGCCGTGGCAAGTGCTCGCCGTGACGTTCACCAACAAGGCGGCCCGCGAGGTCCGCGAGCGGCTTGAGCTGCTCCTCGGGCGGGAGCCGGCGACGCTGGTGCAGGCCGGTACGTTCCACAGCGTCTGCGCACGGGTGTTGCGGCGCGACGGAGGTCGGATCGGTCTCGATCCGACGTTCGCTATCTACGACGAAGAAGACCAGCTCGCGGTGGTCAAGCAGGCGTTGCGGGACCTCGGGCTCGATCCGCAACGGTTCGCGCCGCGTGCCTTGCTCGCCCGTATCTCCCGGGCCAAGAACGCATTCGCGACCCCGGCCGAGCTCGCCCAGCGTGCTCAGAGCTATTGGGACGAAGTCGCTGCCCGGGTCTACGAACGGTACGCCGCGCTCCTCGCTCGCTCGCAGGCGGTCGATTTCGACGACCTCCTCGTCATGACGGTCGAACTGTTCGACCGCGATCCCGACCTGCTGGCCCGGTATCAGGAACGCTGGCGCTACCTCCTGGTCGACGAGTACCAGGACACGAACCACCTGCAGTATCTCCTGGTCCGCCAGCTGGCGAGCGCGCACCGCAACCTGTGCGCGGTCGGCGATCCCGACCAATCGATCTACAGTTGGCGCCAGGCCGATATCCGCAACATCCTGGAGTTCCAGCGCGACTTTCCCGATGCCGTGGTCATCCGGCTGGGGCGCAACTACCGTTCGACGCCGCAGATCGTCGCAGCAGCCGATGCGGTGATCCGCCGCAATCGCCAGCGGATCGAGCGCCCGCTCTGGACGGACAATCCGCCGGGGCCACCGATTCGTCTGTTGGCCTGCTGGGACGAGCAACACGAGGCGGAGACGGTGGTGAGCGAGATCGCCCGGCTCGTGGCGCGCGGGGAAGCACGGTACCGGGACATCGCGATTCTCTATCGGATCAACGCGCAGAGCCGCCCCGTCGAGGAGGTCCTCGTACGGGCGCAGATTCCCTACCAGGTCGTTGGCGGTGTCCGCTTCTACGAGCGCAAGGAGGTCAAGGACGCGCTCGCGCTCTTGCGGGTACTGGCCAACCCGAAGGACTGGCTCGGTCTGCAGCGGGTGCTGCGGGAAACGGTGTTCGGCCGCGGCATCGGTGACAAGACGGTGGGCGAGCTCGAGCGGTGGGGTAGCGCGGTCGGACGCTCGCCGGCCGAGGCGCTGCTGGCGCTCGCTGGCGAACTGGACTGCGCGCCGCCGGTGCTCGCCGCGACTGCCGAGAAGCGCCTGCGGGAGATCTGGTCCGAACTCGTTCGGCTGCGCGGTGCGCTCGCGGTGCAGCCGTTGAGCGGCGTCTACGAGCTCGCGCTCGAGCGGAGCGGGCTCGCGGCCCGGTATCGCGAGGCGAGCGATCCGACGGAACGGGAGCGCTGGGAGAACCTCGTGCAGCTGCGCAGCGTGCTCGAGCGGTACGACGCGCTCCCGGCGAAGGAGGGGTTGGAGCGGTTCCTGGAGGAAGCGGCGCTGGTCGCGGGCGTCGACGAGGCCGAGTTCGGTGGCGATCAGGTGACGTTGCTCACGCTCCATGCGGCGAAGGGACTCGAGTTCCCGGTCGTGTTCTTGATCGGCGTCGAGGAGGGGCTGCTTCCGCACGTGCGGGCGCTCGAGAGCGAGGCGGAGCTCGAGGAGGAACGTCGGCTCTTCTACGTCGGCATCACGCGGGCGAAGCGCTGTCTCTATCTGAGCTATGCGCAAGTCCGGAGTCGATTCGGGTTGCGGGAACGCGGTGTTCCCTCGCACTTCCTCGAGGCGCTTCCCGAAGAAGTCCTCGAGCGACCGGAACGCCCGAGCCGATCGGCGCGTCCAGCCGAGAACCGTGGCCTGCCGGTCGGGGAGCGGCCGTTCCCGAGAGGGATTCTGGCGGAGCGTGGGTCGACCGGTGATGCAGGGACGACGCCGACGCCGGCGGTCACGCGCTTCCGCCCGGGTCAGCGGGTCTTCCACGCGAGGTTCGGCGACGGAGTCGTCGTGGCGGTACGGGACAGCGCGGGCGATCAAGAGGTGACGGTCGAGTTCAAGCGGCACGGCACGAAGACCTTGCTCGCGAGTCTTGCCAAGCTCGTCGTCGACGGGTAGACAAAGGACACGGGGCGTTCGCGTTTTCGTCCAGTGCGAGGGGCAGCGGAGCGAAGAAGCGGGAGGGAGCGTCATGACGACGGTGGCGACCGGACGACGCTGGGTCTACCTCTTCCGGGAAGGGAACGCGCAGATGCGTGACCTCCTCGGCGGGAAGGGGGCGAACCTCGCCGAGATGACGCGGATCGGTTTGCCGGTCCCGCCGGGATTCACCGTGACGACGCGCGCCTGCGTCGCCTATCTGCAGGGCGGGCGGCAGTTCCCCGAGGGACTGTGGGACGAGGTGCTGGAGGGCCTGCGCGACATCGAGATGCAGATCGGTCGGCGCTTCGGCGATCCGGCGCAGCCACTGCTCGTCTCGGTCCGTTCCGGCGCCAAGTTCTCGATGCCCGGCATGATGGACACCATCCTCAACGTCGGGCTGACCGACGAGACGGTCCGCGGCCTCGCTGCGATGACCTCGAACGAGCGCTTCGCCTACGACTGCTACCGCCGGTTGATCCAGATGTTCGGCAAAGTCGTGCTGGATATCCCCTCCGAACGCTTCGA
Source organism: Thermomicrobium sp. (assembly GCA_026419575.1). Taxonomy (GTDB): domain Bacteria; phylum Chloroflexota; class Chloroflexia; order Thermomicrobiales; family Thermomicrobiaceae; genus Thermomicrobium. The sequence goes on along the minus strand of JANZZC010000120.1, from coordinate 4,150 downwards.
GGACGCGCTCGACGAGCTCAAGCGCGAGATCGGCGTGATCCAGGACTACGAGATTCCGGCGGCGGAGCTCGCGCGGTTGGTGGAGACGTACAAGCGGATCGTTCGCGAGGCGACCGGCGCCGAGTTCCCCCAGGACCCGTTCGAGCAACTGCGGCGGGCGATCCTCGCCGTCTTCGAATCGTGGAACAACCGGCGGGCGATCGACTACCGGAACGCCCATGGAATCCCGCACGATCTCGGCACCGCTGCCAACGTCCAGGCGATGGTCTTCGGCAACCTCGGCCCCGACTCGGCCACCGGTGTCGCCTTCACCCGGAATCCGAGCACCGGCGAGAAGGGGATCTTCGGTGAATACCTGACGAACGCGCAGGGCGAGGACGTGGTCGCCGGTATCCGCACGCCGCAACCGATCCAGGAGATGGCGAACGATCCGCTGCTCCGCGGCGCCTACGAACAGCTGCTCGAGGTCGCCGATCGTCTGGAGCGGCACTACCGCGACATGCAGGATCTCGAGTTCACGGTCGAGCGCGGCAAGCTGTGGATGCTGCAGACGCGCACCGGCAAGCGGACGGGACGAGCCGCCGTCAAGATCGCCGTCGATATGGTGCACGAGGGGCTGATCGAACCGCGGGAAGCCGTGCTGCGCGTCTCGCCGGAGCACCTGGACCAGCTCCTCCAGCCGATGATCGATCCGTCCTGGAAGGGCGAACCGAGCGCGAAGGGATTGCCGGCGAGCCCCGGTGCGGCGAGCGGCAAAGTGGTCTTCGATGCCGACGAAGCGAAGCTGCTGGGTGACCGGGGCGAGGCGGTGATCCTCGTGCGCCTGGAGACGTCCCCGGACGACTTCCACGGCATGCTGGCCGCGCGCGGCATCCTGACGGCCCGTGGCGGGATGACGAGCCATGCGGCGGTCGTGGCGCGCGGCATCGGGAAGCCGGCCGTCGTCGGTTGCTCGGCGATCGTCGTCGATTACGAGCGGCAGGAGTTCCGCGTCGGGGACATCGTCGTTCGCCGCGGCGACGTGATCACTATCGACGGGTCCACCGGGGCAGTGATGCTCGGCGAGGTACCGACCATTCCGCCGAGCGTCGGCGGTGACCTGGCGGAGCTCCTGGCATGGGCCGACCAGTTCCGGCGCCTTCGGGTCCGGGCCAATGCCGACACGCCGGAGGACGCGGCCAAGGCGCGCGAGCTCGGGGCCGAAGGGATCGGTCTCTGCCGCACCGAGCACATGTTCTTCCAGGGAGACCGCATCTGGGCGATGCGCGAAATGATCATGGCCACCACGCCGGAGGAACGGCGGGCCGCACTGGCCAAGCTGGAGCCGATGCAACGCGAAGACTTCCTCGGCATCTTCAAGGCGATGGCCGGTTTCCCGGTGACGATCCGCACGCTCGATCCGCCGCTGCACGAGTTCCTGCCGAAGCACGACGAAGAGATCCGGGAGATGGCGAGCCGGCTGGGAGTGTCGCCGGAGGCGGTCCGCGCCAAGGTACAGGCGCTCACCGAAGCGAACCCGATGCTCGGGCACCGCGGGTGCCGCCTGGGGATCACGGCGCCGGAAATCACCGAGATGCAGGCGCGCGCCATCTTCAGCGCGGCGCTGCAGTGCGCGTCCGAGGGGATCGACGTGCATCCCGAGATCATGATCCCGCTCGTCTCCGATGTCCGCGAGCTCATGCTGCAGCGCGAGATCATCGACCGGGTCGCGCGCGAACTCTTCGCCGCAGCGGGTCGTGAGATTCCGTACTCGGTCGGGACGATGATCGAGGTGCCGCGTGCCGCGTTGACCGCGCACGAGGTCGCGCGCGAAGCGGAGTTCTTCAGCTTCGGTACGAACGACCTGACGCAGATGACGTTCGGGATTTCGCGCGACGACGCCGGGCGGTTCCTGCCGTACTATCTCGAGCACGGCATCTACCCGGCCGATCCCTTCCAGACGCTCGACCGAGCGGGCGTCGGGCGGCTCATCGAGATCGCGCGGGACGGTGGGCGCGCGACGCGGCCGGACATCAAGCTCGGGATCTGCGGCGAGCACGGGGGGGATCCGGCGAGCATCCGCTTCTGCCACGAAGTCGGCCTCGACTACGTCTCGGCATCTCCCTACCGTGTGCCGATCGCTCGGCTGGCGGCGGCCCAGGCTGCCCTCGGTCCGCGCGAAGGCGACGTGTGACGTAGTCCGCTCGGACGAGCAGGAGAGGCTGGTGCGCGAGCCGCACCAGCCTCGTTCCGTCTCGGGCGCCGCGCGACCGGCTCGTGCCGCAGATCCACCGGCGTGCCCGGCCGTGCGGGGCACGGCTGGCGGGGCCGCCAGGGCGCGGTGTTGTGGAGACCGACGATTCTTCCTATACTTGCCCGGGAAACGTGCCCGACCCGGCTGATCGAGTCGAAGCGAGCAGGTGATGAAGGATCACGATTCGCATCGTGCATGCCGGAACGGCGTACCGATCGACAGCTCCGCCTGATTCTGGATGCGTGGAGGGAAACGGTGGAGGAACGGGTCGTCTCGACGGTTCCGCTCGACGATATCCGCGACGAGGTGCGGCGGATCCTCGATGCAGCGGAGGCGCGCGGGGTGATCCTGCGGGCCCTCGGTGGTGTCGCCGTCTTCCTGCACTCGCCGAGCGCGACGCATCGGGCCTTGCAGCGGAACTACCGCGACGCCGATCTCGCCGGGCTCTCGTCGCAGAAGCGTGCGATCGAGGCGCTCTTCGCTGAGCTCGGATACCAGGCTGACCGCGAGTTCAACACGCTGCACGGCCATCAGCGGCTTTTCTTCTGGGATCCGCACCACGAGCGTCAGATCGACGTGTTCCTGGACCAATTGCGGATGTGCCATACGCTCGATCTGCGCGAGCGGTTGACGCGGGATCGCTGGACGCTGCCGCTGGCCGATCTGCTGCTCACCAAGTTGCAGATCTGGGAAGCGAACGAGAAGGACCTCGTCGACATCGTCGCGCTCCTGCACGATCACCCGCTCGGCTACGGCGACGAGGAGACGATCGACATCCGGCGTATCGTCGAGGTCCTCGCCAACGATTGGGGGTGGTATCGGACAGCCAAGGAGAACGTCGAGCGGGTGCGTGCGCTGGTGCTGGAGCGAGAGCTGACGGGCGAGTTCGTCTCGCTGCGGCGCCTGGAGGAACTCTGGCGGGCGGTCGAGGAGGCACCGAAGAGTCGCGCCTGGAAGCTGCGCGCGATGATCGGCGAACGCAAGCGTTGGTACGAGCTCCCGGAAGAAGTGCGACGGGACTAGCGGTCGAAGCGAGCGAGGGAACGGAGCGATGGTCTGGTTCCGACGGGGGAAGGAGCGGGCGTCGACGCGGCTGGCGCTCTACTACACGAGCGACGTGCACGGCTCCGAGCGGTGCTTCCTCAAGTTCCTCAATGCGGCCAAGTTCTACGGGGTCGACACCTTGATCCTCGGGGGCGACCTGACCGGCAAGGTGCTCGTGCCAATCGTCTCGGTCGACGGGCACTGGGAGATGACCTTCCTCGGCCGGCACGAGGTGCTGCGCGACCTCGCCGAGGTCGAGGAGGCGGAGAAGCGGATCCGCTTCAACGGTTTCTATCCCTATCGTTGCGACCTGGACGAACTCGCCCGCATGGAGGCCGACCCTGCCTATGCGGACGCGGTGTTCCGCCGTGTCATGCGCGAGTCGGTCGCCCGGTGGGTCCGGCTGGCCGAGGAGCGCTTGCGCGGTACGGGTGTCCGCTGCTTCGTGATGCCGGGCAACGACGACGAGTTCGATATCGACGACGTTCTGAATGCGAGCGACGTCGTGATCAATCCCGACGGGGCGGTGCTCGATCTGGACGGTTACCAGCTCCTTAGCTTGGCGTGGGCGAACCCGACGCCGTGGAAGAGTCCGCGAGAACTCCCGGAAGAGGAGCTCGCGGCCCGGATCGAGCGACTGGCGCGGGAGCTCGACCCCAGTCGACCGGCGATCTTCAACCTGCACTGTCCGCCGTACGACTCGACGCTGGACAGCGCCCCGCAGCTCCGGGACGATCTCTCGATCGTCATGGTCGGCGGGCAGCCGAACATGGTTCCGGTGGGCAGTCGCGCCGTGCGCGCGGCGATCGAGCGCTACCAGCCGGTGCTCAGCCTGCACGGCCATATCCATGAGTCTGTCTCTTATACACATCT
>JANZZC010000073.1 GCA_026419575.1 Thermomicrobium sp. | reverse complement strand
AGATGTGTATAAGAGACAGTTGCGGTCCAGGATCACGAGGTCGAACCGTTGCTCCTCGGCAGCGTCGAGGGCCTCGTCGCCCGAGGACACGGATACCACGGTGTGCCCCGAGCGCTCCAGGATCCTCCCGACGACGGCACGGTTCGTGGCGTGGTCGTCGACCAGCAGGATCCGGTACGACGGGAGCACATCCTTGCGCTTGAGGTAGTCGCGCAGGGCCACCACGCCCTGCTGCGGCTCGTCCGCGGCGATGGCGTGCAGGGCGTTGAAGAGGAGCCGCTTGTCGACGGGCGCTTCCAGCACCGCGCTGAAGTCGTGCGAAGACGCCGGGCCTTGCGCGCCGGCCGCCCCGCGCGGAACCACCAGGATCGCCGGGATCCCGGCGACGTCCGGCGACCGGCGGACCCGGCCGAGAACCGCCTGCCCCTGCCGCAGCGACTCGGCGTGGACCAGCACCATGCGGAAGGGCAATCCGCGTTTCGCCTCGACCGCCATGACGGTCGCCGCGGTGTCGGGCCCGGGCGCCGAGACCCAACCGGTGCCCCACCCCTCGAGCAGTGCCCCGATCGCCCGCGCGCTCTCCTCGCTCCCGATGATCAGGACCCGCGAGCCGGCGATCACCTGCGCGCCCTGCTCCACCGCCACCGCGGACTCGGTCTGCTTCTCGAGCTCGATCTCGAACCAGAAGGTGCTGCCCAAGCCGACGGCGCTCTCGACGCCGATCCGGCCGCCCATCAGCTCGACGAGCTGCTTGGAGATCGTCGTCCCGAGCCCCGTGCCGCCGAACCGGCGCGTCGTGCTGTCGTCGGCCTGCGTGAAGCTCTCGAAGATGCGCGCCTGGTTCTCCGGCGCGATGCCGATGCCGGTGTCCCGGACCGAGAACTTCAGCGTGACCCGCTCGGCCGACTCCGCCACCTTGGCCACGTGGACCGTGACGCTCCCCGCTTCGGTGAACTTGAGCGCGTTGCTCGTGAGGTTGATGACCACCTGGCGGATGTAATGGGGATCGCCGCGAAGGGCATGCGGCACCTCGGGCATCATGACGACGTGGAAGTCGAGGTTCTTCTCGCTCGCCTGCAGCGCGAAGATGCGCGCGACGCTGTTGACGAGCGCGTGCAGGTCGAAATCGGTCACGGAGATCGTGAGCTTCCCGGCCTCGATCTTCGAGAAGTCGAGCACGTCCTCCACCAGGCCCAGCAGGACCCGCGACGACGAGCCGATGGTGCGCACCATCTCCGACTGCTCGCGGTCGAGCGTGCCGGCCTGCAGGAGGTCCGACATGCCGATGACCGCGTTGAGCGGCGTCCGCATCTCGTGGCTCACCATCGAAATGAACCGGCGCTTGGCGTGGTTCGCGGCTTCCGCACGGGCGATCGCGTCGAACATCCGGTTGACGAGGCTCAGCACGTACACCGAAATCGCCACGAACCCGATGAGCAGGCCGACGCCCATGTCGAGGTGCTCCCGCCAGAACGGGCTCGCCGCGAGCACGAGCACGAATCCCGCCGCGCTCAGGGCCAGGCTGACCAGGAGATAGCGCCGGCCGAAGCGGAACCCGTTCGCGAGCGTGATCCAGAGGTAGACGAGGAACAGCGGCGCCCCGTGCGCCCCGGTCTGCGCCATGAAGTACGTGACCGCCCCGATGTCCGCGACGGCGGCGAGAACGCGACGCGAACGCGAAATTCCCGGCCGCGCGAGGATGTCGACGAAGATCACGGCGGCCAGCACGAGGTAGGCCACCATCGCGAGGAGGTACTGGTAGTTCGCCGCCCACGCCGGCCCGCTGCGCTCGAACGCCTGGGGCAGCAGGTAGAAGAAAAGAACCCCTCCGACGACGAGCCGGACGATGGCCTGCTCGTGCTCGGTGTCCGGGCGCCCGCTGAGGCGCGCACGGAGCCTTGCCGCGAGCGTCCTCACTGGCTCGCACCCTCCGCCATATCGCCCGGCGGTGGCGTGTCCGGCCGCACGTCCTGCAACTCGAGCTGGATGCGGGTGACCTCCGACCGGACGCTGACGAAAGCGGTGACGATCGCCGGGTCGAAATGCTTGCCGGCCTGGCTCCGCAGATAACCGAGCGCCTCGTCCCCGACCCAAGCGCCCTTGTACGGGCGCCGCGAGGTCAGCGCGTCGTAGACGTCGGCCACGGCGACGATGCGGGCCGGCAGCGGGATGTGGTCGCCAACGAGCCCGTACGGGTAGCCGGACCCGTCGTATTTCTCGTGGTGTCCCAGGGCGATCAGGGCGCCCATCCGCAGGTATTTGGACGGGCTGTCCTTGAGGATCTCGTACCCGATGACCGGATGCCGGCGCATCTCTTCGGTCTCTTCCGGAGTGAGCGCGCCGTTCTTGAGGAGGATCCGGTCCGGGACGCCGATCTTGCCGATGTCGTGCAGCGGCGCGGCGAGCTCGATCGTCTCCCCCTCGTCGCCGCCCAGGCCGAGTGTGTCGGCGATCAGGCGCGAGTAGCGGGCCATCCGCACGATGTGGTTGCCGGTGGCCTCGTCGCGGAACTCGCCCGCGCGCGCCAGGCGAAGGAGCGTCTCCTTCTCGCGGGCGCGCACTTCCCGGGTGGCCTCCTGGACCATTCCCTCGAGGAGCCGCCCCTTGTCCTCGAGCGCGAGCTGCTGCCGCCGTAGTGTGAGCAGGTTCCGCGCGCGCGCGAGGCACTCGCGGGCGTCGATCGGCTTGGTGAGGAAGTCCGTGACGCCGGCGTCGAGCGCGAGGTAGCGGAGCTTGCGGTCGTCGTGGACGGTCACCATGACCATCGGGACATGCGCATAGGCCGGGAGCAGCCGCAGCCGCTGCACGAACTCGACGCCGTCGAGCTCGGGCATCTGGTAGTCCACGAGGACGAGGTCGGCGACGTGCGTTGCCGCCCAGCGCACCGCTGCGAGGGGGCTGTCGAACTGCTCGACTTCCACGTTCGCGTCGATGCTGCGAACGACCTCGGCGAGGATGGCCCGCCCGGTGCTCTGGTCGTCGACGATCATCACCTTGTTCCTGGCGGCGGGAACGGCCCGGAGGCTGGGGCGGCTCATGGTCCGGCGGGAGTCTCCTCGGTGCAGGGCGAACCGAGCCTACGCGCCTTCCCGGCGCAAGTCCAGCGCGCTCCGTGCGGAGTTACCGGTTTTCGTCAACGGGTTGCCGGCGCCGGCCATGCCGGTGTCATCGCGGTTCACGGGTCGTGACGGCGGGGCGGGAGGGGTCGGGACGCCCGGCAGGGTGGCTGCACGAACGCCGGCAGCGGGGCGAGCGGAGCCGCCGCTGCGGCGGTGGAAAGCAAAACGCCCATCCCTGCTGCGGGCGAGGGATGGGCGTTTTCGGGTGGGTCTGCCTGGCGGTGACCTACTTTCGCGCGGGCTACACCGCACTATCATCGGCGCTGCGTC
>JANZZC010000051.1 GCA_026419575.1 Thermomicrobium sp. | reverse complement strand
CATAGGTACTGTCGAAACTCGAAGAAGTGCTCGACGCTGTCTGCGCGTTCCGGGTTTCAAGCCCTCATAGGTACTGTCGAAACACGCGAGCCGGTGATGTGCTACGGGCGCGAAGCGAGTTTCAAGCCCTCATAGGTACTGTCGAAACCCAAGCCGGGGCGCGTCACGACGCCGAGTCGCGGTCTGGAGTATACGCCTGCGCCGAGGGTGGATCAAGCCACGTCACGATGCTCGATCCCGGCGTCGGCGCCGCACGATCGGCCAGTCCGGCTGGCTCCGTCGACCCCCCGGGTTTTCTGCACGACTGAGGGTCGACGGCCTCGAGCGTTCTGCATTCGTCCACGAGCGCAGTTCGACTTCTCTCCCTGGCTGCACGCCTCTCTCCCCGCACTCTGCGTTTTCCGCGTGGCGACGCCTTTTCCCGAGTGAGCCTGTCACCGAGTGCCCCCACTGCGTCGACCCGCTCGGCGAGCTCGGTCGACGCTGGTACCGTCGACCTCCTGTTCGGTGTTCGGCACAGCTTCCGCGCGTGCCGCCCAAGCCAGCCAATGAAGGCCGAGTGGTTGGTTTGGTTGGGGTCGTTTGGCCAGAATGGACGTTGGCATGAGGGACACGCCTGGCTAGGGTTGACGCAGTGCTGCGAGGAGGGCGCATGCAGATCAGGTTGGACCGCACGTCCCGCGTCCCGTTGTACCGGCAGCTGGCCGACCAACTGCGCCGGCGCATCGCCAGCGGTGAGCTGCCACCCGGCACGCGCTTGCCGCCGGAACGCCGACTCGCTGCCATGCTCGGTGTCAACCGGTCGACGGTGGTCAGCGCCTACCGTGAGTTGGCGGCCGAGGGGCTCATCGCGGGCCATGTCGGGCGCGGAACCGTCGTGGTCGATCCGAACCGCCGCCCCGGTGCCGAAGCTCCAGCGCGGGGCGTCCCCTGGCCGCAGCTCTTCGCCCCCCTGGCTTCGGCACTCTACGACCCTGCGCTCGAGGATGCGTCGGCAGCCGCGAGCCGAGCCGACGTCATCTCGCTGGCGACGGGTCAACCGGCACCCGAGTGCTACCCGATCTCGATGATCCGCCAGCTCCTCGACGAGGCGCTCCACAGCCAGGGCGCTCGGCTGCTCCAATACTGCCCAGCCGAAGGCTATCCGCCGCTGCGCGAGGCGATCGCCCGCTGGGCGCAACGGAGCGGCATCCGCTGTTCGCCGGAGCAGGTGCTCGTCGTCTCCGGCTCGCAGCAGGGGCTCTACCTCATCGCACGCGCCCTCCTGGAACCCGGCGATCTGGTCGCGGTGGAGGCCCCGACCTATGTCGGCGCGCTTCAGGTGTTCCGCGCTCTCGGTGCGCGGTTGCTCCCCATCCCGATCGACGAGTTCGGGATGCGGGTCAGCGTGCTCGAACAGGCGCTCGAGCATCGCCGGCCGAAGCTCGTCTATACGCTACCCACTTTCCAGAATCCCTCGGGTACGACGCTCGTGCTCGAGCGGCGGCGTCGCCTTCTCGAGCTCGCGGCCCGAACCGGTATCCCGATCGTCGAGGACGACCCGTACCGCGAACTCTGGTACGAAGCCCCGCCACCGCCACCGCTCGCCGCGCTCGACACCGACGGCACGGTCGTCTCGCTCACCACGGTGTCCAAGGTGCTGTTTCCAGGGTTCCGGATCGGATGGGTTATCGCGCCCTGGGCGGTCGTCCGCCAGCTCACGCTCGTCAAGCAGCTCGTCGACCTCGATACCAATCCGCTCATGCAGTGGGCGATCTGGGCGATCCTGGAACGGGGCTTGCTCGAGAGCCATCTCGAGGAGCTCCGCGTCACCTATCGCGAACGCCGCGACCTCCTGGCGAACGCGCTCCGGCGCGAACTGGGAGATGCCCTCCGCTTCGCGCTGCCCACGGGTGGTCTCTATCTCTGGTGCGAGCTCACCGGAGGGCTCCGCGCCCGCGATCTCCTGCCGGAGGCAGCCCGTCGCGGTGTGGTTTTCGCTCCCGGCGAGAGTTTCTTCGTCGATCCGGCAGCCGGGCGCTCCTGGATGCGCCTCAACTTCACCTACCCGAATCCCACCGCTCTGGTGGAGGCGGCCCGAAGACTGTCCCACGCCCTCGCCGCTGTCCGCGAGGCCCGCGAGTTCGTTCGGCGTGCAACGACACCGATCGTGTGAGCGTCGGGTCGGGAAGGAGGACGGTCATGCACAGCGAGCAGTTCCGCGTCGAGCAGGCCACCTGGCGTACCAAGGTGGGGCTAGCCCAGATGCTCAAGGGCGGAGTCATCATGGACGTCGTCACCCCGGAGCAGGCGCAGATCGCCGAGGAAGCTGGCGCCGTCGCGGTGATGGCGTTGGAGCGCGTTCCGGCCGATATCCGCCGCGACGGTGGGGTTGCGCGCATGGCTGACCCCGAGCGGATCTTCCGCATCAAGGAGGCCGTGACGATCCCGGTGATGGCCAAGGTGCGCATTGGTCACTTCGTCGAGGCACAGATCCTCGAGGCCATCGGCGTCGACTTCATCGACGAAAGCGAAGTCCTGACGCCGGCCGACGACCGTTATCACATCGAGAAGCATCGGTTCCGAGTCCCCTTCGTTTGCGGCGCGCGCGACCTCGGCGAGGCGCTCCGCCGGATCGCCGAGGGTGCCGCGATGATCCGCAGCAAAGGCGAGGCAGGGACCGGCAACATCGTCGAAGCGGTCCGGCACCTTCGCGAGATTCTCGACGGCATCCGTCGATTGGCGGCTCTCCCGCGCGAGGAGCTGGTGACGGCGGCGAAGGAGATCGGCGCGCCCTACGAGCTCGTCCGCGAGGTCGCCGAGCAGGGGCGGCTCCCGGTGGTGCTCTTCTGCGCCGGCGGTGTGGCGACCCCAGCGGACGCTGCGCTCGTCATGCAGCTCGGTGCCGAAGGAGTGTTCGTCGGTTCCGGAATCTTCAAGTCCGAGAACCCGTTCGCCCGCGCCAAGGCGATCGTCGAAGCGGTGGCGCACTACCGGGATCCCGAGGTGCTCGCTCGCGTGTCGCGCGGTCTCGGCGAGGCGATGCCGGGGATCGACCTCGCGACGCTCGCGCCGGAGCAGCGGCTCGCCCCGCGCGGCTGGTGAGGGGGTCGCGATGCGCCCGACCATCGGTGTGCTGGCTCTCCAGGGCGACTTCGCCGAACACTTGGCTACGCTCGACCGGCTCGGCGTGGCGGCCCGCGAGGTGCGGACGGCACGCGACCTCCGTTCGGTCGATGGCCTGATTCTCCCGGGCGGGGAGAGCACGACCATCGGGCGGCTGCTCGAGCGGTTCGACCTCGTCGAGCCGATCCGGGCGCGAGTGCAGGCCGGGATGCCGGTGTGGGGTACGTGCGCGGGGCTCATCCTGCTCGCGCGCGACGTCGATCCCGAGACCCGTGCTCGGCACCAGCTGGTCCTCGGTCTCATCCACGCGGTCGTGCGCCGCAACGCGTTCGGTTCGCAGCGCGAGAGCTTCGAGTGCGACCTCCTCGTGGAGCCGCTCGGTCCGCCCCCGATCCGCGCGGTCTTCATCCGTGCCCCGGTCGTCTCGGCGATCGGACCGACGGTCGAGGTGCTGGCGCGCCTTCCGGACGGTACGCCGGTGGCGGTGCGTCAGGGGAACGCGATCGGCACGGCGTTCCATCCCGAGCTCACCGAGGATGCCCGATTCCACGCCTGGTTCGCGGCGCTGGTCGAGTGCTCGAGCGTCGGTGCGGCGTGAGGTGGGAGCAGTGCTCGAGCGAGCCGGACCGGGGTGGCGCGACCTGGCCGACGCGTGCGCTTGGTGAGCGACCGGGACCGATACGGTCACGGTCGTGCGTCTGCTCGCGTCCTCTGCGATGATGGAGCGCGGTGAGGACGAAGGAGGAGCCGGATGGGTCTGGAGCTGCCGACGCTCGGCAAGATCTCCCGCGAGGTATTCGACCGGATCATTCTTCCGAACCTCGGTGCAGCCGCGCCGCAGGTGCTGGTGCCGCCCCAGCATGGCGTCGACGTAGGGATCGTCGACCTCGGCAACGGTCAGGTAATGGCGGTCACCACCGACCCGGTCTTCGTCGTCCCGGCGTACGGATGGGAGCGCGCGGCCTGGTTC
>JANZZC010000164.1 GCA_026419575.1 Thermomicrobium sp. | reverse complement strand
CGCTGGAACCAGGGGTGCTGGTCGGAGGTATGGTTCAACACGAGTTCGGTGATGACCCGGATCCCGCGGTGATGCGCTTCGCGGATGAACTCCTTGACGTCGCGCAACGTCCCGTAGGCGGGATGGACATCGGTGTAGTCGGCGATGTCGTACCCATCGTCGCGGAGCGGGGACGGGTAGAACGGCAGGAGCCAGACGGCCGTGATGCCGAGGTCTTCGAGATAGTCGAGCTTCTGCGTCAGACCGGGAAAATCGCCGATACCGTCCCCGTTGCTGTCGTAGAACGCCCGGACGTGCAGCTCGTAGATGATGGCGTCCTTGTACCAGAGCGGATCGTCCGGCAGTTGCGGGGCCGGAGCCGTGCGGCGTCGCTCGCCTGCCTTGACCGCCATCGCACCCCTCACTCGTAGTACTCGAAGTCGTGTTCGGTCCGGACGCGTTGCCGGATCAGGAAGATGTGCGCCGGCATCACGTGCGGATCGAGTTCGACGTAGTTGTGGGCGCCTTGCCAGATGTAGCGCTCGCCGGTCAAGAGGTCGTGCACCTGGTAGGGAACGTCCGCTGGGACACCGAGGGCCGCCAGGTCGAGCGTGACCCAGCCGCTGTGCCGATGGTGCGGGTCGAGGTTCACCACCGTGAGGATCACGTTCCGCTTGTCCAGACTCGTCTTCGAGTAGGCGATGAGCTGGTCGTTGTCGACCCGGTGGAAGCGGAGCGTCCAGTCCTGCTGCAGCGCCGGGTTCTCGCGCCGGATCCGGTTGACGCGGGCGATGATCGGCGCGATGGAATGCGGGGCGTCAAGCTTCCAGTACCGGATCTCGTATTTCTCGGAATTCAGGTACTCCTCGCTCCCCGGCGCGAGCGGGGTCGCCTCGCAGAGTTCGTACGGTGGCCCGTAGATCCCGTAGCTCGCGCCGAGGGTCGCGGCGAGGATCAGCCGGATCACGAAGGCCGGTCGCCCGCCCGTCTGCAGGTACTCGGTCAAGATATCGGGCGTATTCGGCCACAGGTTTGGGCGGAAGAACTCGCGTACCTCGGTCCGAGTGAGTTCGGTGAAGTAGGACTCGATCTCCGTCTTCGTGTTGCGCCATGCGAAGTAGGTATACGACTGGGTGAAGCCGAGCTTGGCGAGGTGATACATCACCTTGGGGCGTGTGAACGCCTCGGAGAGGAAGATCACCTCCGGATAGTCCCGCTTGACCTCGCCGATCAGCCATTCCCAGAACGGGAACGGCTTGGTGTGCGGGTTGTCGACCCGGAAGATGTGGATCCCCTGCTCGATCCAGAAGCGGACGATCCGCAGGAGCTCCAGCCAGAGCGAGCGCCAGGCCGGCGATTCGAAGTCAAAGGGGTAGATGTCCTGGTACTTCTTGGGTGGGTTCTCGGCGTACTGGATCGTCCCGTCCGGCCGCTTGCGGAACCACTCCGGATGCTCGCGGACGTACGGGTGGTCCGGCGAGCACTGGAAAGCCAGGTCCATGGCGATCTCGATCCCGTAGTCGCGAGCCCGCGCGACGAAGGCGCGGAAGTCCTCCAAGGTACCGAGCTGGGGATGCACCGCGTCGTGTCCGCCCTCTTCGCCGCCGATCGCCCACGGGCTCCCCGGGTCGTCCGGCCCCGCGACCAGGCTGTTGTTCTTCCCCTTGCGGTGCGTACGCCCGATCGGATGGATCGGCGGGAGGTAGAGTACGTCGAACCCGAGTTCGGCGATGTGCGGCAGCCAGGCTTCGCAGTCGCGGAAGGTCCCGTGGCGGCCGGGTTCCGGCGCGCAGGAGCGGGGGAAGAGTTCGTACCAGGTGCTGAAGCGCGCGCGCTCCCGGTCGACGACGACCCGGAGGATGCGCCCGTAGGCGGTCGCGAACCGTCGTGGGTCGGCCCGCTGCATCCGCTCGGCGAGCTCCGGCGAGAGCGCCAGTTCCACTGCGTCCGGACCGCCGCGCAGGCGGGTCGCCGCTGCGCGGAGCCAGGCGGCGTCCGGTTCCGCTGCGCTGGCGGCGAACGTCTCGACGAGCTCGGCGCCGATGAGCAGGTCGACGGCGATGTCCTGTCCAGCCTCGATCCGCTTGCGGAGGTCGCGTCGCCAGGTCGCGAAGCGGTCGATCCAGGCGACCGCCGTGTATTCCCAGACGCCGAGTTCGCTCAGGACGAAGCGGGCGCGCCAGCGGTCGTTGGACACGAACTCGAAGGGGACCTCCGACCACTCGCTCCGGCCGGGGCCGCGGTACCGGAGCACCGCAGCGAGCGCGTCGTGCCCGTCGGCGAAGATATCGGCCTCGACGACCATCTCGTCGCCGACGATCCGCTTCACGGGGAAGCGTCCGCAGTCGAGTTCGGGAAAGAGCCGGGCGATGGCGACGCGCTGCCGACCCTCTTCCGGCAGGCCCTCTCGTGCCGCCTCGGTGCTTTCGACGAGTTTCGTCACGTGCTCCCCCTCCGTTGCGCGTCCTCATGCCTACTCTACTAAACGCGGTACGCTTCTCGGGAGCGAGCAGGCGACGTCGTGGAGGGACAGGCGAGCGATGCGTGTCGCGGTGATCTCCGATACTCACGGGAACTTGCCGGCCCTCGAGGCGGTGCTGGAGGACATCGAACGGCTCGGTCCGGACCGGATCGTGATGGCTGGCGACTTCGCCTTCGGTGGGCCGTGGCCAGCCGAATGCATCGACGAGTTCCGGCGCCGCGGCATTCCGGCGGTGCGCGGGAACACGGACGAGTTCCTGGTGGAGGTGGCGACGGGCGGCGCTCGTCCGGCGCAGGTCGGGGATCCCCGCTTGCGCCATCTCGACAATCCGGCGCTCGCCGAGCGCTACCGCTGGTGCGCGGCGCGTCTCCCGGCCGAGGTGATCGACTACCTGGCGGAACTCCCACTGCGGTACACGGTGCCGGTGCCGACCGGTGCGGCGCTGACCGTCGTCCATGCCACGCCCTGGAGCGCTCACCCGCCCGTGCCGGCTACCGCTTCGCGCGAGGAGGTCGCTGCGCTCCTCGACGCTGCCGGCGGCGCGGCGCTGGCCTACGGCCACATTCACGTCCAGGCCGAGTGGCAGCTGAACGGACGGCTGGTCGTGGCGGTGGGGAGCGTCGGACTTCCGTTCGACGGCGACCAGCGGGCGGCCTACGCACTGCTCACGTGGGACGGTGAACGCTGGAGAGTCGAGTTCCGGCGGGTTCGCTATCCGGTCGAGCGCACGATCGCCGCGCTGCGCGCCAGCGATATGCCCGGGGCGGAGGCGCAGGTCCGCGTGCTCGAGACTGCCCGGCCGCCCGGAGCCTGAGCCCCGGCGTGGTACGATTGCCGCGAGAACGACCGCGGGGTTGGGGTGTGACTCGGTGCGGCAGCTCGTCATCGTGACGCTCCTTCTCGGTGCCGCTGCACTCGAGGTGCTGGTGTTGCCGCGCTCGGCACCGTTCGGCCTCTTCCCCGACCTCGTGCTCGGCGTCGTCCTCGTCGCGAGCGCCGTGGACGGTCTGCGCGCCGGGCTCGTCTGGGCCAGTGTCGGCGGGCTCGCGCTCGACCTCCTCGCGGCGCACCCATGGGGACTGCACGTCCTCGCGCTGCTGCCTGCTGCGGTCGTGGGTGCCGCAGCCCGGCGGAGCATGTACCGCAGCGCTATCGTGCCGCTCATGGGCTTCGTCGGTCTCGTCACGCTGACGTACCGCTTCCTCGTGACGCTCCTGCGGTGGCCGGGCGAGACGGACGTCTGGATGGACGCCGCGATCACCGCGGTTCTGGTCGGGCTGCTCAACGTGATCGCGGTGCCGATCGTCTACGGCGTCATCGCGCTCTTCGCGCGGGTAGGAGTCGGTCGTGCGCGGTAGGAGCGGACGCCGGGGACTCGACCTCCCTGCCCCGAAGTCGATCGCGCCGCCGGTCGAGCCGGAAAAGGGTCGCAACGAGCGGCTGACGCGGCGCGTCTTCCTGCTGCGCAGCGCGATGGTGCTCGGTTTCGGCGCCGTGCTGGCCAAGCTCGGCATCATGCAGCTGCGTGAGCGCCCGCGCTATCAACGCGCGGCCCAGGGGAGCATGGTCCGGTTCGAGCCGCTCCGGGCGCCGCGCGGACTCATCCTCGATCGCAACGGTCAGGTGCTGGCGCGCAACCGCCGCAGCTGGACGGTGTGGCTGGTACCGGCCGAGCTCCCCGAGGACGAGCGCGAGCGACAGCTGGTGCGCGAGCAACTCGTCCGCGCGCTCGGGCTCGACGACCTCCTGGTCGTCCATCGCCCGGCGCTCCCGACCGGGCACGAGCGGGAAGTGCTGGACCAGCTCGCCGCGGCGCTCGGCGTTCCGGGCGCCGACCTCGCTGGTCGGGTCTTCGCGGCACCGCCGGACCGTGCGTACGTCGTCGTCCGCGAGAAGCTGGCACCGGAGGAAGCGGCGCACTTGCGCGAAACCGCCAAGCGGCTGCCGGGGGTGCATGTCCTGAACCGGTTCGACTACGTCGCGCTCTCGGCGGCGGGCAGCGCGGTACCGGTCGCGCTCGCCGAGGACGTACCGCGCGACCTCGCCTTGACGCTCGCTGCCAATCCGACCACCTTGCCGGGCGTGCGAGTGACCGACGACACGCTCGTGCGCGAGTATCCGGCCGGGCGGGAGTTCTCGCACGTCCTCGGCTACGTGGGGCCGATCACGCGCGAGGAGTACGAGGCCGCCGGTGGGGACAGTCCGGCCAACCCCTATCGCCCGGACGACCGGGTCGGGCGGGGTGGGGTGGAGCAAGCGATGGAGGAAGCGCTGCGGGGGCACCACGGCGGGCGTTGGGTGCAGGTGGATGCCCGCAACGTCGTCGTCGGCGAGCTGCTCGAGCGTCGGCGCGACCCGGTGCCGGGGCTCACCGTCGTGCTCACGCTCGATGCGACCTTGCAGCGCGCGGTGACCGTGGCGCTGGCCGAGGGGATCCAAGCGGCCGACCGAGCGGCGCGCGAGCAGGGGCGCGAGCCGGTCGGTTCCGGTGTCGCCATCGTCCTCGATCCACGTTCGGGAGAAGTGCTGGCGCTCGTCTCGCTCCCGACGTACGACAACCAGCAGTTCGTCCGCGGGTTGAGCCGAGCCGAGTACCAGGCGCTGCTCGACGACCCGTTCCACCCGCTCGTCAACTTCGCGATCAGCGGAGAGTTCCCACCCGGATCGACGGTGAAGCCGCTCTTGGCCTGCGCTGGGCTGCAGGAAGGAGTGATCACCGAGGAAACGACCTACACCTGCCGGGGGGCGATCCGGGTGCCGACGGTGTGGGACGAACGTGGCGGGAACACCTACGTCTGCTGGCTGGCGAGCGGGCACGGCGAGATCGGCGTGCTCGACGGGATCGCGCAGTCCTGCAACGTGTTCTTCTACAACGTCGGTGCGCCGGGGCAGGTTCCGGAGGGGGGTACCGAGCCGCTCCACTACTACATTTCGGGCGACCCGGAGAAACACTACTTCGCGGGACTGGGGATCGAGCGGATCGAGCGGTACCTGCGGGACGTCTTCGGCTTCGGGCAACCGACGGGGATTGAGCTGGCGGGCGAAGCCGACGGACTGGTGCCGAATCCGCGGTGGATGTTCCAGACATTGCGGGAGTACTGGTCGGTCGGGGATACTATAAACGTCTCCATCGGCCAGGGACACCTGGCCTGTACGCCGCTGCAGCTGGCATGCGCGTTGGCCGCGATCGCCAACCGGGGAGTGTACTATCGACCGCGCATCGTGAAGGAGCTCCGCGACGAGAGCGGGCAGGTCGTGCGCCGCTTCGAACCCGAGGTGGTGCGACGACTGGCGATCGCACCCGAGCATCTGGAAACGGTCCGGCGCGGGATGCGTCGGACCGTGACGGACGGGACCGCGAAGGGAAAGTTCGTGCGGACGGGTGAGGACATCCCGATCGCGGGGAAGACCGGCACCGCCGAGTACGGGGAAGCCGAGAACGGGCGGTACAAGAAGTCGCACGCCTGGTTCGCTGCTTTCGCCCCCTACGACGATCCGGAGGTGCTTGTCCTCGTCCTGATCCGCGACGGTGGCGAGGGGGCGACGTTCGCGGTACCGGTCGCCGACCGGATCCTCGCCACCTACTTCGGGCGGGCGGCCTGAGCGGAGGAGCGCGAGAGAGGGAGAACGATGTTGGACGGAGAGCGGCTCGAGGCGAGCGTCCGCGTGCGCGGTACCCAGGACGGTGTTCGTCTGGTCCTGCCGCGCGACGTCGCGTTCCCGTCGATCCTCGCGCACGTGCACGACGTCCTGGAGGCGCGCGCGGCGTTCTTCCGCGGCGCGGCGCTCGTCCTCGACTTCAGCGAGCGCGAGCCGGTGCTGGAGGAGATCGTCGCGCTGCAGCGTCTCCTGGACGCGCGCGGGGTGCGGATCCAGGCGATCAGCGCGGAGACACCGGAGCACCGCGAGCGGCTCGCCCGTTGGGGCTTCCGGACGGAGCTCGCCGGGTCGCCACGCCGCTTGCGGCTGGTCGAGCCGGGTGCCGAGGAAGCGCCGGACGGGAGCGCGACCTACGTGCGCCGCACGCTGCGTTCCGGCATGAGCGTCGAGGCCGAGGGGCACCTCGTGGTGATCGGCGACGTCAACCCCGGCGCACTCGTCGTCGCGGGCGGAGACGTGCTGGTGTGGGGTGTGGTCCGCGGCACGGTCCATGCCGGACGCAACGGCGACACCGGCGCGGTGATCGCCGCCTTGCGGCTGGCGCCGATGCAGCTGCGGATCGCCCAGCTGGTCGCCCGTGCGCCGGACCGCGGGGCGCACCTGCTCGACGCGCCGGCGCTGGCGCGAGTCGTCGACGGGCAGATCGTCATCGAGCCGTGGCGGATCGAGCGTCGCTAACGCGTGGTCAGCAGGAGGGGTGCGGTGGAGGAGCAGCAGGATCGTAACGGTCGCGTCATCACCATCACCTCGGGGAAGGGCGGGGTCGGCAAGACGACGACTACCGCGAACGTCGGTGCCGCGCTCGCGGCACGCGGAAAGTCGGTCGTGCTCGTCGACGCCGACATCGGGTTGCGCAACCTGGACATCGTGCTCGGCCTGGAGAACCGGATCGTCTACGACATCGTGGACGTGGTCGAGGGGCGGTGCCGCCTGCGGCAAGCCTTGATCCGCGACAAGCGCTTGGCCAACCTGGCGTTGATCCCGGCAGCGCAGACGCGCGACAAGGAGGCGGTCTCGCCGGACCAGATGCAGGAACTGTGCCGCGAACTCCGGCAGCAGTTCGACTTCGTCCTGATCGATTCGCCGGCGGGCATCGAGCGCGGGTTCCGCAACGCGATCGCGGGTGCGGACGAAGTGCTCGTGGTGACCAATCCGGAGGTCTCCGCGGTGCGCGATGCCGATCGGATCGTCGGACTCGTCGAGGCAGCCGAGCTGCCACCGCCCCGGCTCATCGTCAACCGAATCGACCCGGAACTGGTCCGGCGCGGCGACATGCTCTCGGTGGAGGACGTCCTGGAGATCCTCGCCATCCCGCTCATCGGTGTCGTCCCGGCCGACGAGTCGATCGTGACGGCGACGAACCGGGGCGAGCCGGTGGCGCTGGACCCGAGCTCGCGGGCGGGTCAGGCCTTCCGCGATATCGCGGCCCGGCTGCTCGGCGAGGACGTCCCGTTCCAGCCGCTCGAGGCACCGGACGGCGTGTGGCGGCGCATGCTGCGGGCGCTCGGCTTCGGCGGACGCACCTAGGTAGCGGGGAGGACACGAGGATGGGCTGGTTGGATGCGCTCTTCGGTCGAGGGTCGGGCCGAGTGTCGCGCGGGAGCGCGCAGGTGGCCAAGCAGCGCCTGGTGGAGGTGCTCGTCTACGACCACGTCAAGGTGACCCCGGACGTGCTGGAGGCGATCCGCTCGGAGATGTGCCAGATCCTCTCCAAGCATCTGGACATCGACGCCGATCGGATCGAGATCAGCATCGTGCGCAGCGACGGCGGCGATCGCCTGGTCGCCAACGTACCGGTCCGGCGTGCCGGTACCGGCCGCCGCTGAGCGGGGACGACGCGACGCTATAGTGCTATACTGGGGTGGCCAGCGGTCGGTCGAGACGGAAAGGGAGCGAGTCGGATGGTTCCGGTGCCGGTGATCGGGATCCACCATATCGGGATCGTGGTGGGGAACCTGGACGAGGCGATCGAGGCGTACAAGAAGATCGGGCTGACCTTCGACGGGATCAAGGACTACCCGCACACGCGCATCGCGCTGTTCCATGGTGGCGAGGGGCACGTCGAGCTGTTCGAGCCGAAGGATCCGGAGTCGGATCTCGGGCGGTTCCTGGCCAACCGCGGCGGGATCCATCACGTCGCCTATGCAGTACGGGACATCCGCACGGCGCTCGCGCAACTGGAGCAGGAGGGGTTCGAGCTGATCCACCGCGAGCCGGTGATCGGACTCCACGGTCTGCCCGTCGCGTTCATCCATCCCAAGTCCTGCCACGGGGTGTTGACGGAGCTCGTCGAGGTGCCGGAGGACGGCGCTCACTGACCGTCGGTCGAGTCGCACGTTTCCGGTCGCACCCGCCCGCACGGGCGGGTGTCCTGTTTCGGTGGAAGCAGCGTGGACGGATCGACGCCGGAGAGGTCGCATCGTGTAGAGTAGGACGTATTCGAGCGGCCAGCGAGCGGGCCGCTGGTGTGCCCGATCGGCCAGGCGGAGGGGCACGAGCGCTTGACCGAGCATGCGATCGAGGGGGCCGAGTATGACATCGACCGAAGTGCGCCGCGTCGTCACCGATTCGGGGATCGAGATCGAGCCGGTCTACCGCGACACGGGGCGGCCAGCCGAGCCGGACCCGGGGGAGTATCCGTACACGCGCGGCATTCACGCCACGATGTACCGGGGGAAGAAGTGGACGATCCGGCAGTATGCCGGATACGGCTCGGCCGAAGAGACGAATCGGCGGTTCCGCATGCTCCTCGAGCGCGGGCAGACCGGACTGAGCGTGGCGTTCGATCTCCCGACGCAGCTCGGGTACGACTCGGATCACCCGTTGGCCCGGCCCGAGGTCGGTCGGGTCGGCGTGGCCATCTCGACGCTCGACGACATGCGCCGGTTGTTCGAGGGGATCGACCTCGGTGCGGTGACGACCTCGATGACGATCAACGCACCGGCGGCGATCCTGCTCCTGATGTACGAGATCGTCGCCGAAGAGCGTGGGGTGGCGCCGGAGCAGCTGCGCGGCACGATCCAGAATGACATCCTCAAGGAATACGCGGCGCGCGGGACGTACATCTTTCCGCCGCGCCCCTCGATGCGGCTGGTGGTGGACACGTTCGCCTACTGCAAGGAGCGGCTGCCCAACTGGAACACCATCTCGATCAGCGGGTACCACATCCGCGAGGCGGGGGCGACCGCGGTGCAGGAAGTCGCGTTCACGCTGGCGAACGCGATCGCCTACGTGCGGGCCGCGCTCGAGGCGGGGCTGGGGGTGGACGAGTTCGCGCCGCGGCTGAGCTTCTTCTTCGGCGCGCACAACAACTTCTTCGAGGAGATCGCCAAGTTCCGGGCGGCCCGACGGATGTGGGCGAAGATCATGCGCGAGCGGTTCGGGGCGCGCAACCCGCGCTCGTGGATGCTGCGGTTCCATACCCAGACCTGCGGCTGCACGCTGACCGCGCAGCAGCCGCTCAACAACATCGTGCGGGTGGCGTACCAGGCGCTGGCGGCGGTGCTCGGGGGGACGCAGAGCTTGCACACGAACGCCTACGACGAGGCGTTGGGCTTGCCGACGGAGGAATCGGCGACGATCGCCTTGCGGACGCAGCAGATCCTGGCGGAAGAGACCGGGGTTGCCGACACGGCGGATCCGCTCGGCGGGTCGTACTTCGTCGAGGCGTTGACGGACGAGGTGGAGCGCCGCGCCTGGGAGCTCATCGAGACGATCGAGGAGTTGGGTGGGGCGGTGGTGGCGATCGAGCGTGGCTGGGTGCAGGCGCAGATCGCCGAGAGCGCGTATCGGTGGGAGCGAGCGGTCGAGAAGGGGGAGCGCGTGGTCGTCGGCGTGAACCGGTACCAGGACGCCGTGCCGGTGTCGGTGCCGGTCCACCGCCTCGACGAGGCGGCGGTGGAGCGGCAGATCCGGCGGGTGCAGGAATACCGGGCGCGGCAGGACGCCGGACGGGTCGCGCGAGCGCTGGACCGTGTCGAGGAAACGGCGCGCGGCAGCGAGAACCTGCTGCCCGTGCTGCGCGAGG
This sequence comes from Thermomicrobium sp., assembly GCA_026419575.1. Lineage (GTDB taxonomy): Bacteria > Chloroflexota > Chloroflexia > Thermomicrobiales > Thermomicrobiaceae > Thermomicrobium. The sequence continues at coordinate 585 of JANZZC010000164.1, read as the reverse complement.
CGCTGCTTGCCGGGGCCACGCTCGGGCAAATCTGCGGTCGGCTGCGGCAGGTGTGGGGCGAGTACCGACCGCGGTTCTAGCCGACGAGACCGCGCTGGTTCCCGCTGTGGACGGGGAGAAAGCCGATCGGGGTGAACTTTCTGTCGCCCGAACATGAGGTCGACGTTGCGCGGGAACCGGCCAGTCGTCGAGGCTCGAGGCCCAAATGGCCGTCGTCACGGGCCCAAGCAGGGGTCGAGAGTCGCCGGGCGGGAGGTCGGCGCTCGGCCGACGGAGTGCTCGTGAAAATCGCTGTCGCGACGGTGATTCCTCGAGTTCGAGCGCGGCGGGGGCGGGATCGTTCCTCCGTCGACCCCTGGTCGTGCAGAAAACCCGGGGGGTCGGCGGATTCCCGTACGCGGGCGAAGAGAGCGTTCGTAGGGGCTGGGGATCGTTCCCGGCAACCTTGCGTTTCGTCGCAGGCTGGGCTATGCTAGGAGCGGGACTTTGGCGGTGCGACGAGGCGCGCCCTGGGTTCTGGCAGTACCTATGAGGGCTTGAAACAGCGATGTCGGTCGCCGCGTACCCTGTCTCTTATACACATCT
>JANZZC010000067.1 GCA_026419575.1 Thermomicrobium sp. | reverse complement strand
CCGCCGCAACGTCGATTGGCCGACTCCGAGGAGACGGGCGGCCTCGTCGATGCTGAGCCAACGGTCCGGTCGATGCGGTTCGGCTCCCTGCGTCCTGTGCACTCCAGCCACCTCGCTCGTGACGACTCGCCTGCGTCGTTTCATTGTACCGCTCCAGCAGAGGACTCGACTGCGACACGTGAGGGATGCTGGTCGAAGGGGTAGGTGCGGGAGCGGAGCGCAGCGATGAGATGGTCGCGGGCAGCGACAATACAGGCGTATCCTTCCGGGTCGTCCGTCTCCAGGCCGCTTGCCTCGAGTTCGTCCTCGTCGAGGACGTGGTACCGCCCAGTCGGGTCGGCGACGACGTCGATGTAGAGGTCTCGCCAGAGGAGCTCGTCGTTCACGAGAACAGCCGGACATGCGACATTGGCGTACCAGCCTTTGAACGTGCCCGAGTCCGCGTACAAGGCGAAAGCGTTGATCGGTTCGACGAGCGAGAAATACTCGACCAGGCGATCGCCCGGCTCGAACCGGAGCGCGCCGACGTCGATGGTCCGGAGTTCCCAGACCGCCTCGACCACGATCCAACCCGGGCGTCCGGGGCGCGGCGTGCCCCGGTACCGGGCAACGATCCTCCCCGAGGGATCGAGTTTCACGATCGTCAGGTCCCGCAGCGGTTCGGCGGTCATCGGGCCGACTTGCCGGTCACGCGTCGCACCACGGCGAGCACTTCCTCGGTCTTCGCCCGCAGGAGTTCCGGTGTGTTCGCTTCCACGTTGATGCGGAGCAGCGGTTGCGTGTTGGACGGGCGCGCATTGAACCACCAGTCGGGATACTCGACGGTGAGTCCGTCCAGGTGATCGATCTGCCCGTCCCGGAAGTGCTCCTCCAAGGCCTGCAGGACGGCTGCGAAATCGCTCGCCTCGACGTTGATTTCGCCCGACCGGTAGTAGCGGTCGATCGGCGCGATCGCCTGCGAGACGGTGACCCCCTCGCGCGAGAGGAGTTCGATGACGGTCACCGCGGCGATGATGCCGGAATCGGCATACCAGTTGTCGCGGAAATAGAAGTGCCCGGAGTGCTCGCCGCCGAAGATGGCGTCGTGCTGGCGCATCAGCGCCTTGATAAAGGAGTGGCCGACGCGCGAGCGGATCGGGACGCCACCGTACTGCCGGATCACCTCCGGCACGGCTCGAGAGCAGATCAGGTTGTAGACGATCCTAGCTCCGGGATGCTTCTCCAGGAGCGCCTTGGCAACCAGCGCCGTCACCATGTCACCGCCGACGAACCGGGCGTGCTCGTCCAGAATGAACATCCGGTCCGCATCGCCGTCGAAGGCGATACCGAAATCGGCACGGTTCTCGAGGATCGCGCGCTGCAGGTCGCGGACGTTCTCCGGCTCGATCGGGTTGGGGACGTGGTTGGGGAAACGACCGTCGAGCTCGAAGTAGAGCGGGATGATGCGGACGGGAAGGCGCCCGATGATCTTCGGCGCGATGATACCACCCATTCCGTTCCCGGCGTCCACCACGATGGTGAAGGGCTTGACGACGGTCGGATCGATGAAGGAGAGGACGTGCTCGGCGAAATCGTCCAAGACGTCGCGCTGGTAGCGGATGCCCCGTCGCTCCGGCTCGGGGAACTCGCCCCGGAGCACGAGATCGCGGATCTCGCCGATGCCGGTGTCGAGGCTCAGCGCCTGCGCTTCCTCCCGGCACAGTTTGAAGCCGTTGTACTCGGCCGGGTTGTGCGACGCGGTGACCATCGCGCCGCCGTCGAAGCCATATTTGCCGACGGCGAAGTAGAGCGCATCGGTGCTGACCAGCCCGATATCGGTGACGTCGACGCCTTGATCGAGCAAGCCGCGGATGAGCGCTTCGGCGAGTGTCGGTGAGGAGACCCGCATGTCGCGTCCGACGACCACGTGTCGCGGCTTCAGGTACAGGGCGAAGGCTCTCCCGATGCGATACGCGAGTTCGTCGTCGAGTTCCGACGGATAGACTCCCCGGATGTCGTAGGCCTTGAAGACGTTGGCGATCGATCGAGCCATCTCCCGTGCTCCTCTCCCGGGCATCCGAACTCAGATCGGGTTCGGGTCGTGGAGGAAGGCGATTTCGAGACCGAACGTTGCCTTGAGATGACGGGCGAGCGCCTGGACCCCGAGACGCTCCGTCGCCTCGTGCCCCGCGACGATCACCGAGACGCCGAGTTCGCGGGCGAGCGCCATGGTCGTCTCGCGCGCTTCTCCAGTCAAGAGCGCGTCGCATCCGGCCGCCGCCGCTTCCTGGAGAGCGCTGGCGCCGGAACCGCTGAGAATCGCGATCCTCCGCACCACCGGCGGGCCACCACCGAGGACGAGCGGCCGACGTTCGGTCTGCCGCTCGACCGCAGCCGTGAGCTCGTCGAGCGCGCGGGGCTCCGTGGCTCGAGCGATCCAACCGATCGGTGTGCCGGCGACTTCGGCGAAGGGCTCGACCGGCTCCAGACCGAGCGCGAACGCCAGTTGCGCGTTGTTGCCGAGTTCAGGATGGGCATCGAGCGGCAGATGATAGGCGATGAGGCTGACGTCGGCGGCCAACAGAGGACGCAGCCGCTGGCGGACGAAGCCGGTGACGGCTCGCAGACCGTCGCCCCAGAAGAGCCCGTGGTGGACGAGCAGCGCATCGGCGTCCCATTCGATGGCACGTTCGATCGTCGCGCGGTTGGCGCTGACCGCGACGGCCAAACGGCGGACCGGCGAACGACCTTCTACCTGGAGACCATTGGTCGCTGCGTCACGGAAGCGACGCGCTTCGAGCACCTCGTCGCAGTAGCGGACCAGCTCGTGCAGATCGATCATGTACGACTCCCGTTCACATTCTGCCACGACCGACCGGACTGCGGCGTATACTCGCTCTGGAAGGACACGAAGCGATGGCGACGATTCTGGCGGACCATCCGATCGACCTCCATTTGCACACGTTGGCGAGTGATGGTTTCTGGACGGTCGAGGCACTCGTGGAACATCTGGCGGAGCGGTCGTTTCGTCTCGCCGCCGTCTGCGATCACGATACGATGGCCTCGGTGCCCGCTGCCGTCGAGCTGGGTGCACGACGGCAGCTCACGGTCGTCCCCGGCGTGGAGGTCACGACCCGCTGGGAAGGACGCCAGTGGCACCTGCTCGTCTACGGCGTCGATCCCGCCGTGCCGGACAGCCGACCGTTCCGCACGCTGCTCGACGAACTGGCCGATCGCCTGTGGGCAGCAGCGGCGGACGCGATCGTGACGCTCGAGCGGAACGGGTATCGGTTGCGCTCCCTGCGCGAGGTCGCTGCCGGCCGACCGTTGCGACCGTACCATGTCCTCCTCACCCTGATTCGCGAGGGGTACGCGACGAACCTCGCGACGGCGCACGAGTTGACCAAACGACTCGGCGAGCCGATGGACGTCGACGTGCCGCTCGAACGCGCGGTTGCCGCGGCGCACGCGGCGGGCGGCCTGTGCGTTCTGGCTCATCCGGGACGCGACGACGGGGGCGGGGTGTTGACCGAGGAGACATTGCAGCGCCTGTTGACGGCCGTGCCGGTGGACGGGCTGGAGGCACATTACCGGTCGCACGACGGCGAGCAGACGGCGATCTTCCGGGCCTGGTGCGAGCGGTACGGTCTGGTAGCGAGCGCTGGCTCCGATTCGCACGCACCCGGCGTGCCGGTCGATCCGATCCCGTACCGCGCGGCATGGGTCGATCGGTTGTTGCAGCGGCTCGGCTTCGAGGTGGTGCCGAAGACACCGCAGCCGCTGTCGTGCGGCGAGTGACCTTCACAGGAGTCCGTAGACGCCGGCGGCGAGCGTGACGCCTCCGGCGAGAGCCAGCACGACGATCCAGACGAGATCGACGTTGAACCAGGCTCGCCGCAGGATCTCGACGCCGATCTCCCGATAGACCACCACGGCGACGACGGTCATCGCCGCGAACATCGCGAGTGTATGCAGCGCGGCAGCGAGGACGGCCAGGGCGACCGAACGCGTCGCCACGTGGGCAGCGTGTCCGGCTGCGGCGGCGGCATGCGGTGCCAGCACGGCGACCAGCGGGGCGACCATGAGTCCAGCGCCGTGCGCGCTGGCCATGAGGAAGGACCAGACCGCGAGCTCGCGCGCGCTCGCACGGAAGCGGGTGCGCGGATGTCGGAAACGTCGCCAGATACGCCAGGCGGTGAAGCCGAGGAGCAGCGTCCCGGCGATCAGGAGGACGACCGGCTGTGGGAGCGTCGTCCCCAAGAGCACGGCGGCCAGCGCCGCGAGACCGACGGCCGCGGCGTGTCCCAGCCCGATCGGCAGGAGCGCCTGCAGGACCGCGCTGAGCCTTCCCTCCTGCAGGCCGAGAGCGACGGCGAAGAGCCAGCCCATGGCCGGATTGATTCCGTGGAACAGGCCGAGCGCGACCAACGAGAGCCAAAGCCAGAGGTCTCGCTCCATCGACGATCGCGGTCCCCTCGCTCAACAGCAGGGAGCGCCCCCGATCGCCGGGGGCGCTCCGCCGCACGCCGTCGTGCGCTCACGGATAGCAGTAGGAATCGCTCGAGGCGTCGCCACCTTGCAGCCGGATCTGGTGGGCTCGTTGGTCGCCGAAGTCGACGAAGAAATCGGGGTCGAACTGCATGCCGCCGTCGGGATTCACGTCCACCTTGACCATCCAGCCGCGGATACCGTCGGGGTAGAACTGGGCGTCCCAGGGCAGGTAGAGCGAGTTGGTGAAGTAGACGCGTCGACCGTCGCGGCTCACCTCCACCATCTGCGGACCGCCGTTCAGCGGGCCGGAGACCGCCGGATGCCCAGCACGTCGGACGATGCCGCCGATCTGGAGGACTCCGGTCAGCTTGGGCTCGAACGGGTTGGAGACGTCGTACTGGCGCAGTTCACCGGTGCCCCAGCACGAGACGTAGAGGAATCGGTCATCGACGCTGAGGTCGATATCCGTGACCAGGGGCGGAACCGCCTTGAAGGGCTTGAGGATATCCGGCAGCTGGTCTTCCTCCGCCGGTTCGGCCGGGATCTCGATGACCTTCTGGATCTTCCACTCGCCGTTGTGGCGATACCAGAGCCAGATCGAGGACGAGAGGTCCTTGAGGCTCACCACGCTGTTGACGAATCCGTACGCCTTCGTCGGGTCGTGGGCTGGCCGGAGCTCGAGCACCATTTGCTGCTCCGGGCCGAGGTCGAGGGCCTGCAGGCGGCGACGGCGATGGAGGTCCCAGATATGGATACGATGACCGTATTTGCCAGCGAGGAGCTCCTCGCCGAGGACGCCGTGCTCGACCATCCGCGGCGTTCCCCACTCGCTGGTGATCATCGTGTCGTAGCCGAGATGCCACCAGAAGTCGTAGTGCAGGTACTGGTCACCGCGGTCGATCTCCCAGCGTCCGAGGACCTCGAACGTGTCGTGGTCGAGGATGAAGATGCCGCCCGGACCGTCCCCGTCGGGCGTCCCGAGCGCCGAGATGTAGATGCCGTCGGGGCCGCAGTGGACCGTGTGCGGCCGGGCGTAGTAGGCACGCTCGAAGAGCTCCTCCGGCTCGATGACCTTGGCGACGCGCGGCTGCGTCGGGTCGTCCTTGGTATCGAGGATGGTGATGTGCGAGCTCCGGATGTCGGGAACCACGAGGTAGCGACGCTCGACGTGCGGGTGCGGGATGTGCGGGCAGAGCATGGAGCTGCAGGCGTTCCAACCGAAGTGATGGAGCTCGCCCCCGGTGTACGGCATCTCGGTGACGCCGATCACCTTGCCGTAGGTGCTCGAAGAGGGATCGACGTCGACGACGCACATCGCGTCCGGTCGACCGTCGCCGTTCGGGTTCAAGCGCACGACGTAGGCCAACCGCTCGGGCGGCGCCTTCATCGCGAGCCGTGGAGACGGATAGAACGTCGGATCGGGGCGCCAGGTCGCCATGGTTGTACCTCCGTTCCCTTCGACGCTGGAACCTACTGGCTCGTGGTGCGATCTACGGCTGGTTCCGTGCTGTCCAACGTCGCACGGCGCCGCTCGCGCTCGTACTTCTGGACAGCAGCCTTGAGGACGCTGAGCGCCAGCGAGGCGCAGCGCGGCCGCGAACGGGCAGCCTCGGGTCCGACCAGATCCTGCACGAGCGAGAAATCGGCCGCCGCGACCCGACCGATCGTCCAGTGGCCCTGGTGCAGGCGTTCCATGAGCAGCGAGGCGGCGGCCTGGCTGACGCCGCAGCCGACGCCGGTGAAGTGCGCGTCCTCGATCGTCTCCCCGTCCGCGGCGATCTTGAGGTACACCGTGACGACGTCTCCGCATTCGGGGTTGCCGCCTTCGAGGACGACGGTCGCGTCCTCGAGCGCGCCGTGGTACCTGGGGTTGCGGACGTGGTCGCGCAGACGATTGAAGGCGCTCTGGCTCATGCTCGCCCTCCTGTCGGGCCATCAAACGACCTGGTGGAGCCGTTTCGTCCGGACATCGTGGAGAAAGCCAGCGATCGGGATGTCGACTGGAATGAACGGGCAGGTGCGGATGCGCGCGACGTCGTCCCGCACGCTCTGCTCCACATCGCCTAACGGCATGATTGCCCACTCGCTGGCATCGAGCCCGAACGGCTCTCGCACTCGCCGCCGGAGGTCCTCGTCGGTAGAGGTCAGCATACCACAGTCGGTATGATGGATGACGATGATCTCGCTGGTTCCGAGCAGCTGCTCCGAGACGATCGCGGAGCGCAGCGCGTCATGGCTGGCACGGCCACCGGCGTTGCGGCTGAGGTGTGCGTCTCCTTCCTCGAGTCCGAGAATCTTCGCTGGATCGATCCGTGCGTCCATACCGGTGAGGACCGCGAAGCGGCGCCGCGGTGGGAGCGGAAGATCGCCGTTCGTGAAGGCGGCGGCGTAGCGCTCGTTCGCGGCCAGAATCTCCGGTACGACCGACATAGCGAGAACTCCTCCCGAGGAGCGGGGGGCTGGTGACTCCCAGCGCCCCCGCCCGGTGCTCACCGTTCGATCGGCAGACCGACGGCGTTGCCCCACTCGGTCCAGGAACCGTCGTAGTTGCGGACCTTGGGGTAGCCGAGGAGTTCGTGGAGGACGAACCAGGTGTGCGACGAGCGCTCGCCGATGCGGCAGTAGACGAGCACTTCCTTGTCGGGCGTGACGCCCTGGCTTTCGTACAGCTTGCGGAGCTCTTCCGGCGACTTGAAGGTGCCGTCCTCGTTGACGGCCTGCGCCCACGGGATGTTGGCGGCACCGGGAATGTGTCCGCCGCGGAGCGCCCCCTCCTGCGGGTAATCCGGCATATGCAGGAGTTCGCCGCGGTACTCGCCCGGGCTGCGCACGTCGACGAGCGCACCGCGTGGTTCGGCGACCTTCTGCCGGTCGCGGTACCCGATGAAGGCGAGCACTTCGTCCCGGAGAGCGCGGAGCTCCGGATTCGGCTTCGGTACCGGATAGTTCGTCCGCGGATAGGTCGGGACCTCGCGGGTCAACGGTCGCCCTTCGGCTTCCCACTTCTTCCGGCCACCGTCCATGATGGAGAGCGGACCGTGGCCCATGTAGCGGAAGAACCAGAAGGCATACGCGGCCCACCAGTTGTTCTTGTCGCCGTAGAAGACGACACGCGTCTCCGGAGTGATCCCCAGGCGGGAGCAGAGTTCCGCGAACTGCTCGGGGCCGATGAAGTCGCGCACGACCGGGTCCTGCAGGTCGGTGTGCCAGTCGACTTTCACGGCGCCTGGGATGTGCCCGAGTTCGTAGAGCAGGACGTCCTCGTCGCTCTCGACGATCCGCACGTTGGGATCGTTCAGGTGTTCGGCGACCCACTCGGTCGTCACGAGCGACTCGGGATGCGCGTATCCGCGCGCAGCGATCCTGGGATCGATCTCGATCGTCGCCATCGTCCACCTCCCTGTCGTGCACTTGTCGGGCGACAACTTCACACTAATACAGGATACCGGTACCGTCAAGCCGTGGCGGCCTGCCTCAGCGTTTCCGTCGCCGCTCGCTCCTTCCAGTACGGCACCGGCGAGATGACCCGAGCCTCCCGGCCGGCCCACCGCCCGGTGTCACCGCCGGCTCGCCGCCAACGACGGACGCGACACCTCGAGGGTGGTCTCGATCGGCACGGGGTGGCGCAGCATGTCGGAGACGGGGCACAGTCGCTCGGCGCGGGCCAGGAGCTCGCGGAGTCGCTCCTCCGGCTCCGGACTGGTGATGTGGACATCGATCTCGACCCGTTGGAATCCCGGACGCACCGAGGGGTCGAGGGCGAGGAATCCGCGCAGGTCGAGCGCGCCGCGGACCTCGACGTCGATCGCCTCGACCTCGATGCCCAGCTGCTCCGCCAGGGCGAGCAGAGTGAGTTCCTGGCAGGCGCCGAGCGCGACGAGCAGGAGTTCGGCCGGATTCGGCCCGCGGTCGGTTCCCCCGAACGCGGGTGGTTCGTCGATCACGATCGGTTCGAACTGTCGCACTCGACCGAGGACTTGCGTTCCCCCGGTCCACTCCACACGGACGCTCGTCGTCCCGCTCGCGAGACGCGGATTGGCTTGGATCGCCGCAGCGAGATTGCTCAATGCCTCACGGACATGCGAACCGTTGACCCGGACTGCCATCGGTGGATCCTCCAGTTCGATCGCGCGAAGAACTCTGCCGCACGGAACACACGAGTCGCCTCGCGGGAAGCGACGCCGGTCTTCACGACGAGACACCCGACGAGGGGACGTCAGCGGGCACTACAGTCGCAGATCCGTGGCCAGAAGGAGTAGACCCCGATCATCGTGGGGCAAGGGGGAACCGGCCCCGAGCGGAGCCCCTGGCAGAAGGCGATGCGTTCGCGTCGGCAAAGGATCCGAGACACCGTCCACACCTCGCGCGTCGCTACGCGGTTCGGAACTATACGCCGAAAGCGAGCCGCTGTCAAGGTCGGTCGACTCGGAGCGGGCCTACCGTGGGGCAGCGACGCCGAGCGGTGGCCTCCCGCGTCCGCTCGAAGGGGAGCGCGCGCTCCGTCGGCCGAGGTCGGCACGATCCCAGCGGGCGGGAGCCAGGGACGGAACCGGTGAGCATGGCCCGATTCCGCCCCTGGCGTTGGGTCGCTCAGTGGGCGATCGTCGCTCCGCCGGGGCGGTGACGACGCAACGGAATCTCCGGAATCACGATGGTGAGAAGCAGCGCGAGGAGCAGGATGATCATCCCGGCGAGGAAAACGTGGTCGATCGCGACCGCCAGCGACTCCCGGATGGCGCCGAGCAGCAGCTGGAGCAGCTGCTGGCCTTGCGGACCCATCGCCGCGGCTTGCTGCTGCAGCTGACTCATCGCCTCCGGGCTCATGAAGATCTGCGGGTTCTGCAAGGCCGCCAGGCGGTCGGGCGGAATCGCTGCCCGCACTTCTGCCGGGATCCGCGTCGCCAGCTCGTCGTTGAAGCGATTCGTCATCACCGTGCCCAGGATCGCCGCGCCGACGGTACCACCGATCGAGCGGAAGAAGGTGAGCGCCGAGGTGACCTCGCCGAGACGCTCCGGTGGGAAGGCATTCTGCACGATGATCGTGAAGAGGCTCATCGTCGTGCCGATACCGAGCCCGAGCACGATCATGTTGCGGACGACCTCGGCGCTCGTGGTCGTCGTCGTCATGCGCGACAGGAGGAACATGCCGACGACGGCGACCGCCACGGTACCGATCGCGAGGAGCTTGTAACGGCCGGTGCGCGCGAGGATCTGTCCACCGAGAATGCTGGAGAAGACGAAGCCGAGCATCATCGGCGTCAGGACGGCTCCGGAGTTCGTCGCGGTACGTCCGAGCACCGCTTGGACGAAGAGCGGCAGGTAGAGAATGGTACCGAACATGCCGATCGCGATGAGGAAGGCAGCGAGGAGCGTCGGGGTGAAGATCCGGTTCTTGAACAGGCGCAGATCGAGGATCGGTTCCGGGGCACGCAATTCGGCGAAGACGAACAGGGCGAGGAAGACCGCGCTCGCGGCGAAGAGGCCGACGATCCGTGCCGAGCCCCAGGGATACTCCGTGCCGGCCCAGGAAAAGGCGAGGAGCATCGGCGTGACGCCAGCGACCAGCAGCGCAGCTCCGAGGTAGTCGATGCGGTGCTGGCGTCCGCTCGCCAACTTGGGCATGGTGAGGCCAGTGGTGAGGAGGGCGAGCAAGCCGATCGGCATGTTGACGTAGAAGACCCAGCGCCAGCCGAGGTGATCGGTGATCCAGCCGCCGAGGCTCGGTCCGACGATGGCGCTGAATCCGAAGACAGCGGCGAAGAGCCCTTGCCACTTGCCTCGCTCGGCGGGCGGGAACAGGTCACCGACGATCGCGATGGCGATCGGGAACAGCGCACCGCCGCCCAGCCCCTGGAGCGCGCGGAACAGGATGAGCTGCGTCATGCTCTGCGCCGTACCGGAGAGCGCGGAGCCGAGGAGGAAGACGACCATGCCGAAGAGGAAGAACGTGCGACGCCCGTAGATGTCGGACAGCTTCCCGTAGAGCGGGACCGTGACCGTCGAGGTCAGCATGTACGCTGTGAAGACCCAGGCGTAGTGTTCGAGTCCCTGGAGCTCGGCGATGACGCGCGGCATGGCGGTCCCGACGATCGTCTGATCGAGCGCCGCCAGCAACATCCCGAGAAGAAGCCCGGGTAGGATCAAGGCGAGGCGATGGCGCTGCTGGACAGCGCGTGAGGTTTCCTCGCGAGCGGGTATCGTTTGCGTCTCCATCGAAACTCCTTCCCCCTAGAGTCCAACCGTTCGGTCCGCGGTGGCAGGACGGCGAGCAGCAGCGGCGAGCGCGCGCACGCCACGCAACAGCGCCTCGAGATCCTCCGCTGAGAGCCTCTCGAGGAGTTCTCGCCAGGGGTGCTCGTTCCCCTGACGCAACTGGCGCAGGAGTTCCTCGCCGCGGGCGGTCAATTCGACGAGCGTACGCCGGCGGTCGCGCTCGTCTTCCCGGCGGGTGACCAACCCGAGCTGGACCACTCGGTCGATGAGGTGACTGGCCGTCGGTGGGCTGATCCCCAGGCGCTCGGCTACCTCGCTCACCGTGAGCGGACCACGGCACGCCAAGGCGAAGAGCACCTTGAGTTGCGCCATGGAGAGGTCGAGCGCCTGCAGCGGTGGCGGGCTCCGCCGGTGCAGATAGGCGATCACGTCGCGCATCTCGACGATGATCGTCTCGATGAGGTCGGCCCGTTCCGTCATCCGCGCCTCCCGTCCAACGCACTGCGCCCCAGTCTACGCCCGATCTTCGATCGTGTCAAACGATTCGAGAGCGTCGATGTACCTGGTGAACCGATCTGCTGACGAGCGCTTGACGTATAATGAAAGGGAAACCCGGGACAGCGAAACGCGAACGTACCGCTCCACCCCTCCCCTTCCCGCGTTCGAGCCGGGCGCTTGCCCGGCTCGACGACTCTTTTCTCGTGCCAACGAGACACTGGTTGTCGCGCGCCGGCACCCGTGCTACGATGCAGGTGCGACTGTACGTACACGCTCGCGGGGGACAGGGATGCGGCCGAAGCAACTGTGGCAAGTCGCGCTGGGGGATCTCGCCAAGCGCGTTTCGCGCGCCAATTTCGAGACCTGGCTCAAGCACACCCAGCTGGTGGCGTTCGAGAACGATTGCGCGACGATTGCTGCGGCGTCGAGCTTCGCTGCCGAGCAGTTGCGGAGCAAGTTCGCCGGCGACATCCAGGAGACGCTGTCGCTTCTCCTCGGACGACCGGTCTCCGTGCAATTCACGGTCATCGGGGCCGACGAGGAGGCGACGCTCTCCACCCGGGCACCCCAGCGTCGGGCCGCAGCTCGAGAGAGCGGCGAACCCGCGACGCGTCAACTCGCGCTCGCGCCGTCCCCCGAGCATGGTCTCAATCCCCGTTACACGTTCGAGAAGTTCGTGGTCGGTCCCAGTAACCGGCTCGCTCATGCGGCGGCCCTCGCGGTCGCCGATCGCCCCGGGGAGAAGTTCAATCCGCTGTTCATCTACGGCGGTGTCGGCCTCGGCAAGACGCACCTCTTGCACGCGATCGGACACCGCGCGCTTGCCAATCGGCCCTCGTTGCGCATCTGCTACGTCTCGTCCGAGGTTTTCACGAACGAGCTCATCAACGCGATCCGACACCAGCGGACGGAAGACTTCCGGAATCGCTACCGGACGATCGACATCCTGATGATCGACGACATCCAGTTCATCGCGGGCAAGGAGAGCACGCAGGAGGAGTTCTTCCATACCTTCAACGCGCTCTACCAGGCCGGGAAACAGATCGTCATCTCCAGCGATCGGCCGCCGCGCCTGATCCCCGACCTGGCCGATCGGCTCCGCTCGCGGTTCGAGGGGGGCCTTTTAGCGGACATCCAGCCGCCGGACCTGGAGACCCGTCAGGCGATCCTGCTCGAGAAGGGGCGCGAACTCGGGCTCCAGATCCCCGACGACGTGATCGAGTTCGTCGCTCGGCGTGTCGAGAGCAATATCCGCGAGCTGGAGGGGGCGCTCAATCGGATCGTCGCGCTCTCGCAACTGATGCACCAGCCGATCACCCTCGCGCTCGCCGTGCAAGCCTTGAACGATGCCGACGGGAAACTCCGTCGGGAGCAGCTCACCGCTGACCTGGTCCTGCAGGCCGTCTGCGATCACTTCCGCGTGTCGCTCGTCGAGCTCGTCGGCGCCGGGCGCCGACGGGAGATCGTCGTGCCGCGACAAGTGGCGATGTATCTGCTGCGCGAGGAGCTCGGGCTCTCCCTCGTGGAGATCGGTCAACGGCTTGGTGGCCGTGACCATACCACGGTCTTGCACGGCATCGAGAAGATCGAGCAGCAGCTCAAGCGAGACGAGCAGCTCCGCGGCGATGTCCTCGCGCTGCGGGCTCGCTTGTACCAAGAGACCGCGACCGCAGCCGCGGGGCGCCGCTAACGACGGCCGAGCAGCCCGACCACCAGGGCGAGGAGGATCAGTCCGACCCAGACGACCGCGATCCCGCTCGCGCCTGCGGTCAGCCCGGCGGCCGCGGTCAAGGGGACGGCGGCCACGAGCAGCAATGCCAACACGAGTCCCTGACCGACGGCCGCGTGACGGCGGCGCCGTTCGTGTTCCCGCCACAGTTCATCGATCCGTTGCCGCAGCCCCGCGTCGAGGCGGGACAGGAACACCTCGACCAGCTCGTCGTCGTAGTCGCGCCCGAGTTCCTTGCGTGCGTCGAGCACCACGCGGAGCTCGGCGCTCGTCTCCGGATCGAGCAGGACGGGAGACCCGGCACGGGCGCTGCGCCACGCCGTGACCAGCGTCCGGAGAAGTTCGGGCAGCGATGAGCCGGTCGTGGGACGCACGCGCATGGCGCACCTCCGGTCGCCCAGGGGCTCAGTGACTCGTCGCGAGTCGGGCGGCCAGGATCTCCGCGAGATGCTGGGGTCGGCACCGGGTGAAGTGGGCGATCTGCTCGCGACACGAGACCCCCATGACCCCGATGACCGTATCCGCCGGTTGCTCGAGCACTTTGGGGAACAGGCGATCGGCGCCGATCTTCTCGGAGACCTCGTAGTGCTCCGCCTCGTAACCGAACGAGCCTGCCATGCCGCAGCAACCGGCACCGCTCTCCTCGACTCGGCAACCGGCTGCCTGGAGCAGCGAGAGCGCCGCCTTCGTGCCGACGAGCGCCTTCTGATGGCAGTGACCGTGGAAGAGCACCCGCGGCCCGGGCTGTTCCTTCCAGGGCAGTGCGAGCCCGTCCCGCTCCATCGCGCGCGCGAGGAACTCGTCAAGCAAGAAGCTCTGCTGGGCCACGATCTCGACGTCCTCGCTGTCCGGCAGCAGGTCAGGATATTCGTCGCGGAACGTCAGGATGCAGCTCGGTTCGGTGCCGACGATCGGGATACCGGCCCGGGCGAACGGCGCCAGCACGGCCACGTTCTCGCGCGCCAGGCGCTGGGCGTCCCGCAGGAGCCCCTTCGAAATCATCGGACGGCCGCAGCAGCGTCGTCGTTCGACGAGGAGCACCTGGTAGCCGGCCGCCTCGAGCAGGGCGACGGTCGCTCGACCGATTTCGGGATAGTTGTAGGTGACGAACGTGTCGTGGAAATAGATGACCGGCCCACGGATGCCGGTCGTCCGCGGCACGTGTCGCTCGCGGAACCACCGGTCGAACGGAAGGCGCGCGAAGGGCGGAAGCGAACGAGCCGGGTGGACACCGAGCATCCGTTTGGCGAGCCCCCCGAGAGGGCTACGAGCGACGAGATTGCTGAACGGTGCCGTCCGTGCCCCGATGCGGTTCAGGAGATGGATATGACCGAACGCGCGTGCCCGCAGCGGTGTGCCGTGCGCCGCGTAGTAGTGTGCGAGGAACTCGGCCTTGATCCGAGCCATATCGACGCTGGACGGGCATTCGGTCTTGCACGCCTTGCACGCGAGGCAGAGGTCGAACACTTCGTAGGTGCGCGGATCGGTGAAGTGGCGCGGCTCCAGGATCCGTCCGGCGAGCGCGTTACGGAGCGCGTTGGCGCGGGCGCGGGTAGTGTCCCGTTCGTCGCGGGTCGCCATGTAGGACGGACACATCGTCCCGCTCCCGAGCTTGCGGCAGACGGCCGCGCCGTTGCACATCTCCACAGCGCGGAGGAATCCGCCGTCCGCCTTGAAGCGGAAGAAGGTCTTCGGTTCGATCGGGCGGTAGTCGGGCCCGTACCGGAGGTTCTGGTCGAGCGGTGGACAATCGACGACCTTGCCAGGATTGAGCAGGTTGAGCGGGTCGAACGCTGCCTTCAGTTCCCGCATGCACTGATAGAGCGTCGGACCGAACAGGAGCGGATTGAGTTCCCCGCGAGCCAGCCCGTCGCCGTGCTCGCCGCTGAGTACCCCGCCGAAGCGCTTGGCGAGTTCGAGCGAACCCTCGGTGAGCGCGCGCAGCGTGCGTACCCCCTCGGCGGTCTTGAGGTTGACGAGCGGACGGACATGGAGACAACCGGCGCTGGCGTGGGCGTAGAACGCTGCCTTGGTACCGTGCTCGGCGACCAGCCGGAGGATCTCGCGGACGTACTCGGCCAGATGTTCGACCGGCACCGAGACGTCTTCGATGCAAGCGATTGGCTTGTAGTCGCCGCGGATGCTGTACAGGAGGCCGAGTCCGCTTTTCCGTACTGCCCAGACGTCGGCTTGCTGCTGGTGGTCGGCGATCGCGATCGGGTCCCGGCCGATGCGCCGCTGTTCGGCGAGCCTCAGCAGGCGCTCGAATCGGTCTCGGAGCTCGTCCTCGCTCTCGGCGTAGTACTCGACCATGAGGACGGCCTCCGGATCGCCGCGCAGGAACCCGATGCGCCCGGCGAAACCCGGTTGCTCGCGCGTCAGGCGGATCAGCATCCCGTCCATGAGTTCGACGGCCGACGGGCCGGTCTCGAGCAAGGTCGGCACGGCTTCCATCGCTTCGACCAGATCGTCGAACTGCAGGAGGACGAGGCCGGTCAGCCGGGGAACGGGGACGAGGTTCAGCGTGTACTCCATCCCGACAGCGAGCGTGCCTTCCGAACTGGCGAGGAGGCGCGCGACGTTGAGTTCCGGTCGGAGCAGAGCAGGGAGCTCGTACCCGCTGGCACGTCGCCAGTGCTTGGGGAACTCCCGATCGATCGCCTCGCCGTACCGCTCGCGGAGCCGCAGGAGGTCGCGGTAGAGCTGACCCTCGCGGGACTCGTGCTGCGCCCGCCGCGCGACCTCGTCCCAGGACAGCGCGCGGAAGGTGAGTTCGCTCCCGTCGGACAGGAGCGCGTGCGCCTCGACGACGTGGTCGGCCGTCATCCCGTAGAGGATGGAATGGGACCCCGACGCGTTGTTGCCGATGACGCCACCGATCGTCGCGCGGTCCGCGCTCGCCGGATCGGGACCGAACATCAGGCCGAAACGGCGAAGTTTCGCATTCAGTTGGGCGAGCACGATGCCCGGCTGTACCCGGACGAGACGTGCCGCCGGGTCGACGTCGAGGATCTGGTTCAAGTACTTGGAGAAATCGATGACGATCGCCCGACCGACCGCCTGGCCGGCCAGACTGCTGCCACCGCCCCGCGGGAGCACCGGTACGCCGTACTGGCGCGCGAGTTCCACGGTCCAGCGGACGTCGTCGTACGTCCGCGGGATCACGACACCGATCGGCTCGATCTGGTAGTTGGAGGCGTCGGTGCTGTAGAGCATACGACTGTAGAGGTCGAAGCGTACTTCCCCCTCGATACGCCAGCGGAGCGCCTGCTCGAGCGCGGCGAGCTGCTCGCCTGAGAGCGACTCCGTCACCGAGTGGGCATTCGCTGGTATCGTCGCCACCGCCCGGGTCCTTTCTCCGGCTCTGCGCCTCGCCGATCCGTGTCGCCGAGCGTGCCTGCGGGACGTCGTGAGGGTCGGCTACTCGGCGAACTCAAGGGTATCGGGATTCTCTTCGCGCCACAAGCGGCTCGGCGGCTGGAAGCCGAAGGCGACGAGACGAGCGATGACGTCAAGGATCACGGAATCGGGGGTGGAGGCCCCGGCGGTGATGCCGACCCGCCGACTGCCCTGAACCAGGTCGTCGGTGATGTCGTCCGCGCGCTCGATGAGGAAGCTCCTGACACCGCGGGAGCGGGCCGTCTCGACGAGTCGCGCAGTGTTGGAGCTCTTGCGTCCCCCGATGACGAGGACGGTGTCCACTTCGTCAGCCAGGCGCATGAGTGCTTCCTGCCGCTCCCACGTCGGCTGGCAGATCGTGTTGACGATCCGGAACTCCCCGGCGTGCGGGAGTACCCAGCGGGCGAGCTGTTCGGCGAAGGCGAGGAAGTCCTCGGTTCGTTTCGTCGTCTGCGCGAGGAGCGCGACCTTGCGGGGCGGAGCGTCGTCGACGGCTCCGCGCGGCCCTCGCCAAGGAAGATCTTCGAGCCGCTTCGCGGCGCAGGCGCGGGTCGTGCCGGCCCAACCGAGGACGCCGCGCACTTCCGGGTGGGCCGCGTCGCCGTACACCACGACGAAGTACCCCTGCAGGACGAGCCGTTGCGCGAGTCGTTGGACCTTGGTCACGAGCGGACAGGTGGTGTCGACGACCTGGAGACCGAGCGCCTCGCACTCCTCGTAGCGCTCCGGCGGCGCACCGTGCGCGGTGATCGCGACGCGCTCGTAGCCGAGCGCCCGCGCAGCGTTCGCATCGCGTACCGGTACGATACCGTCGCGCGTGAGTTCGTCCACCGCGACCGGGTTGTGGATGATGTCCCCGAGTGCCGCCACCGGCTTCTCGCGCGCTGCAGCACGGACGATCGCGAGGGCGCGACGCACGCCCCAACAGTACCCGAGGACGTCGGCGACCACGATCGTCCGCTCGCCGGTCGTGACCTCGCTGTCGCAATGCGGCTGGCTCGTCATGGGAGTCTCCTCTCGCTGGCGGCTGTATGCGGGACGTGCATCGTCCGAGCGTGCGCGAGCGGGACGTCCTCGACCACCGCCTGCGCAGTGACGGCTGCCGAGAGCAACACCCCGGGGATGCCCGCGCCAGGATGCGTTCCGGCCCCGACGAAGTACAGCCCCGGAATGCCGGAGCGGTTGTGCGGCCTGAAGTAGGCGGACTGCAGCAGGGTGGGCTCGAAGGAAAACGCCGCGCCATGGTAGCTTCGGAGACGATCGCGGAAGTCGAGCGGTGTCCACTCGCTCCAGGTCTCCAGAGCTCCGGTCAGGCCATCGAGTCCGTGCAGGTACTCCAAGGTGTGGAGCACGCGCTCGCGGAAGCGGTCTCGGGCTCCGGGAGACCAGTCTCCACCGCGTCCGAGATGGGGTACGGGAACCAGGACATAGAGGCTCTCGTGACCCGGTGGGGCGAAGTCCGGGTCGGTACGCGTCGGGGCGTGCAGGTAGAAGGCGAGTTCGGAGAGCGTTCCGTCGCCGTCGAACAGTTCCCGGATGTGCGACTCGTAGTCGGAGGGCATGACGATCGTGTGATGACGAAGCTGCTCGAAACGACGGGAGAAGCCGCCGTACAGGATGTAGCAACTCATCGAGTAGCGAGCGCGGGCGATCCAGTGGACGAGCCAGCGAGGACGCGCGGAAGCCGGCAGGAGTTCGGTCACCGTCGTCGCCACGTCGCCGTTGACGATGACGGCGTCGCCCACGACGCGCTCTCCGTCGTCCAGGACCACTCCGGTCACGCGCCGATCGGAGACCACCAGTTCGCGGACCGGCGTGCCGAAACGGACGCTGCTCCCCAGCCGCTCGAGCAGTCGAACCAGTAGCCCTACGACCGCCTGCATACCACCGCGAGCGAAGTAGACGCCCTCCAGCCGCTCCAGGTACGGAACGATGCTGTAGATCGCGCTCGCCCGAAGTGGATTGCCGCCGATGAAGAGGGGGTGGAAGGAGAAGACCATCCGCAAGTACGGATCATGGAAATAACGGGACACGAACCGGTAGACGCTGCGGTGCGCCTCGAGCCTCAAGAGTTCCGGGAGAACTCCGAGGAACGTGCCGAGCCGATCGAAGGGCTGCGCGGCGAGCTCGCCGAACGCGCGCTTGTAGATCCGTTGCGTCGCTCGCATGAAGGAGCGATAGGCAGGGACAGCTCGGGGATCGAAGCGAGCGATCTCCTCTTCGTCTCGTTCGGGATCGCCCCAGTACTCGAACGCGCGGCCGTCACCGAACAGGATCCGGTAGTACGGGGAGAGGCGGACCAATTCGAGTTCGTCCTGGAGACGTGTTCCAGCGAGGCGGCACAGGGCGTCGAGGAGCGACGGGAGCGTGAGCAGGGTAGGGCCGGTGTCGAAACGGTACGGACCGAGCGTGAGCGCTCCGGCTCGACCCCCCGGTCGATCGAGGGCCTCGAAGACGGTGACGCGGTAACCGTGCGCCGCCAGTCGTATGGCGGTTGCGAGTCCACCGAAACCGGCGCCGACGACGATCACATGCCGCATTCGTCTCACCCTCTCCTGACATCGATCGACTGCGGACTCGAGACAGGTTCCTCGGCGGAGCCGAGGGACACGGCGAGCGAACGCAGCTGGGCTGCGATGTCGCTCTCCGGCTGCACGAGAAGCGGCGGCTCGACCGATACCCGTATCCGATCCCGCTCGTGCTGCAGGCGAACGGGGAAGACCGGGACCGGTCGGCCCAGCCGCTCGGCTGCCTTCTTGGCGATCCACAGAGCGCCGGGTGCCGGACCGTTCACGTTCGCGCGCCGGTGCGGTAAGTGCGGATCGACGAGCGGATAGCCTTCCGGGAAGACCACCAACGCTTGACCGGCGACGAGCCGCTCGATCGACTGACGAAGGCCAGCGACGAGCGCGCGTTGCCCGTCCCGTGGACTGTACAGGACGCCGGGCCGTTCGAGTTCGCGGGGACGGACGATCACCGGCCATCCAGCGAGCGCGCACAACGTCTCCATGACGACACGCCACAGCCGGGTCGGTACCCAGTCGAGCGCGACGACGAAGTGGAGCGGCCGCTCGGACAGAGCGAGCAAGGCGCGCCCGTCGTCCAGGTGGTGGACGTGCTGGGGCGCCAGGATGAACGGGCCGACTCGGGGCAAGTTATGGCCGACGACCTCGATCGTCCGACCCCGCAACGAGACGCGTGCGGTGCATCGCAGGAACCGCCAGGACCAGCGTTCGACCGATGGTTCGGCTTCTCGCCTGGTGTCGGACCGAGCGATGCCGCCTCGACGGTTCACGGTGGAGGCTGCGAGCGCTGCGGCGGCGGGCAGGAGCCCGCCGAGCACGGCCAGGACGACCGGCTCCCAGAGGCCGACGGCGGTGCAGAGCGCGCTCGCGAACGCCATGTTCGCGCCATAGACCATGAAGGGAAACAGGAGCGGACGATCGGACGGTGGGTCAGAGCGCCAGGCGATCCGAGCGGCGCTCACGAAGAGCAAACCGGTCAGCGCCCAGCCAGCGAAATTGACGATCGGCATGCCGAAGTAAGGGCCCGTCTGATGCCACACCCAGAACCTGTCTCTTATACACATCTCC
>JANZZC010000039.1 GCA_026419575.1 Thermomicrobium sp. | reverse complement strand
AGATGTGTATAAGAGACAGGCCCTCGTTCCCCGCTCGGTCGCGTGCACGTACCTCCAACACGATCGGCGGACCGGCGCTCGGCCAGGGTGTCTCCCACAGTGTGATCCATGCGTCTCCCGACTGCAAGGGGACGAGCGTACCGATCTCGTTGCCGTCGACCCACAACGTGACCGTTTCGATCCCACCGGGATCGGCGACCTGCGCCCGCACCGTCACGTACCGGCGATCGAGCGCCGTCCCGTCCGCCGGTCGCTCGACTCTCACCTGCGGCGGCTCGCGATCCCAGCCGATCGCCCGCCAAGCCAGCCGCGCGATCGCCTCGTACCCGGCGTTCGTCGGATGCACGTCGACCGGCCACCAGGTCCACTCCGCGATCTCGCCCCGGAACGGCCCAGCCAGATCGACGACCGTCGCCCCGATCGCCTCTGCGGCACGCCGGAGTTCCTCGTCGAAGCGAGCGATCCACCAGCTGTCGCTCCGCTCCGCCGCTGAGTCGCCCTCGGTCGGATCGTACAAGGTCAGCACCAGCACCGGCGCGTCCCCGACCGCTTCGCGGATCGCTGCGAGCGCAGCCTGGATATCCTGCGCGAAGGCGGCGAACTCCCGATCCCGCTCGCGCTCGCTCGCCGCGCGCAGCGCGAGGAGGTCGTTCCCGCCGAGGCTCACCAGCACGAACCGGATCGGCTGCCCAGCGCGCCGCCCCCGCTCGACCGCTTCCCGCAACGCCTCCAGTTGACCGCTCGTCGCGAAGGTGCTCGTCCGCTCGCCCGGCCGCGCCACCGTCACGAGCTCGGCTCGTTCGGCGAAGTAGGATTCCGACCAGCGGCACAGGAGCGCCGCGGCACCGCGCTCCCGCGGCAGCGTGCTCCCGATCCCCGCAGCGAGCGAATCGCCGACCGCCAAGCAGAGCGCCGGCGGCCTCGCCGCCAGACGAGCCGCCGGCAGACCGGCGAGCACGACGCAGACCACCACCGCGACCGCCACGGTACTCCGCTTGCTCATGGGACCGACCCGACCGGCACGCCGATACGCCGCAACGCATCCGCCGCGAGACGCCGCGCGTCCTCGTGCGTCAACGCTGCGATCGCCTCGCTCGGCTCGAGGAGCAGGGTGTCGTGGCCGAGGTGCTGCGTGAAGTCGGGGCCAGGCTGCGCCTGCACCAGCAGGTAGACGACACGGCGCGGCGTTCCCCCGGCGACGAACTCGAGCACGCCGCCCCAACCAATCACCTCGCCGCGCAGTCCCATTTCCTCGGCCACCTCACGCAGCGCTGCCCGGTAGGCGGCTTCCCCCGGCTCGATGTGCCCTTTCGGCAGCACGATCGCTCCGTCGCGCGTGCGCCGCACCGCGACCTTCCCCTCGTCCGGCAACCAGACCACCGCCCCCGCCTGCGGCACGCTGGGAGCGTCCTTACGGCCGAACGAGGAAACCTCGAACTCGGCACGGAGCTTCGCGTACGTCACCGGGATCAGCTCGGGGATGACCATGGTGTTGGCGAGAATCGGCATGAAGTTGGCGTCCCCCTGCCAGCGCGGCACGATGTGCACGTGCAGGTGATCGCTGATCCCCGCACCGGCGACGTCCCCCAGGTTCAACCCGATGTTGAATCCGTCGCAGCGGAGCACTCGGCGCGCCGCCACCGTCGACCACGTCGCGAGTTCGAAGAGCTCGCTGATCGTCTCCCGTTCCAGCTCGGCGAGGTCGGCGACGTGCGCGAACGGCACCGCCATGACATGGCCGGTGTTGTACGGGAAGAGGTTCATGATGACGTAGGCCCGCTGCCCACGCAGGAGGATCAACTCACCGACGTCGTCGCCGGCTGCCGGCTTCTCGCAGAAGATGCATCCCCGATGTCGCACTGCCCCTTCCACGTAGCGCAATCGCCAGGGAGCCCAGAGTCGTTCCATCCTCCGCCCCTCGTCTGCTCCGTTCCCTGCTCGCCGAGAATCGTATCACCGCCGAATGCACGACCACCCCGCTGCGACCGGGAACCACCCACCACCGATCCAGCTGTTCCCGCGGGCGCACCCGACGCCTCGGTCGGCGAGACCGGCTATACTAGCCACGGCACGGCGCGTTGCCAGGGGGACACGGTGAGCAGCGACACGAGGGCAACGCACGGCGAAAGGGACACGGGATTGGCGGTCCGCACCAACGGCCTCATGACGCCCCGGCGGCGTCGTTCCTGGCGTCGCAGCTGGCTTCCGCGCCTCGGGCAAGCCGCCCTCGACGGGCTGCTCCTCGGTCTCGCCTTCTGGCTCGCTTACCAGCTCCGCTACCACTGGGAAGTCGGTGGTGACGTCCCCGACCTCTTCGTTCAGCCCTTCACCGCCTTCGCCGGGCGCACGGCGCTGTTCGTCTTCGCCACTCTCGTCATCCTCGGCCTCCGCGGGCTCTACCGCCTGCCGCGCTGGACGAGTTTCGTCGACGAAGCGTCCATCATCGCCAGCGGCGTCACTACCGGGATGGCGCTCGTCATCCTGTACAGCTTCCTCTCGCGCTTCACGCCCTCGCGCTTGATCTTCATCTACGCCTGGATCCTCGCCATCCTCCTGCTCGTCAGCGAGCGGCTCGCCGGCCGTTGGATCCGCGCCTGGCTCTGGGCCCGGGAACGCGGCGTCGATCGCGTCGTCGTCATCGGCTCCGGTCCAGCCGCCCGCCGGATCATGCAGTATCTCTACAACCATCCGCGTCTCGGCTATCGCGTGCTCGGCTACGTCGACCTCGAACCGCCGAGCGAGCCGCTCGTCCTCGGCACCGAGCGCGGCGTCGTCCAGCCCCCCTATCTCGGAACGCTCGACCAGGCAGTCGCGCTCATCGAGTCGTTCCAGGTCGACGAAGTCATCGTCGCGCTGCCGCCTGCCCACCACGACCGCGTCCTGGAGATCGTCGAGCAGTGCCGCGAACTCGATGTCGCGTTTTCCCTCGTGCCCGACCTGTTCGAGCTGGCGCTCGACCGCGTCCAGATCAGCGAGGTCGCCGGGCTCCCGCTCATCGGCATCAAGGAAAGCCGCCTCCAGGGCTGGAACTGGTGGGTCAAGCGGACGATGGATCTCGTCATCGCCGCGACGGTCCTCGTCCTCGCCGCGCCCCTCATGCTCCTCATCGCGGTGGCGATCAAACTCGATTCTCCCGGTCCGGTCTTCTTCCGGCAGATCCGCATCGGCAAGGGCGGCAAGCCGTTCGTCCTCTACAAGTTCCGCTCGATGATCGACGGCGCCGACAGACAGCAGGAAACGCTCCGCCGTGCCACCGGACGCAGCCCGCTCCTCTTCAAGCTGCGCGACGACCCGCGCGTCACCCGCGTCGGCCGCATCTTGCGGCGGACGAGCCTGGACGAACTCCCGCAGTTCTGGAACGTCCTCAAGGGCGAGATGAGCGTCGTCGGACCACGCCCGCCCGTTCCCGAGGAAGTTGCCGAATACCAGGATTGGCATCTGCAGAGACTGCTCGTCACGCCCGGACTGACCGGCCTCTGGCAGGTCAACGGCCGCAGCGACCTGACCTTCGACGAGATGGTCCGGCTCGACTTGTACTACGTCGAGAACTGGTCGCCCTGGCTCGACCTCAAGGTCATGCTGCGCACCGTCCCGGTCGTTCTCACCGGCCGAGGCGCCTACTGAACGGAGGGGCCGTCCCATGCCGCTGACCGCCGTACCGGTCGCTCCGGAGCGCTAGCCGGATCTCGAGCGCCTCTTCGGTCCCAACGGCGCCTTCAGCCACTGCTGGTGCACCTGGTACTGGCTGACAGGTCGCGAATTCCAGCGCCTCCGCCCCGAGGAGCGCAAAGCGCTCCTGGAAGGCCGGGTCGCCTCCGGCCCACCGCCGGGCGTCCTGGGCTACCTCGGCGACGAGCCGGTCGCCTGGTGCGCGATCGCACCGCGGAGCAGTTACCCGCGGCTCGCCCGGTCGTCCGAGCGAGCTCCCGTCGATGACGCACCTGTGTGGTCGATCACCTGCCTCTTCGTCGCCCGCACACAGCGCACCCGGGGCCTCCTTCGCCCTTTGCTCCGCGGCGCGCTCGACTACGCCCGCAGCGCTGGCGCACCGGCGGTCGGAGCCTATCGATCGACTGCGACAGCCACCTGCCACCGAACCAGCTCTGTCTCGGCACGACGCGCGTCTTCCGCGAACTCGGTCTCGTCGAGGTCGCGCGCCGCAACCCGCGCCGTCCCGTCATGCGCCTCGTCTTCCCGGACTCGTAGCCCCTTCCTGCCGCCGCGAGCCCCGCCTCGCCCCTGGCGGATCACCACGCACGGACTGAACACCCCATGCCCTGGAACTGGACAATCCTGTCCCCGGAGACTTCGTTGCGTTCCTCGAGTTCCTCGTCGTCCCCGGCCCGTTCGGTACTCCACCCGGCGGGCGGAAGGAGGCCCCGTGCTCCATCCCTTCCTCGCCGAGCAACTCGCCCTCTGTCGGCGACAGGATGCCGAACGACGAGCCGCGTCGCACCGGCGGAGTGCGGCGCTGCCGCGTTCACCGGTCCCACCGCGCTCTTGGCGTCGTCGCACCGGAACCCTCGTCGTCCGCTTCGGCAGCTGGCTGATCGGCCCACCTGTCCTGATCCCGTGACGGCACGCCGCGCCCCTTCCGATACGCTATCATCAGCCGGGATCGGAGGGGTGGGCAGCGGTGCGGACCGCGATCGTCCACGACTACCTGAACCAGTACGGCGGCGCCGAGCGGGTCCTCGAGGCGCTCCATGACCTGTTCCCGGAAGCTCCGGGCTACACCTCGATCTACGCGCCCGAAGTGCTCCCGGCCACCTACCGCTCCTGGGACATCCGCACCACCTGGCTCCAGCA
>JANZZC010000002.1 GCA_026419575.1 Thermomicrobium sp. | reverse complement strand
GTCGAGTTCGTCGTGCAGCGCGTGCATGACGGCACCGGAACCGAGGAACAGGAGCGCCTTGAAGAAGGCGTGCGTGAGCAGGTGGAAGATGGCCGGGATCCAGGCGCCGACTCCGAGCGCCATCGCCATGTACCCGAGTTGGCTCACCGTCGAGTAGGCGATGACGCGCTTGATGTCGAACTGCGTCGTGGCGATCGTCGCCGCGACGAACGCGGTGAGTCCACCGACCGCCGCGACGACCCACATCGCGGTCGGCGAGGCCACGAAGACGGGATGGACGCGCGCGACCATGAAGATGCCCGCGGTGACCATCGTCGCCGCGTGGATGAGCGCGGAGACCGGTGTGGGACCTTCCATCGCGTCCGGGAGCCAGACGAAGAGCGGCAGCTGGGCGGACTTCCCGATCGCACCGGTGAAGAGCAAGAGCGCGATCGCCGTGACCGTACCGGACGAGAGTTCGGGCAGCGCGTGGAAGACGGCTTCGTAGTCGAGCGATCCCACGCTCGTGAAGACGAGCATGATCCCCAGTGCGAAGCCGAAGTCGCCGATGCGGTTGACGACGAACGCCTTCTTGGCGGCTTCGGCGGCCGAGCGTCGTCGGAACCAGAAACCGATCAGGAGGTACGAGCAGAGACCGACCGCCTCCCAGAAGACGAACAAGACTAGGAAATTGCTGGCGAGCACGAGCATGACCATCGAGAAGACGAACAGCGGAAGCCAGGCGAAGAAGCGGTAGTACCCCGGATCGTGCTGCATGTACCCGATGGAGTAGACGTGGACGAGGAAGCTCACCCCGGTCACGACCAGCAGCATCACTGCCGTCAGCTCGTCGACGACGAGCTCGACGGGGACGTGGAAGTCGCCTGCCGTGATCCAGGTGTAGAGCGATTGCCGGAGGACGACGTGTTCCCCGAACACCTGCCAGGCTGCCGCGAGGCTCGCGAGGAACGCGATGCCGACGGCCGGGACCGCGAGCCAGTGCGCTCGCTGGCGGATCCACCACTTGCCGAACAGGACGTTCGCGATCGCAGCCAGCAGCGGAGCGAGCGGGATGATAACCAACCAGGCGGCGGTACGCTCCATCGTTCCTCCCCGTTCACTCGCGGAGCTGACGGAGTTCGTCGATATCAACCGTGTCGGCGCGGCGGGTGAGCGCCATCACGATGCCGAGTCCGACGACCGCTTCCGCTGCGGCGATGGCGATGACGAAGAGAGCGAAGACTTGCCCTGTCAGCTGGTGCAGTTCCCAGGCGAAACCGATGAGGCTGACGTTCACCGCGTTGAGCATGAGCTCGATGCACATGAAGATGACGAGCACGTTGCGGCGCGTCAGGACGCCGACCATGCCGATGATGAACAGCGCGGCACTGAGCAGCAGGAAATGCGTCGCGCTGAGTTCGCTCATCGCGGCCTCCATTCGCCCCAGGCCGGTCGCTCGGTGAACTCGTCGGCCGAGCGGGCGAGCACGATCGGTCGCCCGCCACCGGCCGGTTTCACTCGCTCGTCTCGGCCAGCCGGCAAGGCGAGCGGCGGCTCCGGTTGGTCCAGCCCGCGCGGGTGGGCGAGCGAGATCGTGAGGAGACGTCGGGCTACCGCCAAGCGTTCGCTGACCGCTTCCGGTCGAGCGAGGACGATGGCGCCGATGGTGGCCGCCAGCAACAGCACGGCGGTGAGCTGGATCGGGAGCATGAACTCCGAGTAGAGCACCTGCCCGAGCGCGCTCGTGTTGCCGCCGACCGCGGCGACCGTCTCCTCCGTCCACGGACCGGGCGCTCCCCGCAGGCCGCGCGCCAGGATTGCTGCCGTGACTTCAGCCAGCAGCGCGATCCCGAGGATGAGGCCGGTCGCGACCCGCAACGGACGACGCCCGTGGAACTCCGGGAGATCGTCCGGATGGACGAGCATCGTCACGAAGACGACGAGCACGATCACCGCGCCGGCGTAGACGATGACCTGGACCACGGCGAGGAACTCGGCGCGCGCGACGAGATAGATGGCTGCGACGTTGAGGAAGGAGAGCACCAGACCGATCGCGCTGTGGATCGGATTGCGCGCGACGACCACCCCGAGCGCACCGAGGATGCTGACCAGTGCCAGGAGCCAGAAGACGAGGACCGAAAGTGCCATACGTCGCGTGCCTCTCCTTCAGAGCGCACCGATGCCCCAGAGCCGCACGAGCCCAGTGAGCGCGATGTTCAGCAGCGCGAGCGGCAGCAGCACTTTCCAGGCGAGTCCCATGAGCTGGTCGTACCGGAAGCGAGGAAGCGTCGCGCGGAGCCAGACGTAGAAAAAGAGAAAGAACAGCGCCTTGAGCGCGAGCCACCACACGCCGTCTGCGATCGGCCCGTCGATCCCGCCGAGGAAGAGCGTCGCCGCGAGGAGCGAGACGACGATCATGTTGATGTACTCGGCCAGGAAGTAGAAGGAGAAGCGGAAACCGGAGTATTCGGTGAAGTAGCCGGCGACGAGCTCCGTTTCGGCTTCCGGGAGGTCGAAGGGCGCCCGGTTCGTCTCGGCGACCGCTGCGATCAGGAAGAGTGCGAACGCCAGCGGCTGCGACAGGATGTACCAGTTCGGCAGCGTCAGCGGCCCGATGACCAGCGTCCGCTGCTGCTCGCGCAGGATGTCCTGCAGGCTCAACGAACCGGAGAGGATGAGAACGCCGACCAGCGACAGCCCGAGGACGAGCTCGTAGCTGATCACCTGCGCCGTCGACCGGAGCGCGCCGAGGAGCGAATAGCGGTTCCCGGAGGCGTAGCCGCCGAGGATGATGCCGTAGACGCCGACCGAACCCAGCGCGAGCACGTAGAGGACCGCGACATTGATGTCGGCGACGAGCAGCGGAACGTCGACACCGAAGAGGTGCAGTGTCTCGCCGAACGGGATCACGGCTGCGCCGAGCGGGGCGAGGGCGAAGGAGAGCAACGGAGCGACGAGGAAGACCAAACGATCGGCGTTCGCCGGCACGATGTCCTCTTTGGCGAGCAGCTTGATCCCGTCGGCGATCGGCTGCAGGAGGCCGAACGGACCGGTCCGGTTCGGGCCGACCCGGTGCTGCAGGCGCGCCAGGACACGCCGCTCGAACCACGTCATGTAGGCCATGAGCCCGAGCAGCACGTTCAGGAGGACGAAACCGACGAGATAGCTCACGAGCAATCGCTGCCAGTCCATCGCCTCCGCTACCCCACCCCGTCTCCCGAGCTATCGGTCCACCGAGCCGAGCACGATGTCAATCGTCCCGATCAAGGCGACGATGTCGGCGAGCATCGCGCCCTGGGCCATGTAGGGGAGCGATTGCAGATTGACGAAGTCCGGGGAGCGGATCCGCAAGCGGTACGGGATAGGACTGCCGTCGCTGACGATGTAGTAACCGAGTTCGCCCTTCGAGTGCTCGACTGCGTGGTACACCTCGCCCTTGGGCGGGCTGAACCCCTTGATGACCCAGATGAAGTGCCGCTGCATGTCCTCGGCGGTCGTCATGACGTTCTTGTGGGGCGGAATCACGTACGGCGACTCGTAGGCCATGAGCGGACCGTCGGTCGGCACCTGCTCGAGGCATTGTTCGATGATCCGGATCGATTGGCGCATCTCCTCCATGCGCACCAGATACCGGTCGTAGACGTCGCCGTGGGTGCCGAGCGGCACCTCGAACTCGACGCGGTCGTAGAGGAGATACGGCATCGCCTTGCGAACATCGTAGTTGACACCGGAGCCGCGGAGACAGGCTCCGGTCAAGCCGTAGTTGATCGCGACCTCGGGTTCGATGACCCCGACCCCCTTGGTGCGCGCCAACCAGATCGGGTTCTCGGTGAGGAGATCCTCGTACTGGCGGATCGCCTTGGGGAAGTAGCGGCAGAACTCGCGGACCATCTCCGGGAGATCGGGCGGAATCTCGCGCGAGAAGCCGCCGATCTCCATCATGTTGGTCGTGAGGCGTGCCCCGCAGAACTTCTCGAAGATGTCCAAGATCAGCTCGCGGTCGCGGAAGGTGTACAGCGACACCGAAAGCGCGCCGATGTCGAGCGCGTGGGTGCCGAGCCACACTAGATGCGAGGCGATCCGGGTGAGTTCGGCCATGATCATCCGCCAGTACTGCGCGCGCTCCGGCGCCTGGATGCCGCAGAGCTTCTCCACCGCGAGCACGTATCCCAAGTTGTTCGACGGCGCCGCGACGTAATCGGTGCGATCGGTCCAGGGGACGAACTGCGCGTACCGGTGCGATTCGCCCAGCTTCTCGACGCCGCGGTGGAGGTAACCGATCACCGGATCGCACGCGATAACCGTTTCTCCCTCCAGCGTCAGGCGGACGCGTAACACGCCGTGTGTGCTCGGGTGCTGCGGCCCCATGTTGAGGACGAGTTCGCGGCGGGTCGGCGTGATCAGCCGGACCTCGCTCAGGATGACCGGCGTCGGCTGCGAGAAATCGATCATGGCCCAGGCCTCCGCAGTGTCCCGCGGATCCGCGGAGCAGGTGCCTCGAAGCCCGGTTGGACGTAGTCCCGATACCCGCGGAGCGGATAGTCCTTGCGCAACGGATGCCCTTCGTCCCAGTCCTCCGGCAGGAGAATGCGCCGGAGATCCGGGTGTCCCTCGAAGACGATACCGAACATGTCGAAGCACTCGCGCTCCAGCCAGTTGGCGCCCGCGAAGATCGGTACCAGCGAGGGAACCGTTTCCCCGTCGTCGACGCCGCACTTAATGCGCAACCGTTGACGGCGCGGGATCGAATAGAGCTGGACGACGACGTCGAAACGCGGGCGCTCGCGGAGATAGAGCATGTCGACCGCGGTGATGTCGGTCAGATGGTTGTACCGGAGCTCCGGGTGCGTCCGCAGGAAGTCGACGACGTCGCGGAGCGCCTGGCGGGCGACGCGGATCGTCACCTCGTCGCGGAAGGCCACCACTTCCTGGAACGCTGCGGGGAAGCGCTCGCGCACGAGCCGGACCGCTGGATGCTGCTCCGCGTCGGTCGGCCCCCAGTAGCCGGTCGTGTCCCACGGGCTCGTGTCAGAGACCGCTGCTCTGTACCGAGGTTCGCTCACCGGATCCCCCTACGATCGTGGCCCGAGCGCGGCGCGCGCCGCCTCGCGTTGCTCCTGCCGGTACGCTTCGGCAGCCTCCGGACCGTACCGCTCCTTCAGGCGCTCGTAGCGGATGATGCGGTTCTGCAACTCGAGCACACCGTAGTACAGCGCTTCCGGCACCGGTGGGCAGCCTGGAACGTAGATATCGACCGGGATGACTTGATCCACGCCTTGCACCACCGCATAGGTATCGAACGGACCGCCCACGTTCGCGCAGCTGCCCATGCTGATGACCCACTTGGGATCGGCCATCTGGTCGTAGAGCTGCCGGACGACCGGTGCCATCTTTTTGGTGACGGTGCCGGCCACGATCATGAGGTCCGCCTGGCGGGGCGAGGCTCGGTAGAGCATGCCGAAGCGCTCGGCCAGGTCGAAGCGCGGCATCGCCGCGCTGATCATCTCGATCGCGCAGCAGGCCAGCCCGAACTGCAGCCACCACAGACTCGAGCGCCGCGCCCAGCTGAAGACCCAATCGACGGTCGTCGTGATGACGTTGGGATGACTCGGCGTCTGGCTCACACCCATTCCAGGGCTCCTTTCCGCCATTCGTAGAGGAGCCCGACGAGCAGGATGCCGACGAACAGGGCCGCCTGGACGAAACCGTAGAGCGCGAGCGCATCGAATGCCACGGCCCACGGGTACAGGAAGATCGCCTCGACGTCGAAGACCACGAACAGGAGCGCGACCAGGTAGAAGCGCGGTGTGAGGCGCCCGCGCGGCGGAGCGACGTCCGGTACGCCCGACTCGTACGGCTGCAGCTTGGCCGGGTTGGGCTTGCGTGGTCGGACGAAGTGGCCGAGCAGGATGAGCACCGCTCCCATCACCGTACCGGTGACGACGAGCAGGCCGATCACCGCGTAGTCGATGAGCGACATGGGTACACCTCGCTCTCGCGGGCCCCTCTCACCCCGCTCGTGAAGGATAGCACGATCCGCGCGCGCTGCGGGCGGTCACGGTGCTGGCGTCGGCGGGATCTCGCCGGGGAGGAGCGGCCCACCGGGAGGCGTCGGCACCGCCCCGTTCCCGGCTGGCGGTGTCGCCTGCTGGGCAGGCGGCATCGGCGACCCGCTCTCCGGTGGCGGGGTGGGGCGCACGATCTCGATGCGCGGTGTAATACCGACCATGGCCGCGTAGGCCTGGAGCGAGCTCCAGCCGCGGCTGGTCATGCCCTGCGGCGTCGAGAGGGCAGCGCGGAGCTCGCGGAGCTCGTACTCGGAAGCTTGATCGCAGCGGAGCCGCGGTGGCCCGTCGCGCACGCTGAGTTCGGTCACCGTGCGAGCGCCGGGGATCGGTCGCTTACCGGTCGCCGCGCAGACCTGTACCTCGACGATACCGGCTGGGCGACGGAACTCGAGCGGGAGCGGCTGACCGTCCGGTCCCAGCAGTGCCTGCGCGAGCGTGGGCTCCTGGTGGACTCTCACCATGAAGTCGTGCCAGATCAAGGCGGCGCTCGAGATCCCGTCGAGCCCGCGCGTCGGACTGTTGTCCGTGTTTCCGACCCAGACACCGACGACGACGTCGGTCGTGTACCCGACGGTCCAGAGGTCGCGAGCGTCCTCCGACGTGCCGGTCTTGGCCGCGACCGGACGGTTGTCGAGTTCCGGGAGAACGAGGGGGTTGTTGAGCCCGAAGATCAGGGCGCGTGCCTTGTTGTCCGAGAGGATGCTCGTGATGAGGTAGGCGTACTCGGCTCGGACGACCTGCGGTGCCTGCTCCAGGACTGTTGATCGGTCGAGCTGGTAGATCCGGTTGTTCCCGGGCGCGATGATCTCCAGGATCGGGTTGTACGGGACGTACTTGCCGTTGTTCGCGATCGTCGCGTACGCATTGGTCAGTTCGAGGAGCGAGACTTCGCCGCCGCCGAGCGTGATCGAGAGCCCGTAGAAGCTCGGATCGCGCCAGAAGCCGGTCTTGATCCCGAGCCGGTGCGCCATGTCGATCATCGCCGGGACGCCGACGACCTCGATCGCCTGCAGCGCCGGGATATTGAGCGAGTTGGCGAGCGCCTCGCGGACGGTGATTGCGCCGAAGTGCTGCCCGGTCGCGTTTTTGGGGGCGTAGCGACCGAATCCGGGAATGTTCCAGACCTTGGCGTAGTCGAAGACGACGGTCCCCGGATACCAACCGGCCTTCTCGAAGGCGGTGAGGTAGGTGACCGGCTTGATCGCCGACCCGGGCTGGCGCTCGGCCGTCGCGA
The DNA here is from genome assembly GCA_026419575.1 of Thermomicrobium sp. GTDB lineage: Bacteria > Chloroflexota > Chloroflexia > Thermomicrobiales > Thermomicrobiaceae > Thermomicrobium. Next base: position 28,790 of record JANZZC010000002.1, on the reverse strand, counting down.
CGTTGAACTGCCCGTCGATCGCATCGTCGTAGAAGTCGGCGCTCCCGACCATGGCGATGATCTCGCCGCTCCAGGGCAGCATCGCGACGAGCGCCCCGTTGTTCACGCGGTAGGGGGCGAGCTGCTCGACCCGCCGCTTGACGATCTCCTCGGCTGCCTGCTGCACGGAGAGGTCGAGGGTGGTCCGCACCATCAGGCCGCCGCGGTAGACGGCCGCTGGTCCGTATTTCTGCTCGAGGTAATCGACGACGAAGTTGACGAAGTGCGGAGCGAGGTTGTACCGGCCTTCGCGGCTCTGCGGGTAGAGCGGTTCGGCGAACGCTGCGTCGGCTTCCTCCTTTGTGATCATGCCGAGCTCGACCATACGGTCGAGGACGTACCGCTGCCGCTTCTTGGCCAGCTCGAAGTTCTTGGTCGGGTCGTAGACGCTCGGCGCTTGCGGCAGGCCAGCGAGCATGGAGGCCTCGGCGAGCGTCAGTTCCCAGGCGAACTTGTTGAAGTAGGCTTGGGCAGCAGCGTCGATGCCGTACGCACGGTTCCCGTAATAGACGTTGTTCAAATACATCATGAGGATCTCTTGCTTGGAGTACCGCTGCGTGAAGCGCACCGCCATGATCGCCTCGCGGATCTTCCGGCGGTAGGTCCGCTCGGTCCCGATCGCCTCCGGATAGAGCATGCGGACGAGCTGCTGGGTGATCGTCGAGGCGCCGCTGGTGCTTTCGCCGCTCAGGTTGAAGATGAGGCTGCGCAGGATAGCGCGCGGTTCCACACCGGGATTCGTCCAGAACGTCTCGTCCTCGGCGGCGATCGTCGCGTCGACGATCCAGGCGCGGTGCGGCTTGTTCGGGTCGTTCTGCTGCTGGCGGATGTGATCCATCAGTTCCTCGTAGCTGATCGCCGTGCGCCAGCCGGTCGTCGGATCGGTGATCTCGCTCAGCAGCACCCAGTTCCGGTCGTAGATCTTGGTCGTCTGGAAGTCGATCGCCTCGAACCGATCGGGCGAGGGGAGATCGGTGGTCAGCGCGGACCAGCCGAGATACCCGGCTGCTGCCGCCACGCTGACGCCGACGAACCCGACGAGCGCGAGCGTCAGCCCCAGGACGGCGGCGACCCGCAGCAGGGCTTGCGTGATCGGGTGTCGTCGGCGGGCGCGTCGCCGCCGCGCGATGACGACGGCTGCAGCGCCGCGCCGGGCGCCGTTGCCGTCGGCGCGCGGCCGGCGACCGTTTCCGTTGCGTCCGTTCTTGCGCCCTCGTGCCATGCCGGTGAGCTCCGTCTCAACTGCATGCGCCCCAGAGGATACACGACAGGCTGCCGCTCGACCGGTATGATGGTGACGGAAGAGAGGGGGCAGTCGATGGAGCTGCGCGCCGTGCGTGGTCGCCCGGTGATCGCTGTCGATACCGGGGAGCGACTCGGAGCGGTGCAGGACGCGCTCGTGGACCCGCAGCAGCGTCGGGTCGTCGCGCTCCGGATCCGGCGGGGCGGTCGCTTCCGCGGTGACCTGGCTGACGTTCCTTTCGAGGCGCTCCACCATCTCGGGCCCGATGCGGTGACGATCCCGCAGCACGGCGCGCTCCGACCTGCCGGAGAAGCCGAGCAGGGGCACCTGCGGATCGACGACCTGGCTCGCCTCCGGGTCGTGACCGAGCTCGGCGAGGCGCGCGGTCGACTCGACGACGTGGAGTTCGAGCCGAGCAGCGGGCTGCTCACAGCGCTCGTCGTGGTCCCACCGGGTATCGGCGGCGTGCTCGGCCGGAGGCAGTCGGTGCCGATCGCGCTGGTGCGAGCGATCGGGCGCGATGCGGTCGTGTTGGTCGCCTCGCCAGCGCAGGTGGTCGAGCAGAGGGAGACGTCCGACGATGCGGCGGCCAGTGGCTCAGGCGGACCCGAGGAGGCGAGCGGCGAGTAGACCGACCAGGGGAGCGGCGACGATGTCGCGGAGAACGAGCGACCAGAGCGGATGCGACGGCGCAGGGCGGAGGAGCCGCCAGACGGTGGCGAACGTCCACCAGGTGCCGGTCGCCATGGCGATCACTGCCCAGAACGCCATCCGTCTCCTCATCCGTCGAGACGAGACGGAGTGACCGATGCGGATCCTCTTCGTCTCGCCGTTCGACTTCAGCTATCCCGGCGGCGTCAACGAGCACATTCTGCACCTCGATGCCGAGTACCGCAAGCTCGGTCATGAGACGCGCATACTCGCGCCGCGGTCGCCGGGGGAAGCGGAGAGCGACGACGGGCATCTCGTCAAGCTCGGTGTCGCTGTTCCTGTCCCAGCCAATGGTTCGACCGCGCGGATCACCCTCTCCCCGTTCGTCTCCGGCAAGGTGAAGGAACTCCTCCGGAGGGAGCGCTTCGACATCGTGCACCTGCACGAGCCGCTGGCGCCCATGCTGCCGCAGCTCGTCCTGCTGCACTCGCGCTCCATCAATGTCGGGACGTTTCATGCGGCCCGCACTCACAACTGGGGGTACCTCTCGGCGAAGCCGGTGCTGAGTCTCCTCTTCGCCAAGCTGCACGGTCGCATCGCCGTCTCGCCAGCGGCGCTGGAATCGATCGCGCGGTATTTCCCCGGGTACTACGAACTGATTCCCAACGGTATCGACACCGAACGATTCCGCCCCGACGTCCCGCCGGCCCAGCGTTTCGGTCGTCCGACGATCCTCTTCGTCGGACGCTTCAACGAGTCGCGCAAGGGGCTGCGCTATCTCCTCGAGGCGCTGGTCCTGGTGCGCCGCGAGTTCCCGGACGTCCTGCTCGTCGTGGTCGGCCCGGGGGATCCCGAGCGCTTCGCCCGGCAGATCGAGCGCGGTGCGCTGGACGGTAATGTCCTGTTCACCGGACCGGTGCCGGACGAGCTTTTGCCGTCGTACTACACGGCATGCGATGTCTTCTGTGCCCCGGCGACAGGCGCGGAAAGTTTCGGCATCGTCTTGCTGGAAGCGATGGCGAGCGGGCGGCCGGTCGTCGCGAGCGACATCCGCGGCTTTCGCTTCGTGCTGCGGCACGGAGTGGAGGGGCTCCTGGTAGAGCGCAAGAATCCGGACGCGCTCGCCGTCGCGCTCGTTCACGTGCTGGCCGACGCGGCTTTGCGGGAGCGGCTTGGGAAAGCGGGCCGGCAACGGGCCGAGCAGTTCGCTTGGCCGGTCATCGCCCAGCGGACCTTGGCATATTACGAGCGGCTTTTGCGCGGGGTGCGGGAGCCTGCCGCCGAGCTCCCGATCGACTGGTGGAGTTCGCTCCGCGTCGCGCTGCGGGCCTGGTCGAGGAGGTCGTGACGCGTGCTCAGTTCGCTGGTCGCCGATCGGGTGCGGCATCGCGTGCAGCGGGTCGGGGCGCTGGTGGCCCGGACCGGCTTGACGCCGAACCAGTTGACACTGGTCGGGCTCCTCCTCAACGCGGCGGTCGGAGCGGTCATCGGGAGCGGCGAGCTGCAGTGGGGCGGTGCGCTCCTCCTCGTCGCTGGTGCCTTCGACATGCTGGACGGAGCGGTGGCGCGCGCGACCGGCAAGGTGACCCGTTTCGGCGGCGTGCTTGATTCGGTCCTCGACCGGTACAGCGAGGCGCTGGTCCTCGGTGGGTTGCTCGCCTGGTTCGTCCGGAGCGATGCCGGGAGCGTGCCGGTACTGCTCTGTTACGCGGCCATCGTCGGTTCGCTCCTGGTGAGCTACGTGCGAGCGCGTGCCGAAGGGGCTGGGATCGCGCTCACCCAGGGCTTCTTCGCGCGACCGGAGCGGGTGGTGGTGCTCGCGCTCGGGCTCTTGCTCGATCGGCCGCTCGTCGTGCTCTGGTTGCTCGCCGTCGCGACCAATCTGACCGTGCTCCAACGGCTGTGGCTCGTCTACCGGGCGACACGAGGGTGAGGATGGGCCGCTGGCGCTCCGTCTTGGCGCTGCTCCTGCTCGCCGCCGCGACCGCCGCCTGCGCGGTCCCGGGAACCGGGCGCCCTCCGGCAGACGCTGCGACCCTGGCCGTCTTCGACGTCGGACAGGCGCTCGCTGTCGGGCTGGTGACGCCGGATGGACACGCGTTGCTCTACGACGCGGGGAACAGCCGCGAGGACGCCGAGGCGGTGATCCTCCCGTTCTTCCGCGCGCACGGGATCGCGCGCTTGGACTACCTCGTCCTCAGTCATCCCGATCAGGACCACGTCGGCGGAATGCCGGCGATCCTCGAGGCGATCGACGTCGGGACCTTCGTGGACCCAGTCTTGCCGTCGACCAACCGCGCCTATCTCGAGACGCTCCGTCTGGTGCGCGCCCGCCGGATCGCGGCTGTCCGTGCCGAACGAGGACGGACGCTCGCGCTCGGCGCAGCGGTCCGCGCGACGGTCCTCTGGCCGGAGCGTCCGTTCCTGACCGAGCCTGACGGGACGATCAGCGACAACGACAACAGCGTGGTGTTGCGGATCGAGCACGGCGCGGTGCGGATCCTCGTCCCGGGAGACTTGGAGGCGCGGGGAGAAGTCGCTCTGGTGGCACGCGAGGATGGCGCGCTCCGAGCGGCGATCCTCGTGGTGGGGCACCATGGAAGCCGAACGTCGTCGAGCGAGGCGTTCCTCGAGGCTGTCCGGCCGGCCGTGGCGATCGTTTCGGCCGGTCGGAACAATCCGTACGGGCATCCGCATCCGGAGACGCTGCAACGGTTCCGCACCTTCGGTGCGCAGGTGTATCGGACGGACGTCGATGGTACGATCCTGGTGCGGTCGGACGGAACGAGCTGGGTTCTCGTCACGGGGCAGGGACGATCGTGACGGCGGATGCGCTCGTGGCAACGGTGGATCGGTTCGAAGTGGGCGCGGACGGGCGGACGTGGGCGGTGCTCGTCTTCGACGATGGCCAGCAGCTGGTCGTTCTCCATGAACGGTTCCCCTGGCTGCGCCGTGGCATGGTCCTCCGCGTTCGTTTCGAGCACGACGTCGAGACGGAAGAGGCTCGTCGCCAGGAAATCCACCGTCTGCAAGAGGAACTGTTCGGGGAGTCCGGTCGGTGATGGTGCGTCGAGTTCTGCTTCTCCTCGCGATGGTCCCGCTCCTCGTCGCAGCATGCTCGCCGCTCGGTCGGGCGACGCCAACGGTGACGCCGGCGGTCGTTCCGACTCCGACCCCGTTTCCGGTCCTGCCGATCGTCACACCGACGCCGCCCCCGCCATCCCTCGTTCCGCCCACGCCGACTCCGAGCGCGCCAGGGGCGGGCACGGCGACCGACGGGAACACCTACGTCGTCCAGCCGGGTGACACGCTCTACAGCATCGCCGTACGCTTCGGCGTTTCGCTCGAAGCGCTGATCGAAGCGAACGGGATCGAGGATCCGAACCGGCTGCAAGCCGGCCAGGTGCTGGTCATCCCTCGCTAGCGTACGGACACGTTGGCAGGCAATGGCGGCTCGCGTATGCTGAGCCTCGCCGACCCAGCGGAGCCGGAGGCCGGTCATGGGTGCGACGAGGCCTTCCGAGCGAGTTCGATTTCTCGGTAGGTGCGCGATCGGTTTCTCCTGTGTCGCGATCGTTCTCCTGGCGTGGTTGCCGTTCCCGGCGGTGGCCCGGGCAGTGGCTGGCGGACCCGATCGTGTCTACTTCCCGGAGACCGGCCATACGGTGTCGTTCGGGTTCCTGGATTTCTGGTTGCGCAACGGCGATGTGCCGATCTTCGGCTATCCGCTCAGCGAGGAGCTCTCGGAGGACGGCGTCACGGTCCAGTACTTCGAGCGGGCTGTCTTCGAGTGGCATCCGGAAGCGCCAGCCGAGTGGCGGGTGCAACTGCGGCGACTCGGTGCGGAGGCGGCAGTCGGGCGGTTCGATCGGGCGTTCCGGCCCGCGGCCCCGCTCGGCAGCCCCGCGTGTCGCTACTTCCCGGAAACGGAGCACAACCTCTGCCACGGGTTCCGTTCGTTCTGGGAGCGTTTCGGCGGTGTGCGCGTCTTCGGGTATCCGATCAGCGAGGAGCTGGCCGAGGACGGGCTGACGGTTCAGTACTTCGAACGGGCAAGGCTGGAGTGGCATCCCGAGTTCGCCGGGTCCGCCTACGAGATCCAGGTGAGTCGGCTCGGCGCCTGGGCAGCGCAGCGGAAGGGTATCGCGACGGCACCCGTGCTGCTTCCCGGTGATGTGCCGACCTACGATTCAGCGCTGTTCCCGGCGGTACCGTCGCTCGTGCGCACGCCACCCCCCGGCGCACCCGTGCGGGAGCCGAAGTGGATCGAGGTCGATCTCAGCGACCAGGTACTCCGCGCCTGGGAATTCGATCGGGTCGTCTTCGCTTCGCTCGTGTCGACCGGCTTACCGCAGTACCCGACACCGAGCGGCACCTTCCGTGTCTATCGGAAGCTCCTGTTCGAGCGCATGCGCGGTGGGACTCCGGGAATCGATTACTACGACCTCCCGAACGTGCCGCACACGATGTACTTCTACCTGGGCTACGCACTGCACGGCGCCTATTGGCACAACAACTTCGGTCATCCGATGAGCCACGGCTGCGTCAACCTGCCGCTGGACGCCGCAGCCTGGTTGTACGAGTGGACGCCGCTCGGTACGGTCGTCTGGATTCATCCCTGAAAGCGACGGGCCGATGAGGTACCCTGCTCGCGCGAGGCAGGGAGGAGTACGGTCCGGTGACGCGCTGGTTCGGAACATTCCTGGTCGGGGTCATGCTCATCGTCGCCTGCGGCGTTCGGCCGATGACCCCGACGGACGTCGTCGTCTCGACGCCGGCGCCGACGGCGACGCTGGAGCCGACCCCGACGCCGCTACTTCTCCCGACACCGTCGGTCCCGCTCGAACCGTTCGGCAGCTGCACGGTCGAACGCGTCCTCGAGACGTCCCGGCTCTTCCTGAACGCCCTGAACAGCGGCGACCTCCCGCAGCTCCGCGCAGCGCTCGGCCTGCGGCGCGCTTCCGACGCGAGTTCCCGTTGGTTCGCGGTGATCCCGCGGGAGCCGGATCTGGTCGCGACCGGGCTGTTCACCGATCGCCCGGAAGGATTCTTGGACTGGGTGGCTCGCCGACTGGAGCGGCGGGAGCGGTGGAGCGTCCTCGAGTTCGTCCGCTTCTCGCCGCTCGGCGATGACCGCCTCGCCGTGACGGTGGCGCTCCTGCGGGAGGCCGACGACTTCATCGCCAAGCCGTACCTCGCCCGGGTCGAAATGGACTGCCGGGACGGCGTCGTCCTCTCGGTCGTAGCCGGGGCGGTCGGCGCACAGGCCTTGCCAGGGAGTTCGCGCGAGCTGTTGGCGGAGGCGTTGGGCCAGCGGTCGCTGCAGGTCCCGGAGACGAACGGAGGAGCCTGCCCCCGGAGCGCCTGGGCGTTCGGCGACGCGGTCGGTACTGGGCCGGTCTACCTGAGTCTCGGCCCTGACGCCGTGGTCAACCTGCCCGACCATGGGACGGGCGCGAACGGCGGCCTCGCGGCACAGGTGTACGTCTCGGCGAGCGAGCATGGACCGATCCTGCTCCGGCTCTTCTCGCTCTCCGAAGCGACGTCGGGCCCGTTCGGCGAGGGGGAGGGGACGCTGTTCCTCGACCCATCGACGCGCGGGCGACGTGCCGTATCGATCGATCTCCCGATCGCGCGAGCCGGTTGTTACGTGCTGCAAGCCGACGGAGCGACGTGGCAGCAGCAGGTCGTCTTCGAGGTCGTCGCGGAGCCGCTCGCAGCGCTCGTGCCGCGCGCGATCGACGCCGGTTTGCCGGCAGGACTCCGAGCCGTTTCCGCATGGCGCGACGGTCCGGAGACGATCCGGGTGGGGCTGGTCGGTCCGACGCTGGTCGCTCGTCTCAGCATCGCCGTCGGTGGTCCGGGAGAACCGGAGCTCGGTGGCGAACAGCACTGCGAGATGCCGGCTGGACGGATCGAGCTCTGCTGGGTGCCCCATCCGGTCTGGGGATGGCCGCAGACCGCGGTGTGGGACGACGGGATGCGGCGGTACCAATTCGTCGTCCTGGCCGGCAACCGCGATGCCTGGAACGTCGAGGACTTGCGAGCATTGGTGCGGCGCTTGAGCCAACCGGAGGATATCGGAAAGACGTCGCCCGGAGGCGGCCAGTGAGCGGCCGGCTCGCCCCGGCCGGGCAGCGGTGACGGCTCGGTACGGGGACGGGAGACTTCGGCGCTGCCGGGCGTTCGGTCGCGGCGCAGTCGTGCGGAGAGGACACTGGTCGGAGGGAGCGGGGGTAGCCGCATGGACGTCGATCTCCTCATCAGGGGCGGGCGGGTCGTCGACGGCACCGGCAATCCATGGTTCTGGGGTGACGTCGCGGTGCGGGGCGATCGGATCGTCGCGGTCACGCCACCGGGACGGATCGACGCCGGTCAGGCCCGGCAGGTCGTCGAAGCGGGCGGCGCGGTCGTCTGTCCGGGCTTCATCGATATCCAGAGTCACTCCATCCATCCCCTCATGAGAGACGGGCGTTCCGTCTCGAAGATCGCCCAAGGTGTCACGACCGAGATTATGGGAGAAGGGTGGACGCCGGCTCCATTCGGCGGACGGATCCGCGAGCCGATTCCGCGCGCCTATTTCGCCACGCGCTTGCCGGAGTGGGAGGAGCGAGCTCGGCAGTGGCGTCGCTTCCGCGATTGGCTCGAGGCGATGGCCGAGCGCGGAGTCTCGCCGAACATCGGAGCGTTCGTCGCTGGCGGGACCCTGCGCGAGTACGTCAAAGGGTTCGACATGACACCGGCGACCCCCGACGAGGTCGCGGCCATGCGGCGTCTGGCAGCGGAGGCGATGGAGGACGGTGCCTTCGGTGTGGCGTACGCCTTGATCTATCCGCCGGACGCCTACGCGTCGACGGAGGAGCTGATCGAAATCTGTCGCGAAGTGCAGCGTTTCGGCGGGATCTACATCACGCACATCCGGAGCGAGGCAGCGCGCCTGTTCGAGGCGCTCGAGGAAGCGATCCGTATCGGTGCGGTGGCTTCGCTGCCGGTCGAGATCTACCACCTCAAGGCGTCGGGACGACGCCACTGGTGGAAGTTCCCCAGCGTGATCGCGCGGATCGAGCGGGCTCGGCGGGACGGGATCGACGTGACGGCCGACGTCTACCCCTACACAGCGGCCGGAACCGGTCTCGCGTCCGTGTTGCCACCGTGGGTCGCGGCCGGCGGGCGGTTCTTCGAGAACCTGCGCGACCCCGAGGTGCGGCGCCGGATCCGCCAAGAGCTCGAGCGTCCTTCGGACGACTGGGAATCGCTCGGAACCGAAGCTGGTCCGGAGAGCATCATGCCGGTCGGCATGCGCCGGCCCGAACTCCGTCGCTACGTCGGTCTGCGGCTTTCCGAGATCGCTGCCGAGCGCGGGCAAGACTGGATCGACGCTGCGATCGACCTCCTCCTCGAGGAGGAGCGCAACGTCTTCACGATCTACTTCCTGATGGACGAGGAGAACGTGCGTCTGGCGCTCCAGCAGCCCTGGATCAAGATCGCGACGGATGCCGGTGGCCTCGACCCGGAGTGGGCACGGGCGGAAGGGCCCGTCCATCCGCGCGCCTACGGCACCTATCCGCGGGTCCTCGGGCGGTACGTCCGCGAGCAACGGGCGCTCGGGCTGGAGGAGGCGATCCGGAAGATGACCTCGGCGGTCGCCGATCGGCTCGGGTTGCGCGAGCGCGGCCAGGTGCGCGCCGGATTCTACGCCGACCTCGTCGTGTTCGACCCGGATTCGGTGGCCGATCGCGCGACGTTCGAGGATCCGCACCAGCTTCCGGTGGGTATCCGGCACGTGTGGGTGAACGGGACGCAGGTCTTGCGGGAAGGCGTGCATACCGGCGCGCTTCCCGGGCGCGTCGTGACCGGCCCGGCACGGGTGTGAGGGGGAGCCATGCTCGCGTTGCAGATCGTCGAGAGCGTACCGCGCTACGTGCTCGCCAAAGCGATCGGCCGGTTCCGCCCGGAGGTCTACTGGAACGGGTGGGGGCTCCTGCAGCTCCGCGATGTCCCTGAGCCGCCGCTTCCGACCGCGGAATGGGTGCGCATCGGCACACGCTTGAGCGGTATCTGCGGGAGCGACCTTGGCGTGATCACCCTCCACGCCAGCCCGACGACCTCGCCGTTGGTCTCGTTCCCGTTCACGCTCGGGCACGAACTCGTGGGCACGATCCGCGAGCTCGGGGCGGCGGTCGAGGGGTTCCACGTCGGCCAGCGCGTCGTCGTCAACCCCTTGCTCGGGTGCGTGGCGCGCGGTTTCCGTGATCTCTGCAGTGAATGCGCCCGTGGTCTGCCGAACCGGTGCTTACGGTTCCGCGAAGGGACCGTCGCTCCCGGGATCATGATCGGTTTCTGCCGCGATACGGGCGGGGGTTGGAGTCCCGGTTTCGTCGCCCATCGCTCGCAGCTGGTGCCGGTTCCCGAGCATCTGACGGACGAGGAGGCGGTGCTCGCCGAGCCGTTCGGAGTCGCTTTGCACGCGGCGTTCCAGAACCGGCCGGCCGACGGATCGACGGTGCTCGTGCTGGGGGCCGGGATCATCGGCCTGCTGACCGTCGTCGCGCTCCGCGCGATCGGCTGTCGGGCGCGCATTCTGGTGACCGCGCGGTATCCCTTCCAAGCCGAGGCAGCATCGCGCCTCGGCGCCGACGTCGTGCTCCGCGGACGTTCCGGGCCAGCGCTCTACCGGGAACTGGCCCGGCTCACCGGCGCGCGGGTCTACCGGGCTCGCTTCGGTCGCTGGCTCGTCCAGGCCGGTGTCGATCAGGTCTTCGACTGCGTCGGTTCGAGCCGTTCGGTGCAGGACGCGCTCGCCGTGACTCGGGCCGGAGGACGGGTCGTCATGGTGGGACTCGCCGGTGATCCGCACGGGGTGGACTGGACGCCGGTCTGGTTGCGCGAGGTCGAAATCCGCGGCTCGATGGCGTACGCCGACGCGGTACTCGACGGCATCCGTGCTTCGAGCATCCACCACGCGGTGCGCTTGATGGCCGAGCGGCGGGTCGAGCTAGGCTGGCTGGTCACGCATCGTTTCGCGCTGACCGACTACCGTGCGGCGTTGGCGACCGTCACCGCCAAAGGGAACAGCGGCGTCATCAAGGCGGTCTTCGCCTTTCCGAGCTGACGGAGTCTCTTCCGGACACGACAGCACCCGGAACGCTCGTGCCGGGTGCTCCTGCGTCGTCGGGTCGATCGTGATCAGGTCATCGGGACCTGGGGGATGAGCTTGCCGTCGATCCGGTCGAGGATCTCGTCCATGCTCCGTCCGGTGATCGTGACGCCGTGGTTCTTGAGGCCGATGACCGCACGGGTCGGATCGGGCTCCTGAGCGAGCAGGTTGGAAACCGCAAGAGCGAGCTCGAGCGTACCGCAAGGGTAGTTGATCTCGGTCGAGCGGATGCCGTCCATCCAGGCGTGGACGTGGACGATGGCGCCGATCTCGGGATGCTGCTGGTAGATCATCCAGTGCTCGATCGCATCGACGGAGACGCGGCGCGGCTCGACGTTGGGCGGCACGCTGAGGATGATCGCCGGGATCGTCGGATCGAAACCGCTGACGAGCAGGATGTCACGCCCGATCACCTCGAGCTGCGCCTTGTTGACGCCGCTCGCACTCATCCAGAAGCGGTGCCGATCTTTCCGGGCGCTCAGGTTCCCGTAACTGAGGCCACCGAGCCCGTACAAGCGCTTGACGTGGCGCAGGTCCTCTTCGCTCAGGAGTTCGTGCACCGGGAAGGGTGCCGGCAGCAAGTTCATCGCCTCCAGGCGCTTGCCGGCCCGGGAGATCTGCTGCGTGATCTCGTCGCCGTTCCAGAGTTCCGGCTCGAGATCGGTCCGGAACACGTTGTTGATGACCAGATGGGAAGCGGCGAGCGGGTGCAGCCGCTCGTAGATGGCGGCGAAGAAGCGTTCGTCTTCTCCCGCGCGATAGGGGATCCCGTAGTGCCCGCGCTCCAGCGTGACGAAGTGCGCCTCCGGCCCCTCCGGGCCGGGAATCAGGATCAACACCAAGTTGGCGAGTGCGTAGAGCAGATACGGGTAGCAGGCGGTGAGGATATCCGCCGGTCGCTCCGGCAGCTCGGTGATCCCGACGACGAAGGTCGCCTGCGCCTTGCGGCGGTACCGGTGCGGCCGATTGTGCGGGAAGACGCTCAAGACCAGGCGGATGTCGGGGATCGGCTTGGCATGGAACTCGTGGCCGCGGCGTTCGAGTTCGTGGCGCAAGCCGTCGATGAACCACTGCAACCGGGGCGTCGGCGGTTCACCGAAAACGGTGAAGGTTCCGGTCTCCGGCTCTTCGGCCAGGATCCGCAGTGCCTCGGCCAAGGCCTCGACCTGATTGAACGAGCGCTGTTCGGTCGTCATCGTTCCGTTCGATCTCCTGTCGATTCGAGACTCGCGGGCGAGGCTCGCCCGCACTGCCCGATTGTGGCAGAGCGCCCGGTGCAGGGTCAAGCAGCAAGGCAGGTGCCGGCCGGCACGCGGATCGTGAGCGCGCGCGGGACGACGCCCGCTTCGAGGTCGGTCGTGCCGACCGGCTCGCCGTCCATCTCGATGCGGATCGGTCGCGGTGCGGTCAGGCGCACCGTCGCCCCGCGCCAGTGCTGGACCGCTGGATGGTGGACATGCGTTCCCCGGTAGACGCTGGGCAGGAGCGAGCCGAGGAGAACCGGTCGCGAGACTTCTCGGAGCACGAAGACTTCCAGTTTCCCGTCGACCACTGACGCCATCGGCGCGATGCGCATCCCGCCCGCATGGAACCGCCCGTTGGCGATCGCGACCATCAGCGCGCGACCGGTGAAGACCGGCTGGCCGTCGACCTCGAGCGCGAGTTCGGCTGCCCGATGCCGCAGGATGGTGCGCAGCGCGCCGACGAGGTACGCGAGGAAGCCGCCGAGCTGCTTGGTGGAGTTGCTGACCCACGCTGCCGTCTCGGCGCCGAGGCCGACGTCGGCCATATTGACGAAGTATCGGCGCTGTCGCTTGCCGTCGAGACCGACGAAGGTCAACCGTCCGACATCGACCCGGCACGGCTCGCCCGTGCGGAGGAGGTCGATCGCCTGTTCCGGTCGGGTGATACCGAACAAGCGCGGGAAGTCGCGGCCGGTCCCGCAGGGCACGGCGGTGACGGTGACGGGGCCGAGGGGGCGCCCGGCGTCGTCGAGGAGCCCGTTGACGACCTCGTTCAACGTCCCGTCCCCGCCGACGACGAGGAGCTCCCTCGCGCCTGCCTCCGCGAACGAGCGGGCGAGGTGCATCGCTGCGCCGGGCTCGGCGGTGTGCGCCTCGTGGATGCGGAGCCCGAGCCGTTCGAGGCGCCGGCGGATGGCCGGCCAGGTGCGCGCCGGACGTCCGCTCCCGGCGACCGGGTTGACGATCGCGTACAGCGGCTCCGCGATGTACGACGTATTCCCCGTCGTGGGCTCGATCGCTCGGGTTTCCATGCTGAAGGGTCCTCGCTTCGTCCTCCCCTCGATCGTACCGCACGACGACGCGCTCGTGAACGAAGCGTTGCGGCACGCACCTCGCCGGGCGCGCCAGCGCGGCGTCGGGAACCGTCCACTCCCGCTCGGTCTGGAATCAGGACCTTGCGGTGAGGCGAGAAATCCACCGAAGTTGCCGCCTGCGATTTGACGCGGACGAGCGAACGTGCTATGCTGCGCGCGAGGATCGGGGAATTGTCGAGTTCGGCATCGGGACGCGGGAATCCGGGCGCGCAGCCAGGGGAAGGGAAGTCGGGCACGAGCGATGTCGCTGGAGCGGTCTTCGGAACGGCAGCACGAGAGCGCTCCCAGCACGACGGTTCGCTTCGGCTGGTGTCCCGAGGCGCAGAACGGAGAGTCCCCAGTCGACGGGGATGCGACCGAAGCGTTTCCCCCCTCCGGTGACCCTTCTCCTCTCTCGCACGTCGTCGATGCAGTCCCGGCGCCGGTGGTGCTCCCAGCGGCCGGGAACGGTCGTGCCGGAGTTCCGCCCCTCGCGCCTGCGCCGCGTCCCTTGCGGCGGACAGTACCGCCGCAGCCCGGCCGCCAGCGGGCGTTGCGCCGGCTGGGACGCTGGTCGCTCCATGCCGCGGTCGTCGGCTGCGTGATCGTCGTGGCGCTCGGCGGTGGCTTTTGGCGCCGACCGGCGGCCGTCCCGGTCGCCGCCGGGACGGACCAGATCGCGGTGGTCTGGAACGGTGGCCTGGCGACCGGCCAGCTGACCGCGCAAGGGACGAACTTCGTCGCCGTCGATCCGCGGATCGGGTATCTCGCGACCGGAGGGTTGGCGGTCGAGCCCGACGTGCTCGTCCTGGAGACGTACGTGACGAGCGCTGGGGAGACGATCTACGACGTCGCCAAGGCGACCGGGCGGAGCGTCGAGACGCTGCTCTGGGCGAACAACCTGGTCGACCCCGGTGCGCCGCTTCCGGCCGGGATGCCGCTCCGTGTCCCGCCGGTCGACGGCATGCTGCATGTCGTCCGGGACGGGGACACGCTCGAGTCGATCGCGGCCCGCTACGGGGTGACGCCGGACGCGATCACCGGGTACGAACCGAACGGGGTGCAGCGGGATACCGATCTCGTACCGAACCGGCTGATCATGGTGCCCGGCGGCAAGATGCCGCAGCGGGATCGCGTCATCATGTACACGGTGCAAGAGGGCGATACGCTCTGGAAGATCGCCCAGCGGTTCGGCCTCAAGGTACAGACGATCACCTGGGCGAACTCGCTGCCCGATCCCGAACTCATCTATCCCGGGCAGCAGCTGGCGATCTTACCGACCGACGGCGTCATGGTCAAGGTCAAGGAAGGGGACACGATCGAATCGCTCGCCGAGTACTGGGGCGTCGATCCTGACGCGATCCGCAATTATCCGATGAACGGGATCGGTCCGAACGGGGTGTTGCGCGTCGGCCAGCTGGTGATGATCCCCGGCGGCGAGCCGCCGCCCCCGCCGCCCCCGCCGCCTCCGCCCGCGCCGGCGCAGAGCGGGCCGGGGAGTTCGTCGGCGCCGAGCAATCCTCCGGCGCAACGGCAGGCTCCGCGTGGCTCCTTCATCTGGCCGACGACCGGCGTCATCACGCAGTACTTCCATGCCGGGCACAACGGCTGGGACATCGCGAACAACATGTACACGCCGATCGTGGCGGCCGACAGCGGGACGGTGATCTTCAGCGGCTGGAACAACTACGGTCTCGGCTACGCGGTCGCGATCGACCACGGCAACGGGTTCGTGACCTGGTACGGGCACATGGCCGAGCCACCGCCGGTCCAGGTCGGCCAGTGGGTGAATCAGGGCCAGTACATCGGCCCGATGGGGAGTACCGGATACTCGACCGGCCCGCACGTCCACTTCATCATCATGTACAACGGTGTCTATCAAGATCCTGGTCTCTACCTCCGGTGACGGTGGGGCCGGTGGGAGGAAGGGCACGACGATGATTCGACCGCTCAGCGCACTCTTCGGGTTGTTCAGCCGAGATCTGGGGATCGACCTCGGCACGGCGAACACCCTCGTGTACGTGCGCGGCAAGGGGATCGTGATCTCCGAACCCTCGGTCGTCGCAGTCGACAAGAAGACGCGCCGCGTCCTCGCGGTGGGCGTGGAAGCCAAGGCGATGGTCGGCAAGACGCCGGAATCAATCGTCGCCGTGCGGCCTCTCAAGGACGGCGTCATCGCCGACTTCGACACCGTCGAGGTGATGCTGCACTACTTCATCCGCAAGGTGCATGCCCAGCAGCTGCTGACGCCGCACCCGCGCGTGGTCATCGGCATCCCCTCGGGTGTGACGGAGGTGGAGAAGCGGGCCGCCAAGGACGCCGCCCTGAGCGCTGGCGCCCGCGAGGCGTATACGATCGAGGAGCCGATGGCGGCGGCGATCGGCGCCGGCTTGCCGATCAACGAGCCGGTGGGCAGCATGATCGTCGATATCGGTGGCGGAACGACCGAGGTCGCGGTCATCTCGCTCGGCGGGATCGTCGTGAACCGCTCGATCCGGGTCGCCGGAGACGAGATCGACGAGGCGATCGTGCAGTGGGCGCGTCGCGACCACAACTTGATCATCGGCGAGCGGACTGCCGAGAACGCCAAGATCGCGGCGGGCTCGGCCTACCCGCTTGAGGAGGAGCGCCGGGTCGTCCTGCGCGGGCGCGACGTCTTGACCGGCCTGCCGAAGGCGGTCGAGGTGAGTTCGGTCGAGATCCGGGAAGCAATCGCCGGCCCGGTCAACCAGATCATCGAGGCGGTTCGGGCGTGCGTCGAGGAGACCCCGCCGGAGCTCCTCGCCGATATCATGGAACGCGGGATCGTGCTCGCTGGCGGTGGGGCGCTGCTCATGGGGTTGGACAAGCGTCTCCAGGCGGAACTCCGGATCCCGGTGTATCTCGCGGACGATCCCTTGACCTGCGTCGCGCGCGGCACCGGGCGCGTCGCCGAGGCGCTGCATCTCTACCAGCGGGCGCTCCAAGGGACGCAACAGCGGCGCACGCCGGCGACCTCGACGTCGACGACCTGAGCGCACGTGCCAGGTGACGCATGCCGTTGACGCTCCGGCGAACCGCGCTCTTGGCCCTCGTGCTCGTCCTGGCGAGTACGGCGTCGGTTCTCCTCGATCGGCAGCAGCGGCTGGCGCCGTTGCGGGCACCGGTCACCGGTGCGGTGACCGCGATCGAGCGGGCGTTGGGATCGGCGATCGATGCGCTCCCCGTACCGCGGTCCTCGAGCCGGGCGGACCTCGAGCGCGAAATCGCGCAGTTGCGAGCCGAGCGCGACGCGTTGCTGGCTGAGCTCGCCGAAGCGCGCCAAGCGCAACAGGAACTGGAGCAGCTCCGGGCGCAGCTGCGGTTCCAGTCCGAACATCCCGGCTTGCGGCTCCTGGCCGCGCATGTCATCGGCTACGATCCCGAGCGACCGCAACGCGTCTTGGTCATCGACCGGGGCAGTGCCGACGGTGTCCGGGTCGGGATGGCGGTCCTCAACCCGAGCGTGCTTGTCGGGATCGTCACCCGCGTGGAGAGCGATCGCGCGCACGTGACGGTCCTGACCGACCCGGCGGTCCAGCTCGGTGCGCGGCTCCTCGACTCCGGTGCGGAGGGTATCGTGTACGGGCAGGGCTGGCGCGGTCAGGGGCTGCTGGAGTTCCGGCATCTGCCGCCGGATACGCCGGTCCGGGAGGGCGAGCTGGTCGTCACGTCGGGCCGGACGGCCGGCGTTCCACCCGGGCTCGTCATCGGCGTGGTGGTCGGGGGAGCGCGGCAGGTGGCCGAGGACGAGCTCCGGCTCACGGTGCGTCCGCTCGTCGACGTGCAGGCGCTGGCGACCGTCAGCGTGTTGCTCGGAACCGAGGGACAGTAGGCGCAGCGATGGGTGCCGGCACCTGCCTCGCGATCGCGGCCGGACGGCTCGTGGCGTGGGGCGCTCGTACCTTCCAGCTCGGCGGGGGGACGGCGCTCCCCGGCCTGGTCGCGCTCGCTGTCCGGCCGATGTTGCTCCAGGAACTGGCCGAACGGCTGCCGCACGGCACGATCGTCGTTGCCGGGACGAACGGCAAAACGACGACCGCACGGTTGATCGCGGAACTGCTGCACGGGAGCGGCTACTCCGTGGTCCATAACCGCTCGGGAAGCAACCTCCCACGCGGCATCGCGAGCGCCTTCCTCGAGCGCGCGGCGCTTTCGGGCCGGCTGGCGGGCGAGATCGCCGTTGTCGAAGTCGACGAGTTCGCGCTGCCGACGGTGGTGCGCGCGCTCGCGCCACGCGTGCTCGTGCTGCTCAACCTCTTCCGCGACCAGCTGGATCGCTACGGTGAGCTCGAGACGATCGCGCGCACCTGGCAGAACGCTCTGCAGACGCTCCCGGCCGAGTCTCTCCTCGTCGTCAACGCGGACGATCCGGTGCTGACCGCGCTGACGAGCCGGGCCGGGGCCCGCCGCTGGACGTTCGGCCTCGATGATCCCGCGATCGCGCTACCGACGCTCCCGCACGCGGCCGATTGGCGGCTGTGCCCGCAGTGCAGCAGCGAGCTCCGGTACGAGCGCGTCCTCCTCGGCCACCTCGGTGCCTACCGGTGCGCGTCCTGCGGCTTCGCTCGACCGTCCTCGGACGTGGCGGGCCGGGCGATCCGCTCCGTCGTCCCGCTGCGGATCGAGGTGACGACCGATGGCCGCGCGTTCGTGCTGGAAAGCCGACTCGCCGGCGTCTACAACGCGTACAACCTGCTCGCGGCGGCGACGACGGGGCTCGCGCTCGGCCTCGACCCCGATCGGCTCGCCGAGCAGCTCGCCCGCGTCGAAGCGGCGTTCGGCCGGCAGGAGCGCGTCACAGTGGACAGCCGGGAGTTGACGCTCTTGCTCGTCAAGAACCCGACTGGCTTCAACGAGGCGATCCGCCTGTTGCTCGCGGCTGGGCAGCATCCTCCGACCTTGATCCTCGTCAACGATCTCGACGCGGACGGTCGCGACGTTTCCTGGCTCTGGGACGTCGACTTCGAGCTGCTGACAGGACTCGCTGCCCCGGTGAGTGCCGGTGGGATTCGGAGCGGCGAGCTCGCGCTCCGCTTGCAGTACGCCGGCATCGAGCCGGCCGGGCGGTATTCTGGCGTCGTCGAAGCGCTGGATCGCTGGGTCGCGACGCTCCCGCCGGGAGGCCGCGGCTGGATTCTGGCCACCTACACAGCGACGCTCGAGCTCCGGCGCGAGCTGGCTCGCCGTGGGCTCGCCCCGTCGTTCTGGGAGCAGTAACGGGGTGCGCGATGCGGCTGCGGATCGGGTGGTTGTACGCTCGCACGATGAACATCTACGGCGACCGCGGCAACGTGCTCGCTCTCGTCGAGCGTTGTCGGCGTCGCGGCATCGCGGCCGAGGTGGTCGAGCTGGGCGTCGGCGATCCGCTCGAGCCCGGTCGCTACGATCTCTTCTTCTGGGGCGGCGGGCAGGACCGTGAACAGATCGCGGCGGCTCACGATCTCCGGGGCGCGAAGGGTGAAGCGCTGCGTGCCGAGGTGGAGCGCGGCGTGCCGATCCTCGCCGTCTGCGGCGGGTACCAGCTCCTCGGGCACTTCTATCGCCCGCACGACGGTCCGGAGCTCCCTGGCCTGGGTATCTTCGACGCCTGGACGGTCGCCGGTGAGCGGCGGATGATCGGGAACGTCGTGGTCGATTCGCCGGCGTTCGGCGAACTCGTCGGTTTCGAGAACCACAGCGGGCGGACGTACCTCGGCCCGGGCACCGAACCGCTCGGGTTCGTCCGGATCGGCCACGGGAACAACGGCGAGGACGGCACCGAAGGGTGCCGTTACCGGAACGCGATCGGGACGTACCTGCACGGGCCAGTGCTCCCGAAGAACCCGCAACTCGCCGATTTCCTCGTCGCGGCTGCGCTCCGTCTGCGGGGCTGGGAGGGGGAACTCCCACCGCTCGACGACGAGCTGGCGGCGGTGGCGCACGCCGAGGCGGTGGCACGAGCGCGCGACCAGGAGCGTGCCCAGCGCCGCCGGTGGTTCAGGCGGCCGTGAGGCTGCGCTCGATCTCGTCGAGGGCGAGCCAGTAGGCGTCGCAGAGCGCACGGAAGCGCTCGACCCAGGCGCGCGCTGCGGGATCGCCCTGTTGCGCGCGCCAGCTCCAGCGCGGGAATTCGCGGAGGATCAGTTCGTAAGCGACGTTCTGGACGTGCCACGTGTTCACCGGTTCGCTGAGATGTCCGGCGAGACGGGCGAGGCCGGCGAGCGTGTCCATCACTTCCTGGTCGTCCGGGTGCGCGTTCCATTCGTCGGCGAGTGCTTCCATCGTCTCCTGCAGCGTGTAGGCCAAGCCAGCGTGGTCGAGCTGGAGTCGCCAGCGCTCGGCTTCATCGAACAGCAGCGCGAGCGTCTCGAAGGACGGCCGTGGTTCGCTGAGCTGGCGACGGAGTTCGGCGTTCACCGTCACCTCGGCCGCGGTCAAGAAGGCACGGGGGATCGGGACGCCGAGGTCGAGCAAGAACCGCATCAGCGGCTGGCTGTCCTCGTAGAGATGCCGGTAGAGGTCCTCGGCCTGGCTGAGCGTCGCGTTCAAGATGATGTCGAGGAGCTTGCGCTGCTCGTCCTTGAAGAGCGAGCGCAGCGAGTATTCGGCGCGCCCGAAGACGCGGTCGAGCGCCCGTACCGTTTCCGCGAGGTCAGCGCGCGCGAACGGTTGCTGCAGGACGTCCCGTACCTGCCCATAGCGCTCCGGTGTCCCGTCCGGTTCGACACCGCCGACGAGGTTGTGGTCGCCGAGATGGAGCGCTGCCGTGACGAAGGTCCGGCTCCGCCCGGGGTAGGTCGAGGTCACGCGGACTCGAGCGACGAAGAGATGCGCCCGCCCGGCTCGGCTCGCCGTCCCGTCGAGTCGTTCGATCTCGTAGCAACCGATGGCGGTTCGCTCCGGGTAGTCCTCGAACAGGGCGCTCAAGCTGTAGTGTGCAGCGACGTTCGCGAGGTCGATGCGGGCGGGGCGCACGAGCCGTTCCCAGACGCCGCGCCCGTCCCCGTACTGGGGAAGATTGCTCGGCGCGCGGGCCAAGCGCTCGACGAAGTCCGCTTCGAGCGGCGTCTGGAACAGCTCTTCAGCGAGCTGGATGACGCGGGCCGCCGTACGGAGCGCCTGCACCGTCTCCAGACCGGAGAGTTCGTCGAAGAACCAGGCATCGCTGCTGTACATCCGCAGTGCGAGGCGCTGCATCTCGAGCGCTTCGAGGACCCGGACGCGTTCTTCCGGCTCGAGCGCGCGCGTCTGCCAGCGGTCGAGGAAACGTTCCACGTTCTGCGGTGAGCGGTCGAGGACGACTTCGATGTAATCGTCGCGTGCAGCCCACGGGTCGCGGAGCAGAGGACGCAGCTGCTCCTCGTAGAGTCGGGCGACGGTGTCGCGCAGCCAATCCAGCGCTTCGCGGAGCGGACCGCGCCAGGCTTGGGTCCAGCCGGGGTGGGCACCGGTATTGCACCCGCAATCGCTCCGCCAGCGCTCGATACCGTGGGCGCAGCTCCAGGACGTGTCCTCGACGATGCGCGCTTCCCAGGTCGCTGGGTGCCCGGCGAGGTAGGCGCCGTAGGTGACGACGCGGGTATCCCGTTCCGCGTGGAGCGCGGCCAGCGCGGCGGCGAGCGCCATGTCGCCGAACCGGTGGTGGTGCCCGTACGTCTCTCCGTCGGTCGCGATATGGGCCAAGCGGTCGGTCGTGTCGCTCGCGGCGGCGAGCAGCCGTGCCGCGAGTTGCCGGCCGTCGTTCAGGAGATCCCCGAATGCGACGTCGCGCGAGATCGGCCCGTCGTAGAAGAACACGACGATGGTCCGGCCGGAGGGGAGCGTGACCCGGTAGGGTCGGGTCGGATCGACCCGGCCGCCGGAGACGTCTTCCCACTGGGTGAAACCGGGGGCGCGGACCGCGGCCGCCTGGTGCGGCGCGAGGATCGTGAAGGAAATACCGAGCTGGGCGACCAGCTCGAGCGTCGCGAGGTCGACTGCTGTCTCGGGGAGCCAGATGCCCTCCGGTCGCCGGCCGAAGCGGCACTCGAAGTCGCGCAGGCCCCAGAGCAGTTCGGTCCGGCGATCGCGTTCGTCGGCGAGGGGCAGGATCGTGTGGTGGTACGGGTGGGCGATCGCTGGCCCGTGACCGTCGAACCGTTCGCAGCCCTCCCGGTCGGCGGCGAGGATCGCGCGGTAGACCTCGGGCGCCTCCTGCTCGAGCCAGCGGAGCAGCGTGGGCCCGAAGTCGAAACTGATCCAGGAGTAGTTATTCACGATGCGGATGATCCGACCACGTGCGTCCAGGATGCGGGACCACGCGTTCGGTCCGTAGCACTCGGCGGTGATCCGCTCGTTCCAGTCGTGGTACGGGTAGGCGGAATCCTCCAGCTCGACGATCTCCAGCCAGGGATTCTCCCGCGGCGGCTGGTAGAAATGCCCGTGGATACAGACGTACCTCATGACGCCTTCCCGTCCGTCTCCCGCTTGAAGATCAGCACTGCGAGCGGTGGCAAGGTCAAGGTCAGAGACCACGGACGGCCGTGCCAGGGAACCGGGACGGCCTCGACGCCGCCGAGGTTTCCCCAGCCGCTCCCACCGTACTCGCGCGCGTCGCTGTTGAGGAGCTCGCGCCAGAAGCCGGGCGCCGGCACCCCGACCCGGTAGTTCCGGCGGGGGACCGGCGTGAAGTGGCACACCACCAGGAGTTCCTCGCCGGGGCACCGGCTCTTGCGCAGATAGACGAGCACGCTGTTCTCCGCGTCGTTGCAGTCGATCCATTCGAAACCGTCCGGCGAACAATCGAGCTCGTGGAGCGCGGGTTCTCGGCGTGCCAGGTGGTTCAGGTCGGCCAGCCAGCGTCGCACCCCCTCGTGGGGCGGATACTGCAGGAGGTGCCAATCGAGGCTCGTGTCGTGGTTCCACTCGCGCCACTGGGCGAGCTCCGCACCCATGAAGAGCAGTTTCTTCCCGGGCTGGGTGTACTGGTACCCGTACAACAAGCGGAGATTGGCGAACTTCTGCCAGTCGTCTCCCGGCATCTTGGCGAGGAGCGACCCCTTGCCGTGCACGACCTCGTCGTGAGAGAGCGGCAGCACGAAGTTCTCGGTGAAGGCGTAGAGCAGGCGGAACGTCAGCTCGTTGTGGTGGTACTTCCGGTAGATCGGGTCGCGACCGAAGTAGAGCAGCGTATCGTGCATCCAGCCCATATCCCACTTGAGGCCGAAACCCAGGCCGCCCACATAGGTCGGACGGGAGACCATCGGCCACGCGGTCGATTCCTCGGCGATCGTCTGGACGTCGGGATGGTGGCGGTAGACCTCCTCGTTGAGTCGGCGCAGGAAGGCGATGGCCTCGAGGTTCTCGCGGCCCCCGTATTCGTTGGGGATCCACTCACCCGGCCGGCGGGAGTAGTCGAGGTAGAGCATCGAGGCGACGGCGTCGACGCGCAACCCGTCGACGTGATAGCGGTCGAGCCAGAACATGGCGCTGGAGAGGAGGAAGGTCCGGACCTCGTTGCGGCCGTAGTTGAAGATCGCCGTGTGCCAGTCGGGATGGAACCCCTTGCGGGGATCGGCATGCTCGTAGAGGTGCGTCCCGTCGAAGAAGACCAGCCCGTGCTCGTCGGTGGGGAAGTGGGAGGGTACCCAATCGAGGATGACGCCGATGCCGTGCTGGTGGAAATAGTCGACCAGAGCCATGAAGTCCTGCGGCGTCCCGTAGCGGGCGGTCGGCGCGAAGTAGCCGGTGATCTGGTAACCCCAGGACCCGTAGAACGGGTGCTCCATGACCGGCAGGAACTCGACGTGCGTGAAGCCCATGCGCTGGACATGTTCGGCCAGCTTGGGCGCGATCTCCCGGTAGGTGAGCCACCGGTTTCCCTCTTCGGGAACGCGCATCCACGAGCCGAGATGGACTTCGTAGATCTGCATCGGCGCGTCGAGCGCATTCGCCCGGGCGCGTCGCCGCATCCACTCCTCGTCTCCCCACGCGTAGGAGAGATCCCACACGATGGACGCGGTACCGGGCGGGCATTCGTGGAGCACGCCGTAGGGATCGGCCTTGAAGACCTGGTACCCAGCGAAGCGGGAGACGATGTGGTACTTGTAGCGGGCACCGGTACCGAGGCCGGGGACGAACCCTTCCCAGATCCCCGACGAGCCGCGCGGCGCGAGCGGGTGCCTTCCCGGCGTCCAATCGTTGAAGTCGCCGGCGACGGAAACGCGCTCGGCGTTCGGTGCCCACACGGCGAAGAAGACGCCTTCCTCGCCGTCGAGCACGCAAGGATGCGCGCCCATCTTCTCGTAGGCGCGGAGCCAGGTGCCCTCGTTGAAGAGGTAGACGTCATGGTCGGTGAGGAGCGATCGATCGTGGCGCATGGGGCCGACTCGCCAGGTCGCCGTCAAGCCAGGCCTCCTTTCCGGCTGGCGTCGAGCGTCTCGAGGAAGCGGCCGATCGTCGGGGCGGCCGCGAACCCGCTGAGACCGCGCTGGGCCAGTCGCCGCCAGTTCGGCTGTTCCAGCCCGGTTCCCGGGCGATTCTGCGGTTCGCGTTCGAACCAGAAGTCTTCCACATTGGTCAGGACGATCTCGGCCGGGCTCGCCCCGAGGAAGCGCAGCAGGGCACCGAGGACCGCCCCGAGGTCCTGCCCGTCGGCGTCGGCGTCGAGATAGCCCTCGCCAGCGAGCCAATGGCGGACCGCCTGCTGGAGACCGGGTCCCCATTCCTCCCAGAGGGCCGCGAACGGCGGCAAGTCGTGGGTCTCCAGGCTGGCGACCGCGAACCGCGGGGGCGTCCGGAAGCCGCCGTCGTGTCGCTCGAACGGGAGTACCCAGAGGCGGAGGAGGCCATTGGCCGCCATCGCTCTCCGAACGGCCGTCGGGACGGTGCCGAGGTCCTCGCCGGCGACCGCGCATCCGGCCCGCTGGCTCTCGATCGCCAGGACCGCGTAGAACTCCTCGGGCCGGTAGCGCACGTAGAGTCCGTCGCGCCCGCTGGCGCCGGCCGGCACCCAGTAGAGCCGGTGGAAGCCCATCACGTGGTCGATGCGGAGCAGCCGGGCTGCCCCCAGGTGATGGGCGAGCACGGCACGGACGTACCGGTACCCCTCCTCGCGGATACGCTCCGGA
This sequence comes from Thermomicrobium sp., assembly GCA_026419575.1. Classification (GTDB taxonomy): domain Bacteria; phylum Chloroflexota; class Chloroflexia; order Thermomicrobiales; family Thermomicrobiaceae; genus Thermomicrobium. Next base: position 4,275 of record JANZZC010000002.1, on the reverse strand, counting down.
TGGAGCGGCGGGAATCCCCAGACTTGCCCGCCCGCGAAGAAGGGATCGGGTGGGGCGCCGGCGCTCGCGCCGGTGGCGAAGAGGTGCGGCCAGCGCCAGACGTCGAAGCCCTCGGGATGCACGCCGAGCGGGAGATCGAGATAGAGCGCCGAGCGCTCGGCTGCTCCGAGTTGCTGCGCGGCCAGCCATTGCCCGACCAGGTAGAGGCGCTCGTCGGCTGTCGCCTCCAGAGCCCGCAGCGCGCGATCGCGCCGGAGCTCGGCCGGCCAGTCGCTCGGTGGCCCGTAGCGGTCGACCGCGGCGCGGAAGCGCGCGTAGCGTTCGACCTCGGGTCGCGTGGCGACCCAGCGCGCGAGCGTGTCCCGGAGCTCGGGCTCCTCGTCGAGGCGTGCCGCCAACCACGCCAGGGCCGCGCGCCGCCGTCGCCAGGTCGCGGCGTAGTCGACCCAGCGCGTCCCGCGCTCGCCTTCGACCGTGACCAGCGGTGCGGTGGGGGAAACGCCAGGGGCGAGCGCTGCCACGTCGCAGTAGAACTCGTTCCAGAAGAGCCGGCTGACCGGCGCGTACGGGCTGGGATCGAACGGCGCCTCGCCGAGAAAGACCGGCAGGAGCGGCAAGGTGCCGACCAGGGTACCGCCGGCGCGGCGCGTCCAGGCGACGAACTCGCGGAGTCGCTCGTAGGTCGCGCCGTCGCTCGGCGCATCGCGCCAGTGTGCGTAGAGCGGGAGGAAGGTTCCCCAACTCCGCGCCAGACCGATCGCTTCCGGGACGACGACCGTCGCCGGGCGCACCATGAGGAGCGTCCGGGCCTCGTGGCCGTCCGGGCAGACGACCGCGACTTCGTGGTAGCCGATCGGCAGGTCGGCCGGGAGCGGCAGAGCGAGCGCAGCCCAGGCGGTCGGGTCGGCTGGCTCCTGGCGAGCGGCCATCGTGGCCTCGGCGGTCACCGCGAACTCCTGTTCCGCGCCGTCCTCGCAGCGCAGATGGAGCGTGTACCGACCCGCCACGGCGGGGCCAGTGAGCCGGATCCGCGGACGCCCGCGACCGCGTGTCCACACCTGTACTGGCTCGCTGCGCCGAGCGGCGCGCTGCGCCCGGCGCTCGCGGAGCAGCCCCTCCGCCTCTTCCGGGCGCTCGATGGGGAGACCGAGGGCCCGGAGGACGGCGAGCAAGCTCTCGTCCTGCGCCACGTGGCGCCGACCTGCGATATCGCGATAGGCGAGTTGGATGCCGGCATCCTGCGCGAGTGCGCGGAGCGCCCGCCTGGCGTTCATGTTCCCCCTTCCCGGACCTGCAGGAGTTCGAAGGCACCCCGCAAGGGGATCGCCAGCCAGTCGGGTCGGTGTCCGAGTTCGTAGCGGATCTCGTAGACCGCCTTGTCCATGAGGTAGGCCTCGAGCAGGACGGCCAGCTGCGCTGGATCGCCGGGGACGAGGGATGTGCCGGCGAGTTCGCCCAGATAGCCCTGCAGGAAGACGGCGGAAACCCAACCGTACCAGAAGCGGAGCCAGCCCTCCGCTCGGGCGACGTCGCTCAGGAGACCGCGGTCGCGCTGCTCGAACAGCGTGGTCGAGGCCGCGTAGTGGAACGAGCGGAGCATCCCGGCGACGTCGAGGAGCGGCGAGCGCTTGAGGCGGCGCTCGCTCAATGGCCGGGCCGGCTCGCCCTCGAAGTCGATGATCACGAAGTCGCGGCCGGTGTAGAGCACCTGACCGAGGTGGTAGTCCCCGTGGCAGCGGATCCGCTGCGCCGGCAACAATCCGTGCAGGAGCCGCTGGTAGATCTGCACGATGTCGCGCTCGCGCTCGAGGACCACTTCGGCGTCCCGGCGCACCGGCTCCGGCAGACGGTCGAGCTGGCTGCGCAGTTGCGCGAGCGTCTGCAGCAGGTGACTGCGCATCCCCTGGTAGAGCGAGCGCTGGTAGAGCATCGAGAACGGTTCCGGAGCGAACGCCGGATCGTCGGCGACGCTGGCCAGCGCCCGGTGCAATTGGGCCGTCCGCTGACCGAGGAGGTGCACCGCCTCGACGTAGGTATCGACGAGTTCGTAGACGAGTTCCGGGGTCGACTGCTGCGCGCGCTCCAGCAGCGACGCCGCATCGGTCGCGAGGGACGGTGGCTCCGCGCTGCGGGCGAGCGCCCGCTCGAGGAAGCCGGAGAGTTCGTCGAGCGTGTACTGCCAGGCGTCGCCCTCGTTCGCGACGTAGCCGAGAAGGATGCCCAGCGTCATCGCCTCCCCGCGGGTCGGCTGGTATTCGAGGCTCCCGAGAAGCGGTGGGACGTGGGCGAAGCCGAGACGCTCGCTCAGGACGCGTTCCATCTCGAGTTCCGGATTCGGTCCCGGCTCCACCCGGCGGTAGAGCTTGAGGAGCATGCGCTCGGGGAAGATGACCGAGGTATTGCTCTGCTCCGCTCGGCCGAGCACTGGTTCGGGGAGCGCGACGTCCCGACCGACGAGCCGTCGGTAGGCAGCCGTCGGCTGCGCGACGATCGTGCCGCCATCGCCGCGGTAGCGGCGGCGTCGACCGATCGCCTCGACCAGTTCGCGAGCGAAGGAAGGCACGGCGAGGGCATCGACGAGCAGACTCTCGCCGTCCGGCGTCGTCCGGGCGACGACCGCCTGCGGGGAGCGCTCGACGATGCTCTGGGCGGTCTCGCCGTGGACGACCGTGAGCGGGAGGACGTAGAGTTCCGGATCTCCCTCGGTGTAGTCGACCTGGACCAGGGTGACGAGCGCTGGCTGCCTACCGGCCGGCACCGGCACCTCTTCGACGACGCGCACTTGCTTGATGCGACGCGCTTTCCCGGCGAACCAGCGCCGGCTGCGCACGTAGCGCGGCAGCGCGTTCTCGAGCGCGCGCTGGGCGCTGCGGAGTTCGAGCGTCCCGTCGCGCTCCTCGACCGGGACGAGCGGGAGCTCGCTCGTGGCGATGACCAGCGGTTCCTCGCCGGCGCGCGGGCGTTCCAGGCTGAACCAGTAGAAGCTGTGCGGGCCGAGCATCACCGGGTAGGGCCCCTCGCCGACCGGTGGGAACTCGACCCGGCCGAAGAGCTCGACCGGTACCAACCCGCGGTAGGCCGAGAGGTCGAGTTCGGCCCACTGGACGAAACGGGAAAGGTTGGCGACGACGAGGATCGTCTCCTGCTCGTAGCGCCGGACGTAGGCGAGCACCTTGCGGTTCTCGACCGGGATGAGCTCGAAGGTGCCGCGGCCGAACGCCTTGAACTGCTTGCGCAGCGCGATCAGGCGCTTCATCCACCAGAGCAACGAGTGCGGGTTGGCTTGTTGCGCCTCGACGTTGACCGCCTCGTAGTGGTACTCGGCATCGACGATGACCGGGAGATAGAGCTTCTGGCGGGGCGCCGTGGAGAAACCGGCGTTCCGGTCGGCGCTCCACTGCATCGGTGTCCGCACCCCGTTGCGGTCGCCGAGGTAGATGTTGTCGCCCATCCCGATCTCGTCGCCGTAGTAGATGACCGGCGTACCGGGGAGCGAGAAGAGCAGGCCGTTCATGAGCTCGATCCGTCGCCGGTTGTTGCCGAGGAGCGGTGCGAGGCGGCGGCGGATCCCGAGGTTGATGCGGGCGACCGGATCGCGGGCGTAGACCCGGTACATGTAGTCGCGCTCTTCGTCGGTGACCATTTCGAGCGTCAGCTCGTCGTGATTGCGCAGGAAGAGCGCCCACTGTGCCGTCTCCGGGATCGACGGGGTCTGCGAGAGGATATCGACGATCGGGAACCGATCCTCCATCCGGATGGCCATGAAGAGCCGCGGCATAAGGGGGAAATGGAAGGCCATGTGGCACTCGTCGCCGTCGCCGAAGTAGGCCACGGCGTCTTCCGGCCACTGGTTGGCCTCGGCCAGGAGCATGCGGTTCCGGTAGCGACTATCGACGTAGCGCCGGAGTTCCTTGAGGAAGGCGTGCGTTTCGGGCAGGTTCTCGCAGTTCGTCCCCTCGCGCTCGTAGAGGTACGGCACCGCGTCGAGGCGCATGCCGTCGACTCCGAGGCGCATCCAGAAGTCGACGACGCGGAGGATCGCGCGCCGGACAGCCGGGTTGTCGTAGTTGAGATCGGGCTGGTGAGAGTAGAAACGGTGCCAGTAGTAGGCCTTGGCCACCGGATCCCAGGCCCAGTTCGACGTCTCGAAGTCCTTGAAGATGATGCGCGCTTCCTTGTACTTCTCCGGAGTGTCGCTCCAGACGTAGAAGTTGCGCCACACGCTCCCCGGTGCTGCCCGCCGTGCACGCTGGAACCTGTCTCTTATACACATCT
>JANZZC010000027.1 GCA_026419575.1 Thermomicrobium sp. | reverse complement strand
CCTACAAGGGGAGCGAGAAGATCATCCGGTTTGCCTTCGAGCTCGCCCGCGCCGAGGGACGCCGTAAGGTCACCTGCGCCACGAAGTCGAATATCCTGAAATTGACCGAGGGATGGTTCCAGCACATCTTCGAGGACATCGCGCGCGAGTATCCCGACATCGAAGCCAACCACCTCATCATCGACAACTGCGCGCACCAGCTCGTCAAGGCGCCCGAGCAATTCGACGTCATCGTGACGACAAACCTGAACGGGGACATCATTTCCGACCTCGCCTCCGGCCTCGTCGGTGGACTCGGCTTCGCACCGTCCGGGAACTACGGACACGAGGTCGCGATCTTCGAACCCGTGCACGGCACGGCACCGAAGTACGCCGGGAAGAACGTGATCAACCCCACTGCCATGATCCTCACCGCAGTGATGATGCTGCGGTACATCGACGAGTTCGAGGCCGCCGAGGCGATCGAGCAGGCCCTCGTCGTCACGCTCGAGGAAGGCAAAGCATTGACCCGCGACGTCGTCGGCGACGAGCGCGCCGTGACGACGACCGCGTTCACCGATGCGATCATCGCGAATCTCGGCCGCCGCTCTGCTACCTGGATGTCGCGTCCCTATCGGCCGATTCGGGTTCCACCGCAGCGACCGGAATTCGATCCTGTCCGGCCCAGTCAGCGTCGGGTCATCGGTGTCGATGTCATCGTGGAGGCGAGCGAACCTCCGGAACGGATCGGCCAGACGCTCGAAGCCAGCATCGCAGGCCTACCCCTGCGCCTGCACCTCGTCTCGAGTCGCGGTCTGCAGGTCTATCCCGAGGCCGACACGACGATCGACTACGTCGATCACTGGCGGTGCCGATTCCTGACGACCGACAGCGAGGTCACCATCCCGACCGTGCTCGCGTTGGTCGAGCGGATCAGCAGCCGCTACCGTTGGAGCCGCGTCCAGCTGCTCCACGAGATGGATGGCGAACCCGGATTCACCAAGGCCCAGGGCGAGGACTGAGACCCGGGAGCGGAGCAGTGACGACGAACGACATGGTGCCGAACTCGCCGATCGTCGGCATCATCATGGGCTCGCGATCGGACTGGGAAACGATGCGTCATGCCGCGGAGACGCTCGAGACGCTCGGCGTCCCGTACGAGATTCGCGTCGTCTCCGCACATCGCACGCCCGACCTCATGTTCGCGTACGCCGCCGAGGCGGAGCGACGCGGCATTGAGGTGATCATCGCTGGCGCCGGCGGCGCGGCCCACTTGCCGGGGATGACCGCGGCCAAGACCGTGCTCCCGGTGCTCGGTGTGCCGGTGCAGACGCAGGCGCTGCAGGGTCTGGACTCCTTGCTCTCGATCGTCCAGATGCCGGCGGGTGTCCCGGTGGGCACGCTCGCGATCGGGCGCGCCGGCGCCGTGAATGCCGCCCTCTTGGCAGCCGCGATCCTCGGCAACAAGTATCCGCGGATACGCGAGGCGCTCCGCGCCTACCGCGAACAGCAGACGCGAGCGGTACTCGAGCATCCGGATCCTCGCGAATCCGGCTGAAAGGGGCACTCGGTGCGGATCGGTATCCTCGGCGGTGGACAACTCGGTCGAATGCTGGCGCTCGCCGGCTATCCCTTGGGACTCCGGTTTCGGGGCCTCGACCCGGCAGCCGACGCACCGCTCGGCCAGGTGGCCGAACTCGTCGTTGCTCCGTACGACGATCGTGCGGCGCTCGAACGCTTCGCCGAGGGACTCGATCTCGTCACCTACGAGTTCGAGAACGTCCCCAGCGCGACGGCTGAGTTCCTGGCCGCTTGCCTGCCGGTCTGGCCGCCACCGGAAGCGCTGGCGCGGTCGCAGGATCGGCTCTTCGAGAAAGAACTTTTCGTCTCCTGCGGCATTCCTGTTCCCCCGTACGCTCCCGTATCCGGTCGCGACGACTTCGCTGTCGCACTCGAGCAGGTTTCTCTTCCGGCTCTCTTGAAGACGCGGCGACTCGGCTACGACGGGCGCGGGCAGGTGCGCATCCAGCACGCCGACGAGCTGCCCGCGGCATGGGAGCAGCTCGGCGGGGTTCCCTGTATCCTCGAGCGGCTGGTTCCGTTCGACTACGAGGTCTCGTTGCTCGCCGCCCGCTCGCCCAGCGGTCGACTCGCCTTCTATCCCCTCGTCGAAAACCGACACACCGCAGGGATTCTCGCCGTCTCGCGCGCTCCGGCTCCGCGAGCGACGGCCGAACTCCAGGAGCGGGCCGAGCAGTACGTGCGGACGCTCCTCGAGCGGCTCTCGTACGTCGGGATTCTCGCGGTCGAGTTCTTCGTCGTGGGAGACCAGCTCCTGGCCAACGAAATGGCACCGCGCGTGCACAACAGCGGACACTGGACGATCGAGGGGGCGGAAACGAGCCAGTTCGAGCAGCATCTCCGTGCCGTCCTCGACTGGCCGCTCGGTTCGACGCATCCCCGCGGTCACGCCGCGATGATCAACCTCCTCGGCACCATCCCACCGATCTCCGAGCTCCTCGCCATCCCGAACGCTCATGTGCACCTGTACGGTAAGCTTCCCCGTCCGCGCCGCAAGCTCGGTCACGTCACGGTGCGCGCCGATACTCCCGATCAGCGCGACGAGCTGGTTCGCCGCGTCCTCCGGATCGTCTCGCTGCCCGAGCCGGTGCTGTTGTGAACGAGGGGGCCGGCTCACCGCCGGCCCCCTCAGTTGCACGCTTGCGCGACGGCCCGTTCTCGTCTCACTCCCAACGTGGGGTGCGGAGGATCGCTCCCTCGGAAGCCGAACTCACCAGCGCGGCGTAGCGCGCGAACACCCCGTGCGTGAAGCGCGGGGGTGGCGGCGACCAGCGCGCTCGCCGCTCGGCGAGCTCCGCTTCGGGAACTTCCAAGTCGATGCGCCGGTTCTCGACGTCGATGACGATCGTGTCGCCGTCCTGGACGAAGGCGATCGGGCCACCGACCGGCGCCTCGGGTGCCACGTGCCCGATCATCAGCCCCTTCGTCCCACCCGAGAAACGCCCGTCCGTCACCAGGGCCACGTGCGGCCCTAGGCCCTCGCCGACGATGGCCGCGGTGATGCCGAGCATCTCGCGCATCCCCGGTCCGCCCTTCGGCCCTTCGTAGCGGATGACGACGACATCGCCAGGTTGGATCTGTTGGTTCAGGACCGCCTGCATGGCGAGTTCTTCGGCATCGAACACACGCGCCCGACCCCGGAAGTACGACTGCTCCGTACCGGCCACCTTGAGCACCGCCCCGTCCGGTGCGAGCGAGCCGCGCAAGATCACCAGTCCACCGTGAGGCTTCAGCGGATTGGACGGATGGTAGACGACCGGTTGTCCCGGCGCCTCTTGCGCATCAGCGACCGATTCGGCCAGCGTCTCGCCGGTCAGGAGCCGCGCCTCGCCGTCGACCAGGCCCGCTTCGAGGAGACGCTTGACCACGAGCTTCGTGCCGCCTGCCTTGTACAGGCTCCAGGCGACGTACTTTCCCCAGGGCTTGAGGTCGGCGATCACCGGAGTGCGTCGGCTGATCTCGTCGAACTCGTCGATCGTGAGTGGGATGCCGAGCTCGTGCGCGATCGCCAGTAGGTGCAGTACGGCGTTCGTCGAGCCACCGGTGGCAGCGACGGCCGCGATGGCATTGCGCAACGAGGTCTTCGTGATGAAGTCGCGTGGAGTGCGGTTCGCCCGAACCACCTCCATGAAGCGGCGGCCAGCCTCCCGCGTCGCCTCGGCCTTCTCCGGAGCGACCGCCGGGATCGCGTTGTACCCCATCGGCGAGAGCCCCAGTACCTCGAGCGCCATCGCCATCGTGTTCGCCGTGTACTGGCCACCGCAGGCCCCTGGACCGGGAATCGCCCGCCGTTCGATCTCCTGGAGCTCCTCGAGCGTGATCTTTCCCGCTGCATAGGCGCCGACCGCTTCGAAGACCTCGACGATGGTCAACTCCCGATCGCGCCAGTGTCCAGGAGCGATCGACCCACCGTAGAGAACCATCGCCGGCACTCCGGCACGGACGACTCCCATCGCCCCGCCGGGGATCGTCTTGTCGCAGGAGACGATCGCGACGAGCGCATCGAACTGATAGCCGTAGGCCATGAGTTCGATGGAGTCGGCGATCACCTCCCGGCTGATAAGCGAGGCCTTCATCGCCTCCGTACCCATCGAGATGGCGTCGTTCACCGCGATGGTGTTGAACTCGACGGGTACGCCACCGGCTTCGCGTATGCCCTCGCGCACATACTGCGCCAGCTCTCGCAGGTGGTAATTGCAGGGCATCGCGTCGGTCCAGGTGTTGGCGATGGCCACGATCGGCTTCTCGAAATCCTCGTCGCGGAAGCCGACGGCCCGCAACATCGCCCGCGCCGGGGCTCGGTCGATCCCGTGCGTGATCCTTTGGCTGCGCATTCCCGCTCCGGCTCCTCTCCCGCATCGCGTTCAGCTCCCACGCATTGTACCTGCGTCATCGTCTCCTGTGTGGTTTGCCTTTCACGTCCGCCCCTGACTACCATCAGCACAGCATCGGTCTCGGTCCAGGTGGGGAGGGAGAGCCGGTGGAGCGAAGACCGTTCGTCTGCCTCGTCGTATTGGACGGTTGGGCGATCGGCCCGGACTATCCCGGTAACGCGATCCGTGCCGCGCACACGCCGGTCATGGATCGTCTTCAGGCCGACTACCCTATGACGACGCTGCGTTGCTGGGGGCTCGATGTCGGGCTTCCCGACGACCAAATGGGGAACTCGGAGGTCGGTCACCTGAACCTGGGCGCCGGTCGCATCGTCTACCAACTCATCACGCGGATCGATCTCGCGATCGAGGACGGTTCCTTCTTCCGAAACGAAGCGTTCCTCCGGGCCATCGAACGCGCGCGGCAACCAGGCCGCACCTTGCATTTGATGGGACTCATCGGTGACGGCGGTGTGCACAGTCACCAGCGCCACCTGCACGCCCTTCTCGAGCTCGCTGCTCGCTCTGGCGTTCCGCGTGTCGCGGTGCACGCCTTCACCGATGGACGCGATACCGCCCCGACGAGCGCCATCGAGCACATGCGCCAGCTCCTCGCCACGATGGAGCGACTGCGGACCGGCTTCGTCGCCACGGTGAGCGGCCGCTACTACGCGATGGATCGCGACAAGCGCTGGGAACGGACGAAACTCGCCTACGACGCGCTCGTCTGCGGACACGGTCGAACCGCACGCTCCCCGCTCGAAGCGATCGAACGGAGTTACGCGGAAAACGTCACCGACGAGTTCATCGTGCCGACCGTCATCGTCGACACCGAAGGACAACCGCTCGCGCCGATCCGCGATGGCGACGCGCTGATCTTCTTCAACTTCCGAGCCGACCGAGCTCGCCAGTTGACCCTGGCGCTCACCGATCCCGACTTCTCGGCGTTCGAGCGGTGTGCCTGGCCGCGGGAACTCCTGATGGTCACCATGGCGGAGTACGAACCGCACTTCCCGGTGCTCGTCGCCTTCTCGCCGGACATCGTGCGGACCCCGCTCGCCCGCGTCCTCTCCGAGGCGGGACTCCGTCAATTCCACACCGCCGAGACCGAGAAGTACGCGCACGTCACCTACTTCTTCAACGGCGGTCGCGAGGAACCGTTCCCGGGTGAGGACCGGGTCCTGGTTCCTTCGCCCAAGGTGCCCACGTACGACCTGAAACCGGAGATGAGTGCACCGGAAGTAACGGATGTCGCGGTGGAAGCGATCCTCTCGGGGAAATACGCTTTCGTCCTCGTCAACTACGCCAATCCCGACATGGTCGGGCACACTGGCGTCTTCGCAGCAGCCGTCAAGGCCGTCGAGTGCGTGGATGCCTGCCTCGGCCGGATCGAGGGGGCCGTCCGAGCGCTCGACGGATACCTCGTCGTGACTGCCGATCACGGGAACGCCGACGAAATGCTCATCCCCGGTACCGACGAGGTCTGGACAGCGCACACCAAGAACCCCGTCCCGTTCGTGCTTGTCGCTCCGGAATCCAGCCGTTTCCGGCACGTCGCGCTTCGTCAGGGCGGGCGCCTCGCCGACGTCGCGCCGACGATTCTCGAACTCATGGGGCTCCCGCAACCGGACGAGATGACCGGACGCAGCCTCGTCCACGCCGACGGCTAGACACGGTCGGTACCGATCGAGCGCCGGAGCGAAACCGGGAGGAGCGGCCACGGAACCGCTCGAACAGGTGACTCTCCGGCACGACGCTCACCCGAGCCGACGCAACCCGGCCGGGAAACCGCTCCACCCTGCGTACTCGGCGACGGCCCCCAGCTCCTCCTCGATCCGGAGGAGCTGGTTGTACTTCTCCACCCGATCCATTCGTGCCGGTGCACCGGTCTTGATTTGACCGGCGTTGGTCGCCACCGCCAAGTCCGCGATGAAGCTATCGGCCGTCTCGCCGCTCCGATGCGAGATGATGGTCGCGAACCCGTGCGTCCGAGCGAGACGGATCGTTTCCAGCGTCTCGCTCAGCGTGCCGATCTGATTGAGCTTGACCAGAACGGCGTTGGCCGCGCCGAAGAGGATGCCGTGCCGAACGCGAGCCGGATTGGTCACGAACAGGTCATCCCCCACCAGTTGGATACGCTGGCCCAAGCGCTGGGTCAGCCGCTGCCAGTGATCCCAATCGTCCTCGGCCAGCGCGTCCTCGATCGAGACGATCGGGTAGCGATCGACCCACTCGGCCCACACATCGATCAATTCGTCCGCCGTGAACGAGCGCCCTTCGCCAGGCAGACGGTAGGTTCCTTCCTCGTAGAGCTCGCTCATCGCTGGATCGAGCGCGAGAACCACCTGTTCTCCCGGCCGGTAGCCAGCGCGTTCGATCGCAGCGAGCACGACTTCCACGGCCTCCCGGTTGCTCTGGAGTTTCGGCGCGTACCCACCCTCGTCACCCACCGTCGTCGCCAGGCCACGCCCGGCCAGCACCGCGCGCAGCGCGTGGTAGATCTCGACCCCCCAGCGGAGCGCTTCGCTGAAGGTCGGCGCGCCGACGGGGACGATCATGAACTCCTGCATGTCCACGCCCGAGCCGGCGGCGTGCTTCCCACCGTTCAGAATGTTCATCATCGGCGTCGGCAAGATATGCGCATCGGGCCCGCCGAGATAGCGATAGAGCGGCAACCCGACGGCTGTCGCTGCGGCCCGCGCGACCGCGAGGGAGGTGCCGAGGATCGCGTTCGCCCCGAGTCGCCCCTTGTTGGGCGTTCCATCGAGTTCGACGAGCGCGCGATCGATCGCCCGCTGGTCGAGTCCATCCACTCCTCGCAACGCGTCGGCGATCGGGCCGTTCACATGCTCGACGGCCTTGCGCACGCCCTTTCCACCATAGCGAGCATCCCGATCACGGAACTCGACCGCCTCGTGACGGCCGGTCGACGCGCCCGAAGGTACCGCTGCCCGACCGCACGCGCCGCCGGCCAGTCGAACTTCCACTTCCACGGTCGGGTTGCCGCGGGAGTCGAGGATCTCCCGGGCACGTACCGCGACGATCGTCGTCTCGCTCATTCCGGTCTCCCTCGTTCCCATCGATCTGCTCGCGACGCTTACCCTGCCGAAGTGTACCGACGAACTCGTCCGCAGCCAGCCGTCAGCCAGCGAACGCGAGCGCCGCATGTCCCGCGTCGCGTGATACCCGTCCGACACCGAGTCGCGACCGTCGCGCTACGGCCCACGCAGCGCCTGAGCCTTTCGCTTGACACCGCTCATGACGCATCCTTATGCTCAGGCCGCGTCTCGGTCCCGGGACGCGCGCGGTCACGAGTGTCCGAGTATAGGAGGCGGGCGGGTGAGCACCCAGGAGATCGAGCAGCTGCGGGAGCGAGCACTTCGAGAACTCGCCGAGGCGACCTCGCAGGAGGCGCTCGCTGACTGGCACGCTCGGTACCTGGGCCGGCGTGGTGAGGTCACGCAACGGCTCCGTCAACTCGGGAGCCTTGCGCCGGAGGAACGCCCGGCGGTGGGGCGCGCGCTCAACGAGCTTAAGCAACGCCTCGAATCCGCCTACGAAGACCGTGAGCGGCAGGTTCGCGAAAGCGAACTCGCCGAACGGATCGCCGCCGAAACCGTCGACGTGACGCTCCCAGGGCGGCGGCCGGCGATCGGCACGCTCCATCCGGTTACCCAGATGATCCGCGAGGTGACGGACATCTTCGCGCATCTCGGCTTCCAGGTCGTCGAGGGGCCCGAGGTCGAGTACGGCTACTACGCCTTCGACGCCCTCAACATTCCGCCGGAGCACCCAGCGCGCGATGTATGGGACACCATCTTCATCGAGTCCGAGCACAAGGAGATCGTCCTGCGGCCGCACACCTCACCCATGCAGATCCGCGTCATGGAACGGCGGCAGCCACCGGTTCGAGTCGTCGTCCCCGGACGCTGCTACCGCTACGAAGCGGTTGACGCGACGCACGAATGGCATTTCCACCAGATCGAAGGGCTGGCGGTCGACGAGCGGATCACGATGGCCGATCTCAAAGGCACGCTCGCCGAGTTCGCGCGACAGCTCTTCGGACGCGAACGGCGGGTGCGCTTCCGCTGCGATTTCTTCCCGTTCGTCGAGCCGGGGGTCGACTTCGCGATCGACTGCATGTTCTGCCGCGGCGAAGGATGCCGGGTGTGCGGTGGCAGCGGCTGGATCGAAATCCTCGGCGCGGGGATGGTACACCCGCAAGTGCTCCGCAACGTCGGCTACGATCCCGAGCGGTACACCGGGTGGGCCTTCGGTATGGGCGTCGAGCGTCTCGTCATGCTGAAGTACGGTGTTCCGGACATCCGGTACTTCTATCAAGGCGATCTCCGCTTCTTGGCTCAGTTCGATCGTATCCCGCTGTGACCGGCGCCTCGCACGGAAGGTGGGCGGACTCGATGAAGGTACCGATGCGCTGGTTGCGTGAACTCGTCGCGACGGACCTCTCGGCCGACGAACTCGCCGAGCGACTGACGCTCGCTGGCCTCGAAGTCGAAGCGATCGAGCGGATCGGGGCACACTGGGACAACATCTACGTCGGCGTCGTCGAACGGATCGAACCGCACCCCAACGCCGACCGTCTCGTTCTCGCTACGGTCGACGCTGGCGCCCACCGATTGGCCGTCGTGACCGGTGCCCCCAATATCGCAGTAGGCCAGAAGGTGGCGCTGGCGCTCGCCGGCGCCAAGCTGTACGACGGCCATAGCGCTGAGCCACGCTTGATCACCCTCAAGCCACAGACGATCCGTGGCGTCCGATCCGAGGGGATGGTGTGCTCCGAAAAGGAACTCGGCCTCTCCGATGAGCACGAGGGGATTCTCGTGCTCGATCCCGAGGCACCGGTCGGTGTTCCGCTGCGGGACTATCTCGGCGACGAGATCTTGGAGGTCGCCATCACGCCGAACCGCGTCGACGCCTTCTCGATCGTCGGTATCGCGCGGGAGGTCGCCGCATTGACGGGTGCACCGCTGCGCCTCCCGGAGCTCGCGACCTTGGAAGCGCCGGTCGATCCACAGCTCGCAGTGATCGAGGCGACCGATCTCTGTTACCGCTTCGTCGGTGTCGCGCTGGAGGGTATTCGCGTCGCACCCTCGCCCTGGTGGTTGCGCCGCCGTCTCCAGCTGGTCGGCATCCGCCCGATCAACAATGTTGTCGACGTCACCAACTACGTCATGGTGGAGTGGGGACAACCGCAGCACGCGTTCGATCGCGCCAAGCTACGCGCCGGGCGACTCATCGTGCGCCGCGCACGCCCTGGCGAGGAGATCGAGACGCTCGACCATGTCCGGCGCACCCTCTCGCCGGAGACCCTCGTCATCGCCGATACCGAGCGGCCCGTCGGCATCGCCGGAGTGATGGGAGGGCTGGACAGCGAGATCACCGACGAGACGACGGCCATACTGCTCGAGACGGCGAACTTCGACATGCTGAACATCCGCCGCACCGCACGAGCGCAGCGGCTACGGACCGAAGCCTCGGCACGTTTCGAGCGCGGTCTCGATCCGAACCTCTGTTGGCCTGCTGCCACACGAGCGGTGCATCTGCTCACCCAACTCGTGCCGTCCTGCCAGGTCGTCGCGTACGTCGATCACTATCCAGCGCCACGACGACCGCACCGCATCGAGTTCCCCCGCACCGAAATCCCGCGCCTGCTCGGCGTCGACTACCCGGATGAAGAGATCAGAACGGTCTTCCAGCGCCTCGGTTTCACCGTGGAAGTGCCGGACCGCCCCGGTCGCTCCGCGTGGATCGTCGAGGTCCCGACGTTTCGCAGCGATGTGACGATCCCGGCTGATCTCGTCGAGGAGGTGGCGCGCGTCATCGGGTACGACAGTCTGCCCGAGCGGTTACCGGTCGGACAGACCGTCCCGGTCGAGCGCGATCCCGAACTCCGACTCGTGCGCCAGATCCAGAACGGCCTCGTCGCCGCGGGATTGCACGAGATCATCACGTACCCGATGGTCGACGACGAGTCGCTCCGCGCTCTCTCGACCAGCGGCGAAGAGATCCCCGAGCGCCTCGGCTTCTACGCGCGGCCCGAACGCGACTTCGTCCGGGCGCGCAACCCGATCCGGCCGGAGTGGTCGATCATGCGGCCGACCCTCGTCGCCACGTTGCTCCGGAATGCGGCGGAGCAGCTGAAATTCAACGATTCGGTCGCCGTGTTCGAGACCGGCAAGGTCTACCTGCCGCGCGGAACCGACGAACTCCCCGACGAACGGCGCGTCGTCGGGTGTCTGCGCGCCGGTCTCGCCGCACCGCGGGACTTGTATCGTACCGAACGACCGGTCGACTTCTTCGACCTGAAGGGTGTCCTGGAGGAACTCCTGCCCCGGCTCGGCGCCCGCGGCGTGAGCTTCCGACCGCTCCCGCATCCGACGCTCCATCCCGGACGAAGCGCTGAAATCGTCTACCGCGACCGGCCGATCGGCATCGTCGGCGAAGCACTCGTCACGGTCGCCGAGCGCTACGGGATTTCCCCGCAGCATCGGGTCGTCCTCGCCGAAATCGATATTCCGCTGCTCCTCGAACTCGGCCTGGAACCGGTGACCGCACGACCCGTTTCCCGCTATCAACCGGTCGAGCAAGACTTCGCTATCGTCGTCGACGAAGCGGTTCCTGCTGCTGAAGTGGAGGCGGCGCTCCGTGCAGGAGTAGGTCCCTTGGCCGTCGACGTTCGCCTCTTCGACATGTACCGTGGACCAGCGATTCCGCCAGGGAAGAAGAGCCTCGCCTTCCGAGTCGTCTTCTCGGCACCGGATCGAGCGCTCAGCGAGGAGGAGCTCCAACGGCTCCGCGAGCGGATCGAACACCAAGTCCGACGACGCGTCAAAGGAGAGTTCCGCCGGTGACGACGACCCAACCACCCGAATCCCTCCCCGCGCTCGAACGCGTGCGCGGCATGCAGGACGTCGGCCCCGCACGGTACCGGCGGCGCCAGCACATCCTGCAGAGGATCCAGCGGGTCATCGAGCGACACGGCTACGAGTTCGTCGAGACACCGATCCTGGAGCCCACCGAACTCTTTCTCCGGAAGGCCGGTCCCGAACGGATCGCGCAGCTCTACGCCTTCACCTTCCGCAACCGCGAGCTCGCGCTGCGCCCGGAACACACGGCGTCGATCCTCCGGTACTACATCGACGCCCGCCAGAACGATCCCCTGCCGCTCCGTCTCGCGTACGTCGGCCCGGTGTTTCGCTACGAGCGGCCACAGGCTGGAAGAACGCGTCAGTTCACCGAGATCGGCTGCGAACTCCTCGGCGCGCCGGGAGCGAGCGGCGATGCCGAAATCATCCACTTGGCGTGCGAAATTTTGGAAAGCCTCGGTATCGTACCGCGCGTCGTCGTCGGGCACGTCGGGATCGTGCTCGCCTACCTGGAGCGTCTGCCGCTGCGGCAGCGAGCACGTGACTGGTTGCTCTGGTCGATGGAGCGACTCCGCAAAGGGCAACCGGTCGACCTCGAAGGGGAGCTCCCGGGGCTCATCGGCAACGCGACGGTCGCCGAGGTGACGCGCCAGCTCGGAGAGAAGCTCGGCGATCTCGATCGCACCGAACTCGAGCGGCTGGTGCTCGCCCTGCTCCAGGAGGTCGGCGTCCAGGTCGCGAGCGGCTCCCGATCGCCGGACGAGATCGTGCGCGGAGTCATCGCGAAGTTGGACCGGCAGACCGACGCCGACGCGCTCCGGCGCGGTTTCGCGTTCGCGCGCGAACTCGCCGGGATCACCGGAACGCCCGACGTCGTCCTCCCGGAACTCCGTCGCCTGATCACCCGGTACGAACTCGATCCGGCGCCTTTGCGGCAGCTCGACGAAGTGCTGACGCTGCTGGCCGGTTACGGGGTTCCGGCCGAACGTATCGTGCTCGCGCCTGGTATGGCCCGCGGACTGCACTACTACTCCGGCATCCTCTTCGAGATCTACACGGAAGCCAGCACTGAGCTCCAGTTGTGCGGCGGCGGACGCTACGACGACCTGGCCCAGCTGCTCGGCGCTCGCGCACCGTTGCCGGCATGCGGTTTCGCCGGTGGGCTCGAGCGGATCACCGATGCCGCGACCGTACCCGACCCGGCTCCCGCCCCGCGCTTCCTCGTCGCGGCACGGACACCGCAGGCGCTGCCCCAAGCCGAAGCGCTGGCCGAGCGCTTGCGAGCGCAGGGGGCGGTCGTCGAGTTGGATGTCCGCCAGCGCTCTGTGAGCGCCAATCGCCGCTACGCTCGGCGTCGCGGTTTCCAGCGCCTCGTCGTCGTCGATCCTGCGGGCGCGGTCGAAGAGTGGGAACTCGTCGAGGGACGTGACGAGGATGAGTGAGCCGCTCCGCCTGACCATCGCATCGAAGGGCGCCTACGAGGAGGCGACGCTCCGTTTTTTGGAGAGCGCAGGATTGAGCGTGTGGCGACCGAACCCACGACAATACGTCGGTCGTCTCTCGGGCCTGGACGGCGTCGAAGTTCTCTTCCAGCGCACGGCCGATATCGTCCATCAGGTGGCCAGTGGTGGCGCCGATCTCGGCATAACCGGCTACGACCTCGTTGCCGAACTCGCCGGCGACGACCCGGATCTCCTCGTCGTCATCGATGACCTCGGCTTCCGACGCTGCGAACTGGTCCTCGCCGTTCCGGAGAGTTGGCTCGACGTCACGACCGTCTCCGACCTCGCCGACCTCGCGGTGGAGTGGAAACGACGCGGCCGCACGCTCCGCGTCGCGACCAAATTCCCCAACCTGACGCGCGAATTCTTGCTCCGGAACGGCGTCAATTACTTCACGCTCGTCGAGGGCCACGGTGCTCTCGAGGTAGCGCCGGCGCTCGGCTACGCGGACCTCATCGCCGACCTCACCGAGACCGGTGTGACGCTCCGCGAGAACCGCCTCCGCGTCCTCGAGGGTGGCGTCATCCTGCGGGCGCAAGCTTGCCTGATCGCGAGTCGACGGACGTTGCGGCACGCTCCGGAGAAGCTCGAACGGGCGCGCGTCATCATCGAGCTCATCGAGGCGAGGCTCCGCTCGCGCCGCTACCGGCTCGTCACCGCCAACGTCCGCGGCCAGGACGAAGACGATGTCGTGCGCCATGTCACTGCGCACGTCGCCACCACCGGCGAACTCGGCCCCACGGTCGCACGGGTCTACCCGAAATCGGGCGACGGTGAGTGCCGATGGTACGAGGTCACGATCATCGTCCCGGCGCAACTTCTCATGCAAGCCGTCGATCACCTCCGGCTCGCCGGCAGCACCGGCATCACCGTCACGTCGCCGGATTACGTGTTCGACTCGCGCTCGCACGCCTACGAGCGACTGTGTCGCGCCTTGGAGGAACGAGCATGACCCGAGTGATCCGACTGATCGAGGACGCCACCCTCGCCGAACGCTTCTTGACTCGCGCTCGGCAACTTCCCACCGAGCTCCCTGTACCGGTGCGCGAGCGCATCCGGGAGGTCTTCGGCGAGGATCTGTCCGCTCTCGAAGTCGTCGCGCGCATCCTCGACGCAGTCCGCACACAGGGCGACGCAGCGCTCCGCCGCTTCACGCTCGCCTTCGACGGGTGCTCGCTCGACCGCTTCGAGGTCTCCGAGGAGGAGTTCGCAGCGGCACGGCGAGCCGTTCCTCCCGCGGTTCTGGACGCGCTCGAGTTCGCACGCGACCGGATCGAACGGTTCCATCGGCGTGCACGGCGACACTCCTGGATCGAGTTCGAAGACGACGGGGCACTGGGCCAGCTCGTCCGCCCGGTCGAGCGGGTGGGCGTCTACGTCCCAGGTGGGAGAGCGCCATTGCCGTCGTCGCTGCTCATGACCGCCATACCAGCGCAGATCGCCGGAGTCCGCGAGCTCGTCGTCTGCACGCCGCCAGGACGCGATGGGAACGTCGCGCCGGTGGTGCTGGCCGCGGCCGACCTGCTCGGCATTCGCACGGTCTTCAAGGTCGGTGGGGCACAGGCGATCGCTGCACTCGCCTACGGCACAGAGTCGATTCCCAAGGTGGATATCGTCGCTGGGCCAGGCAATCTGTTCGTCGTGCTGGCCAAGCGACTCGTCTACGGCGAAGTGGGCATCGACCAGTTGCCCGGTCCGACCGAAACGCTCCTCGTCGCCGACGATTCCGCGGACCCCGCTCTCTGCGCAGCCGACCTGCTGGCGCAGGCGGAGCACGACCCGATGGCCAGCGCCGTACTCATCACGACCTCGCGTCGGCTGGCGCACGAGACGATCGAGCGACTCGACCAGGAGTTCGCGCGCCTGGAGCGAGCCGAGATCGCCCGCAGCGCGCTCGAGCAGAACGGAGCCATCATCCTCGTTCCCGATCTCGACCGAGCATTGGAACTCGCCAACCTGTTCGCGCCGGAACACCTCTGTCTCGCCATCCGCGACCCGTGGCGGTACATCGACCGCGTTCGGAACGCCGGCGGGGTCTTCCTCGGCGAGAGTTCGCCCGAAGTCATCGGCGATTACACGGCCGGCCCGAGCCACGTGATGCCGACCGGTGGGACTGCTCGTTTCGCCTCACCGGTGACCGTCGACACGTTCCTCAAAGTCACCAGCATCGTCGCGGTCGCGCCGCACGCGCTCGAACGGCTCGGCATCCCGGCAATGGAACTGGCCCGCGCCGAGGGACTGCTGGCCCATGCGGCCGCGATCGAGCAGCGCCTGGAACGCCGGCGACCGGCATGACCGTTCGGCGACTAGGCGGGCGCCAGATGGCGGAGCGCCGCGCGGATCCGCTCCTCGAGCGACTCCGCGGCCTGGACATCGGGCTGGAGCGCGGCGGACCGAGCTTCCTGCAGGGTGTAACCGAGCGCTTGCAATGCCGCGACGAGATCGCGGTCGACGTCCGCAGCCTCCGCCGCCCCGAGCGAGGGCAGCCGCCCTCGGAGCTCCAGAACGATGCGGCTCGCCGTTTTCTTGCCGATCCCAGGAGCTCGGGCCAGTTGATCGATCCGCTCCTCGCGGATCCATTCGACGATCCGCTCGGCGGGCGCGATCGACAAGAGACTGAGCGCCGCCCGCGGGCCGACGCCGGTCACTCCGAGTAGCGACAGGAAGAGTTCCAACTCCCCCTCGGTGCGGAATCCGTACAGCGCCAGTTCTTCCTCACGAACCTGGAGATGCGTCACGAGCTCGATCGTCTCGCCCGGTTCCCCGAGTTCCTGGAACGTCGTAGTTGAGGTCAAGACCCGGAAGATCACCCCGTGGATGTCGACGAGAACCTCACCCGGCCGCTTGCTGACGAGTCGGCCGCGCAGCCCACGGATCATGTCGGCCGCTCCCCAACGGGCAGCCCGTAGACGCGGCAGGCGTTTTCCCCGAAAACCTTCGCGAGTTCGCCCGCGGTCAGCCTGCTCTCGCTGCGCACACGATCCAGGAACCGCTTCTGCTTGAGCACCGGATAGTCGCTCGCGAACAAGACCCGTTCGATCCCGACGAGATCGGCGACCGAACGGAACACCTCGAAACGATACAGGTACGTACTGGCTGCCGAGTCGTAATGGACGTTCGCGACGAACTCTGCGACTTCCGGCATCAGCTCGTAGAAGGGAAGCCCGCCGCCCCAGTGCGCAGCGACCACCGTGAGGTCGGGAAATCGCTGCACGAAGCGGACAAACCGTTGCGGCCAGGCCGTACCTTTTCCAGGATACGAGTGTCCGAGCGGCTCGCTCACGTGCGCCATGATCGGTCGGCGCTCGGCCACGCACGCTTCGACGAGCGCCGCGAGCGCCTCGGGATCCTCCCAACTGAATCCTTGCGCATCCGCGTTCAGCTCACCGATCCCACGTGCACCGAGACGAAAGCAACGGAGCGCTTCGGCCGCCGCGTGCCGGTCGTGCGGCACGACGATCCCCAACCAGGCGATCCGACCTCCGCTTCGGCGGGCGGCCTCGGCGAGATAGTCGTTGTGGTAGGCGCAGAGACCGGGATCGGACCAGGGAAAGCCGGCCGCGATCGAGACATCGATGCCGGCATCGGCCATCGACTCGAGCAACTCGTCGGCCATGACCAGCTTGGCACGCTCGTTCCCGTACAGATGGCCGAACCACCGATCCCGCTCGCAGAACCTGGAACGGTGCAGGATGACCTCCGGTGGAAAGATGTGGACATG
>JANZZC010000109.1 GCA_026419575.1 Thermomicrobium sp. | reverse complement strand
CCCGCCACGAGCGGCCCGCTCGGCCGAACGCACCGTCGACCTGGGGTCACTTTAGCACGAACGTAATGGCCGCTCAAGGAGCGCCGTCCGGGGGTTGGGCGCGCCGCAATCCGCGCGCACCGGAGGAGAGACCCGCGGTCGGGCAGGGTCTCCTCGCCACGAACCGGTGCTGTTCGGCTAGAGAGAACACCGTGGGTTGACGGACTCGGAGGTCGCAGCTATTTTATGCATGAACAAACTGTGCCCGATCCGGCCATTCTCGAACGATTCCCGTGCGGAGACGAGAGGTCCGGCTCGCGAGAGACGATCGTCGGTGGAAGCGAAGAGCGCCGAGCGAGGCGGGAGGGACGCGCGCGATGAATCTCGACACGCTCACCGTGCGGCACGTGCTTCTCCGGACGCAATGCTACTTCCCGAGGTCCGAGGTCGTCGAACGGGTGGGGGACGGGCAGGTCCGGCGTTTCCGATACGCGCAGCTGGCCGAGGAGGCGGTGCGCCTGGCGAACGCGCTCAAGGCTCTCGGCGTGGGGGAAGGCGACCGGGTAGCGACGCTCCTGTGGAACACCTGGCCGCATCTCGTGGCCTACCTGGCGATCCCCAATATCGGGGCGGTGATCCACACGCTCAACCTGCGGCTGCACCCGAACGACCTGGCCTACATCGCGAATCACGCCGAGGACAAGGTGCTGATCGTCGAGGAGTCGCTCTTGCCGCTCTACGAGGGGTTCCGCGACCAGGCGCCCTTCCAGCACGTCATCGTCGTCGGTGACGCCTCGAAGGTGCCGGGAGCGCTCTCCTACGAGGAACTGATCCGCACCCACGCGCCGGATCCCAGCGCGTTGGCGGAGGTGCACTGGGATACGCCGGCGTTCCTCCTGTACACGTCGGGGACGACCGGACGGCCCAAGGGAGTGCTGTACGTCCACGCGCAGCTGGCGCTCGCGGCCCTGGCCCTGACGTCGACGATCACCTACTACGTGAGCAAGGACGACTCGATCGTCCTCTCCGTGCCGATGTTCCACGTGGCGAGCTGGGCGCTGCCGTACGCCGGGCTGGTGGTTGGAGCCAAGCTGGTCCTGCCTGGACCGCACCCGCAACCGGTCGATCTCCTGAACCTGCTCTCCGACGAGCAGGGGACGTTCGTCGCCGGGGTGCCGACCGTCTGGCACGACGCGGCCAACCTGGTGGAGAAGTATCCGGGACGCTGGACGTTCTCGCCGCGCCTGCGCCTCATCCTCGGCGGGAGCGCTGCGCCGGAAGCGCTCATCCGGCGCTGGCAGTCGTTCGGCGTGACGGTGATCCACGGGTGGGGCATGAGCGAAGTGCTCCTGGGGTTGCAGGCGCACGTCAAGCTGGAGGATTTCCCGCCCGAGGAGCGGATGCAGTGGCTCCTCAAGCAGGGGATGCCGTGCCCGTTCGTCGAGGCCAAGGTCGTCACCTTCGACGGGAAGGAAGCGCCGTGGGACGGCCAGACGATGGGCGAACTCCTGGTGCGCGGAGCCTGGATCGCCGACTCCTACTACCGAGGCGAGAGCCCGGATTCGTTCGTCGACGGCTGGCTGCGTACCGGTGACGTGGCGGTGATCGACAGCGAAGGCTACGTGAAGCTGGTCGATCGGCTCAAGGACGTCATCAAGTCGGGCGGCGAGTGGATCAGCACGATCGAGCTCGAGAACGCGCTGATGAGCCACCCGGCGATCGAGGAAGCCGCGGTGATCGGCGTGGCGCACGAGCGCTGGCAGGAGCGACCGGTCGCGATCGTCGTCCTGCGCGAGGGACACTCGGTCACCGAGGAGGAACTGAAAGAATACTTGCGGGAGCGGTTCGTCCGCTGGTGGGTGCCGGACGCGTTCGTCTTCGTCGACGAGTTGCCGAAGACCTCGACCGGCAAGCTGGCCAAGGCGACGCTCCGCGAGCGGTTCCGCGATTGGAAGTGGGAGGAGAGCAAGTGATCGCGAAGGTGGGAGTCCTCGGCGCCGGGTCGATGGGAGCAGCCGTCGCCGCGCTGGCCGCTTCGGCCGGACTCGACGTCGTGCTCCTCGACGTGAAGGGGCAGGACGACCCGGCCGGACCGGCCAGGCGCGGGCTGGAGCGCGCCGCCAAGCAGCGCGCCTTCCTCGACCCGAGCGCGGTCGAGCGAGTGCGCGTCGGCAACGTCGACGACGACCTCGGACTCCTGGCCGACTGCGACTGGGTGCTCGAAGCCATCATCGAGAACCGGGAGGCGAAGCGCGAGCTCTTTCAGCGACTCGCTGCGGTCCTCCCGCCTCGGACGATCGTGACGACCAACACCTCGACATTCACGCTCCACGAACTCCTACCCGAAGAGCTGGCGAGCTGGCGCGAGCGCTTCTACGCGACGCACTTCTTCAACCCGCCGCGCGCGCTGCTCCTCTGCGAGGTCACGGCGTTCCCGGAAGGGGAGACGGAGCGCTTCCGCGGCTTCGTCCGCTTCCTCGAGCAGCGGCTGGGGCGACGCGTGCTCCTCGTCCGCGACACCCCGGGGTTCGTCGCGAACCGCTTCGGGATCTACGCGCTCGTGCACGCGGTGCGGCTGACCGGTGAACTCGGTTTGGCACCGGAGGACGTCGATGCGCTCACCGGTCCGCTGCTCGGCCGGCCTCGCTCGGCCACCTTCCGGACGATCGATCTCACTGGGCTCGACATCCTGGTCCTGGGGACGCGCAGCCTGCAGGAATCGACCGGCGACGACTACGCGGTACCGGACTGGATCCTCGACCTGTACGGGGCGAACCGGCTCGGCGACAAGACGGGCGCCGGGATCTTCCGCCGCGAGGGAGACCAGCAGCTGACGTACGACCCGGTCCAGCGGGCCGACCGCCCCTCCCGGTCGCCGGCGATCCCGGGGCTCGACGAGCTGCTCCGGCAGCCCTTCCCCCAGCGGTTGCTCGGCGCGCTGGAGCTCCCCTCGCCCTACGGCGACTACGTCCGGCAGCTCCTGGGACGCACCTTCGGCTACGTCCTCGCGCGGACGACGGACGCTGCCCGCGACATCGCCAGCGTCGATCGGGCGCTCGAGTGGGGGTTCGGCTGG
Organism: Thermomicrobium sp.; assembly: GCA_026419575.1. Lineage (GTDB taxonomy): Bacteria > Chloroflexota > Chloroflexia > Thermomicrobiales > Thermomicrobiaceae > Thermomicrobium. The sequence continues at coordinate 3,905 of JANZZC010000109.1, read as the reverse complement.
GCAGCGGGCCCGTACGCCCAGATGCAGTTCCTGGGGACTGCGCGCGTGCGCGCACTGCTCGCCGAAGCCAGCAGGCCGGTGCCGGAGCTCCTCGATCTGGCCGAGCGGCGCGGTGGGTTCTTCGTCGACGGGCACGTGCTCGATCCAGCCACCGGCGAGCTGGTACCGGAGGAGCAGCTCCCGTCGACCCGCCGGACGCAGCAGATCCGGGCGCGCGAGGCGCTCGACCGCGAGGGATTCCGGGAACTCGGCGACGGCGTCCTGGCGGTCCGCGTCCGCTCGCTCGCCTCGCTCGCCGAGTCGCTCGAGCGGGCGCTCGAGCGAGCCCCGAGCGCGCTCGTGCTCGTGCCGGCGCTGGAGGGGCTCGGGTACCCGTTCGGTGAGCTGCTGGAGCTGGCCGAAGCGGGCAACTGGTCGGAACTCGAAAACCGGTTGGAAGGGATCCAGGCGGCGATCCAGGCGATCGCTCGCGCGCCGGTGCCGGTCGTGACGGCCCTCGACGGGGAAGCGCGCGGCGCGGCGACGACGCTCGCTCTCTGGAGCGATGCGACCGTCGCCTACCTCACGGCTGCGACCGGTTTTCCGGGGGCGACGGCTGGTCTGCTGCCGCTGGGCGCTGCGACCGCGCTGCGCCTGCGCAGCGAGGCCCGCGAGCGGTCGCTGGCGGCGCCCGTGCGCGCCGAACTCGGTACGGCGCGGGCACTCTCGGCCTTGCTCGCTGCCGAACGGGTCGACTCGGCGGCACGGGCGGGCTCGCTCGGGCTGTTCGGCGACGTCTGGCTGGCGACCATCGACCGCGACGGGCTGCTGGACGCTGCGGCGGGTCTGGCGCGATCGCTGGCACGGAGCGTGCCGGCGCGACCGTTCGCGGTGCGCGAGGCGCTGGCCGAAGCCGGCGAGACGCTGGCGGTCGGCCCGAAGCTGGCGGAACTGGAGCCGGCGCCGCGACTGGTCGCGGAGGCCGTGGCACGCGCGCTGCGACGCGGCGGGACGCTGGAGGAGCTCCTGGCGGGCGAGCGCAGCGCGGTGGTCGAGGTGCTCCAGCGGGCGGAACTGCGCAGTCAGGCGGCGACGACACACGCGGCGCTCACCGCTCCGCGACGGTGAGGCGAGGAGAAGGGGAACGAGGATGGAGCGGATCGTCAAGGAACTCCGCGACGGGGTCTTGCTCCTGCGGCTCAACCGCCCGGAGAAGCTCAACGCGATCGACGAGCAGATGCTGCGCGAGCTCTGCGCGGCGCTGGACGAGGCACGCGTCGACGAGGCGGTGCGGGTGGTCGTGCTGACCGGGAACGAGCGCGCGTTCTCGGCCGGCGCGGACATCGACGGCTTCGCCAACGTGACGGTCGAGGAGCTGGCGACGAGCCGCTCGGACTTGCCGCAGTGGGACACGATCCGGCGGTTTCCCAAACCGCTCATCGCGGCGGTCGCCGGCATCGTGTTCGGCGGCGGGCTGGAGCTCACGCTCGCCTGCGACATCGTCGTGGCGGCGCAGACGGCACGGTTCGCGGCGCCGGAAATCCGCATCGGCTTGATCCCCGGCGCCGGTGGGACGCAGCTCCTCGCCCGACGCTTCGGCAAGTACCGGGCGATGGAACTGGTCCTGACCGGACGCGAGTTCTCGGCCGAGGAGGCCGAGCGGCTCGGGCTGGTCAACGTGGTGACGGCACCGGAGGAGTATCTCGACCGAGCGCTGGAGCTGGCGCGGCAGATCGCGCAGCACTCGCCGGCCGCCGTACGGGCCGCCAAGGCGGCGATCGTGCACGGGCTCGAGATGCCGCTCGATGCCGCGTTGCGCTTCGAGCGCGAACTCTTCCTCCGCGTCTTCACGACGCCGGAGGCGCAAGGGGCGATCCAGGCGTTCCTGGAGCGCCGGCGCGCCAAACAGCAAGGGAGTTGACGCGATCGCGTCGACTCCGCGCGACGCGGGAGAGGGAAGGGATGGGCACTGGCCGGGCCACGACGAGGTGGCCCGGCCGGCGTCTTCCGAGGACACCACGGGACGGGAAGACCCTCAGAAGCGCTCGACGTACCAGGCGAAGCGGTCGAGCGAGAGGCGCCCGTCGATCTCGATGCGCGGTTCGGCCCAGCGACGCTCGCGCGTCCACCGCGTGCCGCCCCAGGCAGCGAGCGCTCCCTGGTAGCCGCACGCGGAAATGATCCCAGCGACGCGCCCGTTCCAGTCTCCCCCCGGATAGGCGAAGAAGCGCACCGGCGCTCCGAGCCACTGCTCGAGCCGGACGCGGCTCGCTTCTGCCTCCCAGCGGACGTCACCGTCGGCGAGTCGCGTCAACAGCCGATGGGTCATCGCGTGCGAGCCGATCTCGTGACCCATCGAGCGGAGTTCGCGGAGTTCGGTCGGTCCGAGCGCGCTGCGACCGGGAACGACGAAGAAGGTCGCCGTCATGTTTCGCGCTGCGAGCGCTCGGGCCGCGAGCAGCTGACTCCGAGTCCCGTCGTCGAATGTGATGACGACAGCGCGTTCCGGGAGTGGACCGTCGGCGAGCAGGGCCTCGTAGGCTTGTTCGAGGGACACGGTCACGTAGCCGTTGGCGAGGAGCCAGTCGAGCTGTTGCTCCAAACGCCAGAGCGGGATCCGGTAGCGCCCCGCTGGCTCACCGACGTCGTGATACATCAGGACCGGGAGCCGGAAGGACCGCGAGAAGAGGGAAGGGTCGTAGTCGGGCACCCCCTCGCGGCGCGGGACTGGCGTGGTGTCGACGCCGTGTTCCGCCGCGAGCAGCGCACCCAGGCGTCCGAGCTGGACTTCCCAGAGCGTGCCGAGCGCCTCCGGGTGCCACTCGAAACGCGCCCGTTCGAAGTATTGGACCGTCGACGTCCGACCGGTTTCCGGATCGGTCTCAGTGAACTCCTCGGAAATCGGATAGCCGAAGACCGCTACCCCGCCGTTCCGAAGCCAAAAGCGGAGGAACCCGTACGCCAGGGTGTGACCGGTCTCGGGAAAATACCGGCGCAGCGCCGTAGCGGACGGTGGTGGATCGAGCGCGAGCGGAACGAAGGCAGGATCGGCGCGGTGTGCCGTCACGAGCGCTCCGACGCGGGTGAGTTGTACTGGACACTCGCCTGTGCCAGCGCAGGTGACCGGGGCTTCCATCCGGGCTCGCTCGAAGTACTGCACGAGGAGGCCGTCTCGCTCGTGCGCTTCGCTGATCGGGTACCCGAAGATGCGCAGGCCACCGTGGCGGCGCCAGAAGGACAGGAAGGGTTCGGCCACGTGATGGCCGACGGCGGGGAAGTACACGACGGTCGGTTCGGTCCGTCCCTGGGCGCGGACTGCTGCCGACGGGAACAGGGTACCGCAGGCCAGCAACAGGAGCAGGAGGAGCCGGTGTGGTCGCTGCATCGCTCGTTCGACCCCCTTCTCCGCGGAAACGGCGTCGGAGGCGGTCGACGCCTCCGTCCATAGGATGAACGTGCAGGTCGGGCAGACGTTACACCGTCATGACGTCGCCTGGGGACTGACGGAGAACGCGGACCGCTGCCCCGTGGCCCCTGACCGGAAGACGACGGAAACGGGCGACGCGGCGGAGGGACTCATGCGAGTTCCGACAGGAGTTCTGCTCGAGGGAACTGCTGGTGCGACAAGCGCTTCGGACGGAGCTTCCTCCCAGCGAGTTCGCGTAAACCGGCGCGACAGAGCTCGATCCCTCGGCGTCCGTCGCGGCGCCAGACGGTCTCGGTCACGGGCTGGAAGCCGTGAGCCAGCAGCGAGGCGTTGCGGTGCCGCGTCCACTCGAGCAGTCTTCCCCGCTCGGCTCGCAACCAATCGGCCAGAGGCTCGTCCGGTAGCCGCGCTAGGAGGTCCCACGCTGGTACTAGCGCCAGCGTCAGCGGCCGATCCCGATCGGCGCGAGACGCGTACTCGCTCCGGAGCTGCTCGGGGA
>JANZZC010000066.1 GCA_026419575.1 Thermomicrobium sp. | reverse complement strand
CGTCCGTCCCGGAGCCGGGAGCGACCCCCGCTGCCGCGCCGCCTCCACCACCGCCGCGCCGGGACTCCCAACTTGGCCGCGAGCCGTACCCGCACCTTCACCGTCCCCGGCGCGATGCCGAGCCGTGCCCCGATCGCCCCATACGTGAGGTGCCAGTCGGCCAGGAGCGGCAGCAGCCGCTGCTCCACCGGACTGAGCCGCGGTCGCCCCACCTGCTCCCCCACAGCCCAGCGAGCACAGCAGCAGCCGCCGGCCCGGCGACGAGCAGCGGGCTGTGGATGAGCACGGCGAGCAGGGCGGGCACCGCTGCCCGGTCGAGATCGGCCCAGGTGAGGAGGCCGCGGAGCGGCAGCCCGGCCGCCAGGAGCTGCGCGAGGAGCTTAGCGGTGAGCGTGCGGACCAGGAGCAGGCTCGGCACCCGCTGGAGGAACCGCTGGAGCGCCGGGTCCGGTGACGCAGCGAGGTGGTCGCTCCCGACGACGAGGAGGTCGGGCTGGAAGGTGGTGCAGAGGCGCTCGGCGGTCGGGCGGTCGTGCGCGAGCTGGACGGCCGTGACTTCCGGACAGCGGCGGAGCTGGGCGGCCAGGTCGTGCCAGCCGAGCCCGTCGTCGGCCAGGAGCAGGATGCGCGTCATGCAGCGACTCTTCAGGACAGTCGGTCGGTCGCCGCAACCGTACCACGTCACCGGCCGTTCCGGCAACCAGGGCGCCGGAGGGGCAGCGGGGAAGGGCGCTGCGGTGTTCCGCTCGGGAGTCGGGCGCCCGGGCTGGCTCGTCGCGTCATCCCACGGGAGCACGAGGATGGCGCGAGCCTCGCTCGCGCTGTCGCCGAGGAGGACGCCGGCGGCTGCCGCTCAGTCCCGGCCGGGCTCGGGCGCGGCCTGGCGCTCGTCCGTCTCCTCCGGTGGCAGCGTGCGCCAGACCCAGGCGATCGTCGCCGCGAGCCCGAGCCCGATGGCGACGAACGGCGCGTGCAGCCCGAGCGCGGCGAGGAGCGCTGTACCGACGAGCGGGCCGACGAAGGCGCCGAGCGACGAGGCCGTCGTCGTGAATCCGTACACCGTGCCGCGCCGCTCCTCCGGGGTCAGCCGAGCGACTAGCGCGTTCGCGGTCGGCAACATGCCGCCCGAGGCGATCCCGAACAGCGCCTGCAGCGCCACGACGTGCCAGACCTCGCGCGCCAGCGCCAGCGGGAGGAAGCTCGCCGCTGCCAGTACGCCGCTCGCGAGGAGCAGCGGTCGTTGGCCCACTCGGTCGCTCAACCGACCGAGAACGACCGAGGCGACCGCGCTCGTCAGGCCGCTCACTCCCATCGCGAGTCCAGCCAAGGAGTTGACCGCCTTCGAGTCCCGCGCGAGTCGCTCTACCAGCAGTGGCACGATCGGTTGCAACGCCATGCTGGCCGCCCGCAACGCGAACAGGCTGACGACGATCCCGAGGAGCGCCGGGGCGAGCAGGAGCCGCCACGTCTCGCTCCCGGCCTGCCGCCGGCCCGCTGTCCGCGGTGGCGGCTCGAACCGCTCCTCCACGAGGAAGAAGACGAGCAGCGCCGAGACCAGGAGGAGGCTCCCGGCGAGCGCGAACGTCGCCCGGTAGCCGATCTGGTCGGCCAGCACGCCGCCGATGAGGGGGCCGATCGCCGATCCCGAGAAGACGGCCATCTGCATCAGCCCCAGGCCGAACCCGAGCCGCTCGCGCGGCACGGTCGCGGCGGCGAGCGTCGTCGAGGCGGTGACCGTCCCGGTGAAACCGCCTTCGAGGAGGCGCAGGGCGAAGAGCTGCCAGGGGCTGGTCGCCAGGGACATCAGGCCGATCGTCAGCGACCCGGCGAACATCGCGCGCAGCACCATCAGCTTGCGCCCGTAGCGGTCGGCGACGGCGCCCCACAGCGGGGCGGTGATCGCCATCACCGCGGCGCCCCCGGCGTTGATCGCCCCGGCCCAGAGCGCCTGGGCCTCGAGGCTCCGCGCGCCGAGCTCGGCGACGAAAAAGGGCAGGAACGGTGTGCGCAGGCTGAACCCGACGATCGTCAGCGTCTGTGCGAGCCAGAGTGCGGCGAGTGTCCGTTGCCAGTTGGGTGCGCTGCCCGCCGCGCGCTCCGCGGGCACGCTCGTCCCCGGTCGCACTGCTCCCCGTGCTCCCCTCGGCGGCACCGGCCGCTGGCCGTGCCGGCCAGGGGACAGTCTACGTCGGCTCACCCGCGACCGCTACCGTCGACCGGTGCCAGCGCCGCCGGGTCCTTGGCCGCCGGGCCGTTCGGTACGCTGCCGTACCGCCAGCGGTAGTAGTGCTGCCCCACGTTACCGAGCTCCACCTGCCAGCCCGGCGGGTTGTCCGGGGTGTAGGTCAAGCAGCGGCGCTCGAAGCACTGCACCAGGACGTCCCGCTCGACTCCCCCGACCTTGGCGCGGGCCCAGTACGCCTCGGTGATCGGGAAGCCGGTGACGGCGAAGAGCGGCCAGAACAGCCGGTCGGGCCGGAAGGTTCCCGACTCGTAGACCACGTCCTCGCGTTGCAGGAACTCCCAGAAGACCGAGGCCACCCGGTGCCTCGTCTCCGGCACCAGCGGTCCGGCCCGTATGCCGTAGACCGCCAGGCGCTCGTCGCTGCCGATCCGCCCGAACCGGTCGATCCTCTGGACGACCGGCTCGCCTTCGCCGAGCGGGGGTGCGGCGAGGACGCTCGCCAGCGTGGCGTAGGTCGGCCCGTTCGGGTCGTCCGGGTCACCGGCGACCGGCACGGCGGCGGGCTGGCGCGGTACGAACGTGGCGTCCCCCGTCTGCATCAGCCCGGTGACGAGCTCCTTCGCCAGGAGACCCGACGTCACCGACCAAGGGTCGCTCGGTGGCTTGTCGGGGTCGGTGAGTTCCAATCGTGCCTTGTCGAAGTAGGCCACGGGGCGCGTCCCGCCGCGCGTCCCCGCGTACGGTTCGCGCCCGACCGCGAAGGCGCTCGGCCCCCACAGCCAGGAACGGGTGGCGTGCCCGGCCGCGACCGGAAGGTCGGCCCGCTGCCACGTCTGCGCGAAGCGCCGGAGCACCGCGCGCTCGACCGCGCCGCTCGCCGAGAGGAGCCCGCTCCCGGCGCCCGGCTGGCCGGGAGGCTCGAGCGGCCGCGCCGTCTCCCGGAGCGCTTGCCGTACCCATTCGACGCTGCTGTCCGGTGCCACCGAGCGCACCAGCGCCGCCGCCGCGCTCACGATCGGTGCGGCGAACGATGTGCCGGTGCGCGGTTCCCAGCTCGGTTCCTGCCCGTCCCAGGTCGTCGTCAGCACGTTTTCGGCCGGCGCGATGAGATCGACCCGGGTCAAGCGCGAGCTGAAACTGGCCAGGCGCTTCCCGTCGGCCGTCGCGCCGCCGACCGCGATCACCTCCGGATAGCTCGCCGGGAAGGTGACGGCGTCCGGCGTGTTCCCGGCCGCCGCGACCACCACGACGCCCTGGTCGTAGGCCTGCTCGATCGCTCGCTCCAGCGCCGCGCTCGGCGTATCGGCACCCAGACTCAGGTTGATCACCTGCGCGCCGCGCTGGATCGCGCCGTAGATCGCCTCGGCGATGAGGAGCGAACTCGCCCCGCTCTGGTCTCCCACCTTGAGCGGCAGGATCCGCACGCCCGGCGCTCCACCGCTCATTCCCTGCCCGTCCGCGGCGGCCGCGATGATCCCGGCCACCGCTGTCCCGTGCCCGACCTCGTCGTCCGGGTCGGGGTCGCGGTGCAGGTAGTCGTAGCCGGGGACGAGCCTCGCCGCGAGGTCGGGGTGCGTCGCCGCGACCCCGGAATCGATCACCGCGACGACGAGGTCGTCGCGCCCCAGCGTGTCGTCCCACGCGGCGGGGAAGCCGGTCACGGTGAGCCAGCTCTGCTGCGTCACGAGCGGATCGGCCGGCATCCACTGGTAGGTGAGCCGGACGGCCGGCTCGATCGCTTCGATCCCCGGTGTCGCCCGGAGGCGGACGACCCAGTCGGCCGCCTCGGCGCGCCCGGCGAAACGGAGACGCCACCAGGCCTCGTCGGGCGAGATCGCTTCGCGAGCGGCCGGTACGCGGGCGAGGCAGCGCGGCGCGTCGCCCGCGAGCGGGCACAGCCGGCGATCGACCGCGACCGCCCATTCGATGGCCGAGGGCGCGGCCGTCGTCGGCGCCGCGGCTGCGGCGGGGCGGACGAACGGGAAGGCGCCGCTCGCGACCAGGCAGAGGACGATCCACAGCAGCGATCCCGTCGCTGACCGTCGTCCTCGTCGCCGCGGTGTTCGCCCCACGCGTCCCCTGCTCCCGCTCGCCGAGCTCGCGTCGCCGTCGCTGGCCAGGCGTCGTTCCCCGAACGTCAGTGCGTGCCGAAGAGCCGGTCGCCGGCGTCGCCGAGCCCCGGCACGATGAAACCGCGGTCGTCCAGTCGCTCGTCCAGCGCGGCGAGGTAGATCCGGACAGCGGGGTCGGCCTCGAGCAGGTGCTGGACGCCGTACGGTGCACCGATGATGCCGAGGAACGAGATCGGCCCGCTGAAGGTCTGGCGCAGGAGTTCCACCGTCGCGACGGCCGAGCCGCCGGTGGCCAGCATCGGGTCGACGATCACCACGTGCCGGAGCACGTCGAACCGGCCCGGCAGCTTCTTGTAGTAGATCGTCGAGCGCAGCGTCGCCTCGTCGCGCCGGGCGCCGACGAGGTAGATCGGTGCGGCCGGGATGAGTTGCCGCACCGGCGCGAGCATGCCCAGCCCGGCGCGCAGGATCGCCAGGACCGCCAGCCCCGCCCGGATCGCGCCGCCGTCCGCTTCCTCGCCGGTCGGCGAGGGGACGCGGAACGCCTCGAGCGGTTCCTCGCGCAGCGCCTCGTAGAGCAGGAAGCGGGTCAGTTCGTGCAGGACGCGCTCGAACTCCGCCGGTGGCGTGTGCAGGTCGCGTGCGACCGTGAGCAACGCGGTCACCAGCGGATGGTCGAGGACGCGCAGGCGCGGGTTCCCGAGGACGTCCTCGCGCCTCGGCTGCGGCACGCCACGCATCGGCGTCGGGTGAACCAGCTGCTCGGCCATACGCTACCCCCTCGTGCCCGCTGCTCCCCATCCATCGCCAGCCGTCACCGGGCGGCTCTGCCATCGCTCCACTGGCCTCGGCAGTCGCCTCTTGGGGCTCGAGTATAACGCCACCTGGCCGCCCGGCGCTCGACCGGGTTCGACCTGGACAGCCGGAGGCCGGCTCCGCTACGATCGCTCCCGAGGTCCGCGTGGGCACGAGCGAGGGATGGACGATGGCGGTTCGACCGCTTCCCGAGGAGGAACCGTCGACGCGGCGGCCCGAGCGGCTGGCCGACCGGGCAGCGACCGAGCGGCTGCTCGCGGCGGTCGGCGAGCGGGTCGAAGCCTTGCGCAGCGCACGCTTCCGCGGCGAGGATCCGGTCGTCCGGCCGCGACGTGTCCGGCGGGTCGCCGATGCGCTGCGCGAGGGTGCCCTCGCTGCCTTGGCTGCGGAACGGCTCGGCGCGCTCCTCCAGTTCGACGACGAGCTGCTCGCCCCGGCCGAGGACGTCGTCCGCGAACGGTTGACGAGCGCCTACCGCTCCCTCGCGGTCTGGGATCTCCGGGCGGCTGCCGATGCGCTCGATCAGGCCGCACGCTTCGCTCGTTTCCCCGAGCACCAGCAGCGCATCGCTCTCGGTTGGGCGCTCCATCGTCTCGTCGGTGACCTCCTCCTCCTCGTCCCCGGCGAGGACGGCGACAAGAAGAAGCAGCGGTCGCTCCCCGCGGTCCGCATCGTCCGCGACCTTCTCGTGACGCTCGACCAGCTCCCGCACGCCGAACGCGACTTCTACGCGGAAGAAGCCGAGCGGCTCGAGGCGCGCTGGCGCGAGGCCGCCGAGGACGACCGCAGCTGGTGCGTCTGGGCGCTCCTCCGGGCGCGCGTCGCGCTCATCCGGGGCGAAGGGGCCGAGACGGCGCTCGCGTGGCTCCTCCGGCTGGCGAGCCGCGCCGGACTCGACGTGCCCGACGACGATCCGGACGGGCTCGGCACGCTGCTGCGCCGGGCGCGCGCCGTCTTCGCGCTGCTCGCTGGCGCTGCCGAGAGCGAGGAGCTCCGCCAGCTGGCGAGCGCCGCCTCGCCCCGCGACCTTTTCCGCGCGGTCGTCGCGGCGCTCACGGCCGCGTGGGGCGAGGACGCGCTCGCGGCCACGCACCGTTTCGCCCTCGCGCTCTACGTGCCGGAGACGACGCCGGCCGGGGAGGTCGCGGATGGCTGACGACACGACCCTCGCGGTGAGCGACCGGACGCTCGCGGCCTGGCGCCGCCTCCAGACGACGCCCGGCCAACCTCAGTGGCTCGATGTCCCCGTCCTGGTCGAGCCGGCCGAGGAGCCGATCGACCGGCGACGGATCGTGCTGCGCGCGACGAGCGAGAGCGGCCAGCCGCTCGGCCTCTGTGCCGTCTACACCAACGAGTGGTATCCCGGCTGCACGGCGACGAACCCGTTCTCTCACTACTTCCAGGTGCTCTGGCACGTCCTCGAAGCGCGACGGTTGCGGCGCATCGCGGAGCCGCTCCGTCTCCAGGTGCTCAAGGCGGTCTGGGGAGTGTTCCCGAGCGGGCGGCAACGCGCTGTGCTCCTCAAGTTCATCGTTGCGCCGGAGTACACGGTCACCGGAAGCCTGGTCGAGCAGCTGTACAACTGCCCCTTGCAGGTCTTCTTCGTGCGCTTCTTCGGGCTGCCGCGCGACTACCGCGAGCGCACCTCGCGACCGAGCGACGTCCGCGGCCGGGCCATCCATGCCGGTTACCGCCGTGCGCTCTCCACCTTCCTCGAAACGGGAGACGCGCGACGCGCGGCCGATGCCTACCGGGGCGGCGTCTGGAGCGAGTGGACGCGCTCGGTGCAGGTGCTGCTCGCGCTCGAGGAGACGCGCGACGGCGAGGCGCCGCGCGACGTGCGGGCGTCGTTTGCCGCCGCCGACACGATCGTGGAAGGGATCGTCAGCTCCTTCGCGAGCGGCGGAGCGGAGGCCGATCTCTACTTCGAACGCCTCTTCTACTCCGCCACGCGCGGCCTCTCCGGTCGGGCCGATCGGGTCGAGGTGCCGCGCCAGCCAACGGCCCCGCTCCGTGTGGCCGAGGTCAAGACCCGTTCCGCGTTCGGCGAGCGCGATCCGTTCACCGGCTCCACCTTCCCGGGCGGATTGCAGGCGCTCGCTTATCGCGAACTCCTGCAGAGCATCGGCTTCGATGCGGTCGACGCGGTCGTCGAGCTGGTCGAGAACGACCGGGTCACGCCCCTGCCGCTCGCGCAGCATCCGATCGTCCAGCGGCTCCGCCTCGACCTCTCGACGCGCGACGAGCGCGTCGTCGACCTCGTCGCGCAGGCCCGCAACGTCTTCTACTGCGTCGCCAGCGGTCTCTTCACCGGCTACGACCGCTACCGACTCGACCAGGCGACGCGCAACCGGCGGCTTCCCGACGTGGTCGGCCAGTTCGACCTCTTGAGCGAGAGCCCGCCCTGCAAGGTCTGCGCAGCCGGGGCTCGCCGAGTCTGTCCGCACGACCGTGACCGTGAGGGGCGGACGCTCGACGGCCTCTTCCGCTATGCGCCGTCTGCGCTCTTCTCCTACTGGGTCTGGTTCCACCGCCAGCTCAAGGCCGAGGAGCACGCCGAGCGCGAGCGTCTCTTCCACCTCGTGCACACGCCACCGGCGGCCCTCGAGCGCGAGGGGATCGCGCTCTGCGACCTCCGCCTGGCCCGCCAGGACGACCGCTTCGTCACGCTCGAACGTCGCGAGCGTCGCCTGGATACCCGGATCCGCGAGGAGGACACCGTCCTGGTGACCCCGCAGTGGCCGGACGGCGTCCTCGCCCGAGTCCCCCGGCCCGGCGAGCTCTTCTCGGTCGAAGGGCGCGTCGTCGAGCTCGGCGAGCACGAACTCGTCGTCGAGCTGCGCGACCGCGTGCCGCTGGCCCCGGAGGGGCACGACCCGCTCTACCGGGTCGACCAGCTCACCGGCTTCGACATGCGGGCCTGGCAACTCGAGGGGCTCGCCGACTTCTTCGTCTCCTCGATGGCGGCCGCGCCAGCGCGCGGGCGCACCCTGGACTGGCGCGAGCTCCCGGCGCTGGCGCAGACGATCCTCGGCCTGCGTCCGCCCGCGCGCCCTCGGACGGAGAGATCGCTCGCGGGCTGGCTCGCCGAAGGGTTGAACGCGTCCCAACGCCAGGCGCTGGCGGCCGTGCTCGCGCTCGAGCCGGGCGAGCTCCTCCTCGTCCAGGGGCCGCCGGGGACGGGGAAGACGGCGCTCATCGCCGCCATGGTGCGGGCGCTCGTCGCCCGGGCGCTCCTCGACCCGGGGCAGCCGCCGGAACGCCGACCGGTGCTCGTCCTCACCAATACCCACCGCGCCGCCAACGAGGTGGTGCTCAAGGTCGCGCAGCTCGCTCCCGAGGTGCTTCCCTTCCTCGTCCGCGTCGGGAACGAGCGCGAGGACATGGAAGCGGAAGTCGCCAGCCGGACCCTCCCGGCTCGCGCCGGACTCGCTGCCCAGGAGCGGCGCGCCGTGCCGCCCGACGACGAAACGGCGATGGCGGAACTCCTCCGCACCAGCCGGCGCGCCAGCGTGGTGCACGAGCACGCGGCGGTCTTCGTCGCCACGCTCGGCTCGGCCGATGCCTTCGAACTACGCGGCCTCACGTTCGAGACGGTCATCGTCGACGAAGCCGGTCAGGCGACCGAGCCGGCTTGCCTCCAGGCGCTGCGGCGCTTGCCTTTCGGGTATCGTGGTCGCCTGGTGCTCGTCGGCGACGAGAACCAGTTGCCCCCGGTGGTGACCGCGCTCGACCCGCCGCCGTACTGGGACGATCTGCGGCGGATCGGTATCCGTCCGGGCGACAGCCTGCGCACCTCGGCCTTCGAGCGTCTGCACCGGCTCTTCCCTCAGGCCTGCATCCGCTTGACCGAGCAGTACCGCATGAACGCGCCGATCTGCGCGCTGGTCAGCCACGTCTTCTACGACGACGCCTTGCGCCCGGCCGACGACCGTGTCGCCGACCGCCGGCTGGCGAACTGGCTCGACGAGTTCGGCCTGGCACCGCCGCCTGGGCTCCTCGGGCAGAGTCCGCCCGTGCTCTTCCTCGACACCAGCGATGATCCGCTCGCGCGCGACAGCGGTGCCGTCTTCGCTGCCGACGACGAGGGACGCGCCAACGAGCGCGAGGCCGAGCTCGTCGCACAGCTCCTGGCCGAGTTCGTGCGTGGGCTGCCCGGGCGCGTCCACGCGCGGGTCGTCGAGCGGATCGGCGTCATCTCGCCCTATCGGCGGCAGAACACCCTGCTCCGCCAGCGCCTGGCGCGGGCCCATCCCGCCTTGCGCGACGTGCGCGTCGACACGGTCGACCGCTTCCAGGGCGGCGAGCGGGAGATCGTCGTCGTGAGCCTCGTCAACAGCAACGAGGAACGGGCGATCGGTACGCTGCACGCCGAGTGGCGTCGCCTCAACGTCGCGCTCAGCCGCGCCCGGTCGCTCCTCGTCGTCGTCGGTGACCGGGCGACCTTCACCGCGCCCGAACGCGTGCCCGAGGAGGCCGAGGCGCGCGAGCGCTTCCGCCGGATCTTCGCGCGCATCGACGAGCTGGCTGCCCGCGGCGAGGCGCGCGTCGTCTCCACGCGCGCGCTCGCTTTCCCGGGGGTGACCGATGGGGCGTGAGCCGCTCGCCTTCGCGCCGGGAGAGGTGCTGGGGCGTCTCGCGGCGCTCGGTCGGCGAGCGGTCGTCTGCGTGCATCAGGCGGAGCTCGGGGCGCCCGGTGCGTTACCGGCCGGCGTGCTCCTCGTCCTGGGAGCGATCGGCGTCGTCGAGCCGCTCCGCCAGCGGATCCCTGCCTGCGAGGAGCACGGCTGCGAGCTCCTGCCGCGTTGTCCCTTCGCCGCCGACTTCGCACACGGCGACCGGTCGGGCAGCCGACGACCGAAGGGCGGTCGCAAGTTCCGCGTGCCGGACGCGACGCTCGCCTACGCCGAGTCTCCCGGGCGACTCCGCGAGATGCTACCGGCGCATCCGGTCGCTCGCTGGCTCGCCGAGCGCTTCGCTGCGCGGTCGGAGTGGACGCGGTTCGAGCTCGCCGAGGCTTGGCTCGCGGCTGCGCTGGAAGCCACCGGGCTCCGCCGCTCGAAGGACAGCGCGACGGAAGCACCCGACTTCGAGGGCTCCCGCCGCGAGCTGGCTGCCTGCCTCGCCCTCCTGGTCGGGTGCGGGTATCTCGTCTGGACGCGCGAGGACCTCGCCCTCCGCCTCGTCGAGCCCTGGTGGTGAGGGACGGGGTACCTGACTGCAGCGTCGCACCGACGGTGCGTGTTCGACGGACCGGATCTCGCGCCGTTCTCCTCATGACCGGAACGGTCACGTCTCTCGCGGTGTTGTGCCGCCTCCGTTGTCGATTATCGATTCCGCGCGGTATCATCCCCCTCTCGGTATGGGGAGTGAGTGAGGGAACGGAAGGACACAGAGGATGGAGACACGGGAGCAAGGGCGACTGACGCGCCGTACCGTCTTGCGTCTGGCCGCCGTCGGTGTCGTGGCGACGACAACGGGCGGCTTGCTGGCCGCATGCGGCGGTCGGGAGCGAGCGACTCCCGCACCAAGCGGGACGACGCCGGCGAGTTCGCCCGCCGCTGGGAGCTCCTCGGGCGGCGCGAGCAAGACGACGATCGTCGTCGGGTTGCAAGCCGAACCGGTCACGCTCGATCCGCACCAGGTCACCGACTACAACACCGGCCGGGCGGTCGATCCGATGTTCGAGCGGCTCGTCCGCTTCAAGGACGAGAGCACCGAACTCGAACCCGGCCTGGCCGAGAAGTGGGACATCAGCGACGACGGGCTCACGTACCGTTTCTCCCTGCGCAGCGGTGTGACGTTCCACGACGGCACTCCCTTCGATGCCGATGCCGTCGTGTTCAGCGTCCTGCGGCAGATCGACCCCAACCATCCCTACCACGATACCGGCGAGTTCGCGTACGCCGAGTTCACCTTCGGGAAGGTGCAGGCGGTGCGCGCGATCGACCCGCGGACGGTCGAGATCGTGCTGAAGGAGCCGTACGCGCCCTTCCTGGCCAACGTGGCGATCCACGCCGCCTCGATCGTCAGCCCGGCCGCCGTGCAGAAGTACGGGCGGGACTTCTCCAAGAACCCGGTCGGTACCGGCCCCTTCAAGTTCGTGGAGTGGAAGCCAGGAGTCGAGGTCATCCTCGAGCGCAATCCGAACTGGTGGGGTGGGCAGCCGCACGTCGAGCGGCTCATTTTCCGACCGATCATCGAGGATCGGGCGCGCCTCACCGAGTTCGAGGCCGGTTCGATCGACTTCATCGTCAATATCCCGCCGGACGATCTCCCGCGCCTCAAGCAGTTGCCGGATGTCACGGTGCTCGAGCAGCCGGGCATGCACGTCTGGTACCTGGTCTTCAACTGCCGCAAGGAGCCGTTCAACATCAAGGAGGTTCGCCAGGCCGTCAACCACGCGATCAACAAGGAGGCGATCGTCAACGAGCTGCTCAAGGGCACCGGCGTCCTGGCCAAGGGACCGCTGCCGCCAGTCGTCTGGGGCTACACCGAAGACGTCAAGCAGTACGAGTACGATCCCCAGAAGGCGAAGGACCTGCTGGCACGAGCCGGCTACGCGAACGGCTTCAAGGTTACGTTCTGGGTTCCAGAGTCCGGCTCCGGCATGCAGCAACCGAAGGCGATGGCGACGGCTATCCAAGCCGATCTCCGTGCGGTCGGCATCGAGGCGGAAATCCAGACGTTCGAATGGGGAACCTACCTCGACAAGGTGCTCGGGAATCCCGACGAGCTTCCCGAACTGTTCGAGATGTCCTGGATCGGTGACAACGGTGATCCGGACAACTTCCTCTTCGTTCTCCTCAGCGGCGATGCCTGGCCGCCGAACGGCTTCAACATGGGCTATTACAAGAACGAACAGGTCGATGAACTCCTCCGGCAAGCGCAACGGATCAGCGATCGCGCTGAGCGGGAACGCCTCTACCAGCAAGCGCTCAAGCTGCTGGTCGAGGATGCTCCCTGGGCCTGGATCGATCACGAAACGCAGATCGTCGCGATGAAGAAGTTCATCCAGGGCTTCAAGCTGCATCCGACGGGTGTCTTCCGCTTCCAGAACGTCACCCTCGGGAGCTGAGCGAGGCGTGCTCGTGGTGAGGCGACGCGGGGTCGATCGCAGGAGACCGCGCCGGCGCGCGGGGAGCGAGCGAGCTCCCCGCCGCTCGCTGGTCGCTCAGCGAGGGCGGTGAACCGATGCTCCGTTTTCTGTTGCGACGCGTGCTCGCGCTCGGCCTGGTCTGGTTGGGCGTGACCGTGCTCGTCTTCCTGATCATGCACCTCGCCCCCGGTGACCCGGCCCTCGTCATCCTCGGGCCCAAAGCGACCGCAGAGTCGCTCGAGCGACTCCGACACGAGCTCGGACTGGATCGGCCCCTACCGGTGCAGTACCTCCGGTGGCTGGGCAACGTGTTGCAGGGTGACTTCGGTCGTTCTCTCCAGCTCAAACGCGAGGTCTCGGAACTGCTCTGGACGCGCTTTCGGGCGACGGCGCTCCTCGCGACGGCGGCGACCCTCGTCGCCATCGTCTTGGGGATCGTGGCCGGCGTCGTCTCCGCCACACGGCAGTACAGCGTGTGGGATCGCGCGGCCATGCTCCTGGCGTTGCTCGGCTTCTGTCTACCCGTATTCTGGATCGGCCTCATCCTGCAGATCCTGCTGGCCTACCGTCTGCCGCTCTTCCCGGTGTCCGGGATGAACTCCCCGGGGCAGTCGGGGCTGCTCGACACGCTCCACCATCTCGTCCTTCCCGCGGTCACGCTCGGGATCGGCCCTGCAGCCGTCATCGCCCGAATGACGCGTTCCAGCGTGCTCGAGGTGATCCGCCAGGACTACGTGCGCACGGCGCGGGCCAAGGGGCTCGCGGAACGCACCGTCGTCGCGCGTCACGTCCTCCGTAACGCGCTCATCCCGGTGATCACGATCGTTGGGCTCCAGGTCGGCTACCTCTTCGGCGGTGCCGTCCTGGTGGAGATGGTGTTCTCCTGGCCGGGTCTCGGTCTCCTCATGGTGAACGGGATCCTGGCCCGCGATTTTCCGGTCGTTCAGGGAGCGGTTCTCGTGGTCGCGACGACCTACGTCGTGGTGAATCTCTTGGTCGATGTGCTCTATACCGTGGTCGATCCGCGCGTTCGCGTGTAGAGGTTTCGCACGATGGCGACGACGACCGTTCTCTCGGCACGCTCGCGGCTCCAGCGCAGTACCAGTGCGTGGCGACGCTTCCTACAGGATCGCTGGGCGCTCGCGTCGCTCGTCTTCCTGGCATTCGTCGGCCTGATCGTTTTCGTCGGGCCGAGCTTGGCGCCGTACGATCCCTTGCAGACGAATCTCGGTCTCCGCCTCAAGCCGCCGGGAACGCCGGGCCATCTCCTCGGTACCGACGAACTCGGTCGCGACGTCCTGAGCCGACTCCTCCATGGTGCCCGGCCCTCGATCGGTGTCGGTTTCGCTGCCGTGGCCGTCGCGATGGCGATCGGGGTGCCGATCGGGCTCCTCGCCGGATACTTCGGCGGGCTGTTCGATGCCGTCGTCTCGCGCGTCGTCGATGTCCTGCTCGCCTTCCCCTATGTCCTGCTGGCGATCGCGATCGTGGCGGCGCTGGGCCCGGGGCTCTTCAACGCGATGCTCGCCGTAGGGATCGCGGGTGTGCCGTACTACGTCCGCATCGTGCGCGCGAGCGCCCTCTCGCTGCGCGATCAGGAATTCGTCCAAGCGAGCCGGGCGCTCGGCGCGAGTCACGCCCGGGTGCTCCTGCGGCACGTATTCCCGAACGCCCTCTCGCCGCTCATCGTCGCCGCGACCCTCGACGTCGGCTGGATGATCACCGCCGCGGCCGGTCTGAGTTTCCTCGGACTCGGTGCGCAGCCGCCGCAACCGGAGTGGGGCGTCATGCTGAGCGATGGTCGGCAGTACGTCGGTGTCGCCCCGCACCTGGCGCTCGTCCCCGGCTTCGCGATCTTCCTCGTCGTCCTCGCGTTGAATCTGGTCGGCGATGGCCTGCGCGACGCGCTCGATCCGCGCCTGCGCAGCTCCCGGTGAAGACGAGAAAGGAGCGGTTCGCATGCGTCTCTCCACCTTTTCCATCGTCGCGCTCGACTCGGCGACCGGTGAGCTCGGTGTCGCGGTCGCCTCCAAGTTCCTCGCGGTCGGTGCCGTCGTCCCCTGGGCGCGGGCCGGTGCCGGCGCCGTGGCGACCCAGTCCTACGCCAACGTCTCCTA
>JANZZC010000047.1 GCA_026419575.1 Thermomicrobium sp. | reverse complement strand
TACCCGAAGAGAGCCAGAGACTCGCGGAACGAGACGCCAGGGTCACCGAACTCCAGTCCGTGCGACTGCCAGTAGGCGAGGAAGGCACCGCAGAGCGTGTGGCCGGTCTCGTCGAAATAGAGGCAGTCGTCGCCCGCGGTATCCGCTGCGACCGGCCGGAACGGCGGTGTCCCCAGGAGCCCGCGTCGCTGAGCGTCCTCGAAGCCGAGGCGACCGAGCTGGACCTCGTACGGTGTCCCGGCGAGTTCCGGATGGTACTCGAAACGCTGCCGCTCGAAATACTGCACGGTGAACGGTTTGCCGAGGTCAGGATTGATCTCGCTGAACTCCTCGGTCAACGGATACCCGAACACCGGCAGGCCGCCGCTCCGCTCCCAGAAGGCCTTGAAGCCGAACGACAGCGAGTGACCGGTTTCGGGGAAATAGCGCCGCTCGGGTGTCGAGGGGAAGGCCGGGATCCTCGTCGCTGGCGTGTTCAGTCGGCCGAGATCGGGCCAGATTGCTGGATCCTCATGGCCGAGACGCCAAAGGGCGACGCCGGCCAGGCCACGATCGAGCGCCAGGTCGAGCCGGGCAGCGACGCTGCGGGCATCGGCGTGCCAGACCTCGTGCTGGTGCCCGAGGTCGTCGACGTAACGCAGCCACGCTTCCTGTTCTCGCTCGTCGTAGCCGCTGGTCGCGCCGGGACGGCGCTGGAGCTCCTGCACCTGGTCGTAGCGGACCGAACGCGCCGGTGGCCCGGCGGTCGTGTCCCAGTCGTAGCCGTAGAGCGGAATGCCCAGAATGAGCTTGTCGGTCGGGACCCGAGTCACCAGATAGTCGACCACGCGGCGCACCCAGGTGAGCGGGGCGACCGGCCCAGGTGAACCGCCGGCGTAATGGAAGTCGTAGGCCATGACGACGATGTAGTCGTTCACTTCGGCGAGCGCGGAGTACTCGTAGGCACCGCCCCAGGTGGTCGGTGTATCCGAGGTACGCGCGACGACGGCTTGCGTCACGAGCTTGCCGCGTGGGTGCAGGGTTGCAGCCAGCTCCCGCATGAAGGCGGTGAGGAGCGGCGCATCGTTGGCATTGACGGCCTCGAAGTCGATGTGAATGCCGTCGTAGCCGCGCCGCTCGACGAGCTCGACGATGCGGCCGATGATCGCCGCCCGCTGTTGCCGGTCCGACAGGAGCGGGGTGAACTCGTCCCAGCGCGGAACGTTCTTGATCATCGGCACCACGGTGACTCCGCTCTCCCGGAGGAAGGTGTCGGCGGTGGGGTCGCTCAGCTCCTCGATCGTCCCGTCGGCACGAAGCTGGAAGAAGTAGGGGGACACGATATCGAGCTTGCCGAGTTGCGCCTGGAGCGTCGTCCAGGACGTACGGTCGTAGGTGACGTAATAGCCCCAGCGCACGAATGTGGGACGGGCCGCTGCGGCCGGCGCCGCGCCGATGACCGACGCGAAGGAACCGGTTACGAGGACGAGAGCCAAAAGCAGTCGCAGGACTCGGACGGAGCGTCGCCGCTGCGTCAAGGTACCCCCTTCCGATTGCACTCAACCGCGCGGTGCCGCTTGCGCGGCCACCGCTGCGACCGTGACCGTCACCGTGACCGGCTCCGGTAGCCCCGCGAACGTCGCGGTACCCCGGAAACGGACGACCGGCGTGAGATAGCGCGTCGTCCCCTGCCCGGCATCGACCCAGGCGAGCTCCGCCTCAGCGATCCGCGCCGTGCCGCGCAACGGTAGACTCGCTCGGGCGAGGGTCTCCTCGTCGATCTCCAGGGTCCCCCGGCCGCTCACGACGTCCTGCCACAGCGCTTCCGGTGGACGGAGGCTATAGGGCGACGACTCCATGGCTCGAGGCCAGGCGACGAACGCTTGCCGCACCGTACCGTCGAAGGCGACGGCGAGCGTCGCGCCCGGCACGGCCGAGAGGACGGGAGTCGGTTCGGCCGGGCCGAAGGTGACGATGGCGATTCCTAGCGCAGGGAGTCGCTCGCGGACGACTCCAGGGCCGAGCGGCGTGGTGACGAGTCGGTGGCGCTCCAGCCACGAGCGCGCCGCGTCGATGAGGACGGTGTCGGGGGGAAGCGACGGTGTCTCGGCTGCCGTAGACGGTGTCAGCGAGTTCGCGGCGGTCGGGGTCGGTACGGTCTCGCTCGTCGTCGGCGAGGGGGACGCAGCCGGTTCGGCCGCCTGGTACTGCACGGTGAAACCGGTCACGATGAGCTGGCCGGCGGTGCTCCGTACCACCAGACTCCCGGCCCCGGTGCGCTCGACCGATCCCTCGATGCCGAGGTCGCGAGCCAGTTCGGCCACCCGAGCCTCGTCCCAGTCCGGCGGAACTAACCGGTAGACCGGCGCCTCGCGCGGGATGGTCGCGAGGTCGAACGCGGCTTCGTACGCGAGCTGCACCTGCCCCGGCGGGAAAGCGGTCTGCGGCAGGTTGGGAGCCGGGAGCTCGCCGAAGTCGCCGACGACGACCGGTGGCGGCGGCGTCGGACTCGGTGTCAGCGTCGGCGGGAGCGTCGGAGTCGTCCCGTCGGGTGGAGCGGTCGGTCGCGGCGTACCGTCGCGCGGAGTCGGGGTGACGATCGGGATCGCTCCTGCCTCGGCGGTCGCCGTCGGCTCGCTCGCCGGCACAACGGACGAGCGCAGGAGTCCTCGGATCGCCCAAGTGGCGAGCGCGAGCATCATGACGAGCGCGAGGATGCCGAACAGAACGGGCCCGCGCGCACGGTGCGCCGGTGAGGGCGTCCGCGCGGACGTGCGCTGGGATCGGCGTGCCACGATGCCCCCTTCCCGTCCTGGAAGAGCGTACCACCGGCATCGTCGTCCGGCAGGAGGCAGGCGGTCGGATGCGCCGCCCGTTCAGAGCGTGCCACGACATGAAACGGCGCCCTCGGGAGCGGCGACGGAGCCGTGCCCGAGGGCGCTCTCTCGCGGAGGTCAAGCGAGCGAGCGCTCCAACTCGGCGATGACGCGCTCGGTGAAGGCCGCCGTGCCGAGCGTCGGTTCTCCGGGGCGCGCGAGATCGGCGGTACGGGCACCGCTGGTGAGCGTGGCGTCGATGGCCCGCTCGATCGCATCGGCAGCCGGTTCGTCACCGAGCGACCAGCGGAGCAACAGGGCAGCGCTCAGGAGCGCGCCGATCGGATTGGCGATCCCCTTGCCGGCGATGTCGGGGGCGGAGCCGTGCACCGGTTCGTACAGCCCGAAGCGGAGGGCCGGCGAACCGGGACGCTCCGGCGGCCGACCGTGCAGGCTGGCCGACGGCAGCATCCCGAGCGACCCGGCCAGGACAGCAGCCTCGTCGCTCAGGATGTCGCCGAAGAGGTTCTCCATGACCAGCACGTCGAAGTCCCGCGGTCGGGCCACGAGCCGCATCGCGCAGGAGTCGACCAACTGGTGTTCGAGCGTCACGTCCGGGTACCGCGTCGCCACCTCGGTCGCGATCTCGCGCCACAGCGCCGAGGTGTTGAGGACGTTCGCCTTGTCGACGCTCGTCACCTTGCGCCGTCGCGCCCGGGCGAGCTGGAAGGCGAGGTCGACGATGCGGACGATTTCCTCCTCGCGATAGGGAAGCGTATCGATCGCCCAGCGTCCACCCGGTTCGCGGCGGAGCTCCGACGGCTGGCCGAAGTACAGGCCACCCGTCAGCTCGCGCACGACGACGAGATCGACCCCGCGGACGATCTCCGGCTTGAGCGGCGTCGCATCGGCGAGCGCATCGAAGACGCGCACCGGACGCAGGTTGGCGAAGAGCCCGAGTTCCTTGCGCAGGCGCAAGAGACCTGCTTCGGGGCGCGTCGCCTTGGGAAGGTGATCCCACTTCGGTCCGCCGACGGCGCCGAGGAAGACGGCATCCGCCCGGCGAGCCCGCTCGATCGTCTCGTCGCGGAGCGGGGTACCGTAGGCGTCGATCGCGGCCCCACCGACCAGATCTTCCTCGAAGACGAACCGGTACCCACGGCGAGCGCCGACCGCTTCCAGCACGCGTCGTGCGGCGGAGACGACCTCGGGCCCGATGCCGTCACCGGGGAGCAGCAAGAGATGCACCTCGGTCACTGGCCGGCCTCCGCTGCCTTGCGCGCAGCCAGGCGCTCCCGAACCGCGTTCAGGAGCCCGCCGGCCCGGATGATGTGCTGGATGAATTCGTCGTACTGGGTCGCCTTGTAAGTCTTTCCGGTGCGCAGGTTGCACACGATCCCGTTCTCGGTATCGATTTCGAGTTCGTCACCCGTGTCGGTCTCGCGGACCGCCTCCGGTGCTTCCACGACCGGGAGGCCGATATTGATCGCGTTGCGGAAGAAGATGCGCGCGAACGACTCGGCGACGACCGCCTGCACCCCCGCGGCCTTGATGGCGATCGGTGCGTGTTCGCGCGAGGAGCCGCAGCCGAAGTTGCGGCCGGCGACGATGATGTCGCCGGGCCGTACCTTGGACGCGAACTCCGGGTCGATGTCTTCCATGACGTGCTGGGCCAGCTCCTGGGGATCGATGGTCACCAGGTAGCGGGCCGGGATGATGACGTCGGTGTCGATGTTGTCGCCGAATTTCCAGACGCGCCCGCGCATCGGCACGGGTACTGCCCTCCTTGTGTTCGTCCTCCGCTCGTCGACATGTGGCGGAGCCGGGCAACGAGCGGAACGCTCGCTACCCGGTCACCGTTCAGTTCAACTCGAAGGGAGACGCGACGCGACCGAGCACCGCGCTCGCCGCCGCGACCGCCGGGCTGGCCAGGATCACCTCGGACTCGCGGTGCCCCATACGACCGCGGAAGTTCCGGTTGGTCGTCGACACGCAGCGCTCGCCCTTGGCTAGGACGCCCATGTAGCCGCCGAGGCACGGCCCGCAGGTCGAGACCGAGAAGACGGC
Source organism: Thermomicrobium sp. (assembly GCA_026419575.1). Classification (GTDB taxonomy): domain Bacteria; phylum Chloroflexota; class Chloroflexia; order Thermomicrobiales; family Thermomicrobiaceae; genus Thermomicrobium. The sequence goes on along the minus strand of JANZZC010000047.1, from coordinate 25,045 downwards.
GCCGGCCTCGAGGAAGATGTCGACCAGCCCTTCCTTGGTCGCTTGCTTGGCGACCTCCTGACTCCCCGGGATCACGATGCAGCGCACCCGCGGGTGCACCTGGCGTCCCTTGAGGATCTCGGCCGCGATCCGCAAGTCGCTCAGCCGACCGTTCGTGCAGGAGCCGATCACCACCTGGTCGATCGGGAGGTCGCGAACCTCGTCGGCCGGGCGCACGTTGGACGGCAGGTGCGGCAGCGCGACCAACGGCCGCAGGTTCGAGACGTCGAACTCGATCACCTGCGCGTAGTGGGCGTCGGGGTCGCTATCGACCGGTTCATAGGGCTCGGAGGTGACGTTGGCGAGCCACTCCCGCGTCTTGTCGTCGCAGGCGAAGATGCCCGTCTTGGCGCCGGCCTCGATCGCCATGTTCGCCATCGTGATCCGGTCGTCCATCGGAAGCTCGTCGATGACGGGGCCGGTGAACTCCATGCAGGCGTAGAGCGCACCGTCCACCCCGATCTGCCCGATGGTGTAGAGGATCAGGTCCTTGCCGGTCACGAACGGCGGCAACTTGCCCGTATAGACGAACTTGATCGTCGGCGGAACCCGCATCCACGTCGTGCCGGTCGCCATCGCGGCGGCGATATCGGTCGACCCCATACCGGTCGCGAACGCGTTGAAAGCGCCGTAGGTGCAGGTGTGGGAATCGGCCCCGATGATCACCATGCCGGGGCGGGTCAGTCCGTGCTCGGGAAGCACAACGTGCTCGATCCCGGCTCGGCCGATCTCGAAATAGATCGCCCCCTGCTCGAGCGCGAACTCGCGCATGATCTTCGACTGCTCGGCCGCCTTGATGTCCTTCGCCGGCACGAAGTGATCCGGCACGAAGACGACCTTCTTCGGATCGAAGACGCGATCCACTCCGAGCTTCTTGAACTCGGCGATCGAGAGCGGTGCCGTGATGTCGTTGGTCATCACGAGGTCGACGGCGACCTCGACGATCTCACCCGGCTCCACGCGGCTCCGGCCAGCCGCTCGGGCCAGGATCTTTTCGGCCATCGTCATACCCATGGCGACTCATTCACCTCCACTCACCGGTACGGACGTCGTCAGTGCAGCACGGTTCAGTGCCATCAGGTACGCTCGGATGCTCGCTTCGATGACGTCGGTCGCGACACCGCGGCCATTATAGACGTGCGTGCCGCAACGCAAGTGCACCGTGACCTGGCCTTGCGCGTCCTCACCGGGACTCACGGCATCGACGTGGAACGCCTCCAGTTCGCAGTGACGACCGACGAGGCGATCGATCGCCTTGAACAACGCGTCGATCTGCCCATTACCCACGGCGGACGCCTCACGCTCGATCCCGTCGATCTCGAGTTTGACCCAGGCTTCGGCGCGGCCGTCGGAGCCGGAGTGCGCTCGCCAGCCCTTGAGGGCGTACCGCTGCGGTACCTGGGCGAGCTGATCTTCCACGATGGCGACGATGTCGGCATCGGTGACTGTCTTCTTGCGATCGCAGAGCTCGATGAAGCGCTGATAGAGCTGCTCGATCCGTTCGCGCGACAGGTCGCCGTAGCCGAGCTCCTTCAGCCGGGCGGTGAAGCCGGCGCGGCCCGAGTGCTTGCCGAGGACCAGGCGGCTCGCTTCCCAGCCGACCGATTGCGGCGTCATGATCTCGTACGTCAACCGGTGCTTGAGCATGCCGTCCTGGTGGATCCCGGCTTCATGGGCGAACGCGTTGGCCCCGACGATCGCCTTGTTCGGCTGGACCTGGATGCCGGTGATCCGCTGCACCAGCTTGGAAGTCGGGACGATCTGCTCGGTCGCGATGCGCGGTTGAATGTCGCCGAACACATCGCGCCGCACGTGCAGCGCCATGACCACCTCTTCCAGTGCCGTGTTACCGGCCCGTTCCCCGATCCCGTTGATCGTCACCTCGGCTTGGCGCGCGCCCACCCGGATCGCCGCGAGCGTGTTGGCGGTGGCCAAGCCGAGATCGTTGTGACAGTGGACGCTCACCGTGACCTTCTCGATGCCCGGGGTGTGCTCCATGACGTAGCGGACGAGCTCGGCGAACTCGTGCGGCACCGTGTACCCGACCGTGTCGGGGATGTTGATCGTCGTGGCGCCTTCCTCGATCGCCGCGGCGAAGACCCGGCACAGGAAATCCCAGTCGGACCGGGTCGCGTCCTCGGCCGAGAACTCGACGTCGCTGACGTAGCGCTTGGCTGCGCGGACCGCGAAGCGGGCCGCTTCGAGCACCTGTTCGGGGGTCTTGCGGAGCTTGTACTCCATGTGGATCGGCGAGGTCGCGATGAAGGTGTGGATCCGTGGCTGCTCGGCCTCGCGCACCCCTTCCCAAGCGGCGTCGATGTCCTGCTGGTTGGCGCGGGCCAACGCGCAGACCGTCACGCCCTTGACTTCGCGGGCGATGCGCTGGACCGCCCGGAGGTCGCCCGGCGACGCGGCCGGGCATCCGGCATCAAGGATATCGACCCCCCGCTTGACCAGCTTGCGGGCGACCTCTACCTTCTCGTCCTCGGTCATCGTCGCACCGGGTGACTGTTCCCCGTCCCGCAGCGTCGTGTCGAAAATGATCAGTCGCTCGCTCATCGTCTCCCCTCCGTCGAAGCGCTCTGATGCATTCGGCCTCCCGTACGGGAGGCCGCTGGCGCATCGCTGTCCGACGACCGTCCCGCGTCGCTCGTGGCCCCTGCCCGGGGCCGGCTAAGGGAGAGTCGGAGCAAGCTCGAGATCCGGTAGAACATCGTCGCTCCCTCTGACGCCGAACGGCCCGTCCGCGAAGGGACGGGCCGTTCCCGTGGTACCACCCTACTTGGCCGCCGCCGCGCGCTGCGGCGACGCCCACTCTCCGCGCGCTAACGGGCGCGACCCGGCACTCGCTACTCGTCACGAGTTCACGAGCGCAGCTCCGGGACGAGTTCGCGCGCTGCTCCGGACCGGGCTCGCACCGTTCCCCGGCTCGCTGACCGGACTCGGCGCGCTACTGCTTCCCTTCCGCGCCTCTCCCAGAAAGGCTACCAGAGTTCCTGCCGCGTCGTCAAGTCCGCGCTCGTCGTCGCAGCGGGTGCGGGTCGGTGCCAGCACCGCTTCACGAGAGACGGAGCGCGAGGGGACGCCCGATCGTACCCTCCTCGTCTTCCCGCTCCCCCGGCTCCTGGCCGGGCAGACCCTCCCGCCCTGGACCCTCGCCGAACGTGGCGACGAGCCCCTGGATCAGCTGCTGCTTCTCCTGTGCCGAGAGATTCGCCTCCGGATGGAGCGGCAGGTAGAACCAGGGCGGCATCTTCCCTTCCTGGATCTGCTCGACCGACTCGTCGCACTTCGCTTCGCCGCCCGCGCCCCACTCGGACACGTTGCACTTCTGGCGGCCTTCCGTCACGTCGCGGTAGGCCAGGAAGGCTGCCGGCGCGACGTAGGTGTACCAGCGCCAGTTCGTCTGGTTCGAGTGGCAGTCGCCGCAGGCCCGCATGAAGAGCTCGCGCGTCTGCGGGCTGTCCCAATTCGGTTCGGCGATGACCGGAGGGTTGGTCCTCGGTAGCGCGAGCGCGATTCCTTGCAGGACGACGAAGAGGGCGATCAGCGCAACCCCAGCGATCACCGAGATGCGTCGCCAGCGCGAGCGGGCCGTCGCCTGTCGCGAACTCGTCTCGACCATGCCGACGCTCCTTCCCCTGCATGGAGTGACTGCCGGACCCTCGTTTCCGAGACGGAGTATCGCTATCCCGTGTAAACGCTGGGTAAACGAGCGGACCGAGTCGTGCCCTGGTTCCGTCGGCAGCTTGCCGGAATACCGGGAAAGCCCGATACTCGCCCGGGACGAGCGAAGGAGGGAACGATGGGTATCGTCTTCGGCGCGGTGGCGCCGCACGGTTTCCCGATCATTCCGGAACTTTCGGACGATGCGGAAGGAGGACTGGCGACGCGGGCAGCGATGTTCGAGCTCGGTCGTCGGTGCGCTGCAGCGCAGCCCGACGTTCTGGTCGTAGCGACGCCGCACGGTGTGCGCGTCGACGGGATGGTCTGTCTCGCCTACACGGCGCGTGGCGCGGGAACGCTCCGCTGGCACGGTCGGCAGATCGAGATGAACGTCCCGCTGGACCGCAGTGCGACGGAAGCGATCGCGACGGCTGCGCGCGAACTCGGCGTGCCGATCGCCTTGGCCGGCTTCGCCGGCAACCGCTGGGATCAATCGGTCATCCCGCTCGACTGGGGGACGATGACGCCGCTCTGGTTCCTCGGGCACGGGCGCAACGTGGTGGGATACGGAGACGTCCTCGCCCCGGTTCCGCCGGAGGAGAGCGGCTCGCCGGTCGTGATCGTCACGCCATCGCGGCGCGTGCCGCGCGAGCTGCTGGTGACCTTCGGTGAGGCGGTGGCGATCGCGGCGGAGCGGGACGGTCGCCGGGTCGCGTTCATCGCCAGCTGCGACTGGGCGCACACGCATCGTGCCGATGGGCCGTACGGCTTCCACGCCGATGCAGCGGAGGTCGATCGACTGGTCGTCGCGGCGCTGGAAGCGAACGATCCGGGTCGGCTGATCGATCTTCCGGAGGAGAAGGCGGCGAACGCTGCGATCGACGGTCTCTGGCAGACGCTGATGCTCGCCGGCGTGATGCGTCGCGTCCCGCTCCGCGGCGAGGTGCTCTGCTACGAGGCACCGAGCTACTACAGCATGATCGTCGCCGCGTTCGAGCCCTCGGCGAACGCGTGAGGAAGTACGGTGTCCGGCTCGCAGCGGTGCTCTGCACGTTCCACGAGGGCGGGTACGTCGGCGGTGTCTGGACGAATGGTCGGGGACTTGGACCCTGCGCGCCCGCTGCAGCGATCCGGTGCGTCGTCCGTCGCCTTGCCGGAATCGACGGCGTACGCTAGGCTGGCGCTGACTCCGGAAAACGAGGCCTCAGGAAGCGAGGTGCAGAATGTCGGTCTTCGCGCGGCTCGACCCGGAACTCGCCGAGGCGCTCTCCGCCTTCCCCGAGGAGTTCCTGCTCGATCTCCGCGACATCCCGTTCGCGCGGCGTCGGATGACGATCCTGCGGGAGGCGCTGGCCGGCTTCATGCCGCCGCTCCCCAGCGACGTGGCGATCACCGACGAGTTCGCTCCGAACTCGTTCGACGGCACGCCGGTGCGGGTCCGGCTCTACCGTCCGATCGAGGTCTCCGGCACCCTTCCGGCGCTTCTCTGGATCCACGGTGGCGGGTACGTCATGGGTACCCCGGAAATGAACGATCCTCAGTGCGCCGAGTTCGCGCGGTCCCTACCGGCACTCGTCGCGTCGGTCGACTACCGGCTGGCGCCCGAGCACCCCTATCCGGTGCCCCTCGAGGACTGCTATGCCACCCTGCGCTGGATGTTCGAGCGTGCGGAACAGCTCGGCGTCGATCGCGAGCGCATCGCGATCGGCGGCGCGAGCGCAGGTGGCGGGCTCGCCGCTGGACTCGCGTTGCTGGCACGCGATCGCGGTGAAGTGCCGGTGCGCTTCCAGCTCCTGATCTATCCGATGCTGGACGACCGCAACGAGACGCCGTCGAGCTACGAGATCACCGATCGCCGGCTCATCTGGACGCGCGAGTGGAACTTCGTCGGCTGGCGAGCCTATCTCGGCCGCGAACCGGGCGGTCCCGATGTCCCCGCTTACGCGGTCCCGGCGCGAGCAGAGAACCTGGCCGGGCTGCCGCCAGCCTACGTGATGGTCGGGACCGCCGATCTCTTCCGTGACGAGGACATCGCGTACGCGCAGCGCCTGATGCAGGCGGGGGTGCCGACCGAGCTCCATGTCTTCGCCGGCGCGTTCCACGGCTTCGACGCGTTCGCGCCGTCGGCCTGGGTGAGCCAGCGGGCCAACGCCGAGGTCCTCGCCGTGCTCAAGCGGGCGCTCACGGGGTAGGGTTCGCCGCGAGGGCCGCTCGTTGGTACAGGACGCGGCAGTGTGAGAGCACCGGTGGTATCGTACGACGCGCCGTTCGGGTGCTGCAGGGGTCGACGATCCGGCAGCCACGTCGTGTTCACCGAGGCCGGTGCGATGCCGATCGTCGTGCCGCTCCTGGGCGGGCGGCAGGTCGAGCGACGGTACATCGAAATGATCATCGAGCGTCTCGGCCTGGAGGACGAGGAAGATGGCAAAGCGGAACCGTAGTGCGGATGTGCGGGCACGGCTCAGCCTGGAGGAGCATTTTCCCTTCCCTATCGGTTCGTCGTCGAGCCGGACCCGACGGGAAGGTGGGTGATTTCCTATCCTGATCTCCCGGGTCGCGTGACCGTCGCGGAGCGCGAGGACGAAATCCTGTCGATGGGCGAGGAGGCTCGCCGGCTGTGGATCGAGACGGCGTACAAGCAGGGGATCGACATCCCGTTGCCTTCCCAGGCTCAGGTGTACACAGGGCGAGTGTTGGTGCGGATGCCCCCGCGGTTGCATCGAGCGCTGGCCGGGCGTGCCCGGTCGGACGGCTGGAGTCTGAACGCGGTCATCGTTGCCCTCTCGAGCGCGCGCTCGCGAGCGAGGAATACCGTCGAGAAGTGCGTAAGCTCGAGGAGCGTCTCGCTCGCCTGGAGCACCAGCTCTGACGGCTCGAGCGGAACCTCGCAGTCGAGGCTCGGGTGGGTTCCTACTCCGCAGGGACGCGATCCCATCGACCGACGCATCTCTCGCTGGTGACGAGGCCGGAGGCTGCATGAGCACCGGAGTCTCGAGAAGGACAACGCGAGAGCGCGCCTATGCTGCGTTCGTCGAGGGGTTGGAACTGCGCGCACTGTGGCTCGCTCGCTTGCAGCTGGAGAATCGGTGCGGCCCGCGTGAGCCGATGGACGGGAGGATCGAGATCTCAGACGAGGTCCGCTTCGAGCGGACGGGCGACGGCTTCCGAGTTTTCCACAGCTATCGGGCAGCCTTCCTCTCCAGACGAGCGTGACGACCTCTGTGCGCGCGTCGAAGCGGAGTGCGGATTGGATTTCTGGTCAGAGACGGAACCCGACGAAGCGTTCCTCCGCCTCTACGCTCGGACGAGCCTGCCCCTCCAGACGTGGCCGTTCCTCCGGACACTGATCGCCGATCTCTGCCATCGTATGGGATGGCAACCACCGACGTTGCCTCTCCTGAAACTGCTCCCTCCCCGGCGGGGATCCGCCAACGTATAGCGTGGGCGTACCCGGTCTGCGGGCGATGGAGACGCGTCCAGTGATCCGGAGCAGTCGCTGCCGCAGGCGGAAACCGGTGAGTCGGATCGGTGAGACGTCTGCGGTGAACTCCTACTCGCCCCGGACGATCACCTGGCGCTTCATCGCGCCGGTGGGGGCGAGTTCGCCGTAGGGGACGAGCTGGACATTCGCCCGGAAGATGAGCTGGGCGCGGATCGCTTCTTCGAGGTCCTTCTTGAGTTTCACCGGATCACCCGGATCAGGACCCAGTTCGACGATGACCGGGACCGGTGGTTCGATCGGGAACCCACGTGCCGGCAGTCGGATCTGGAACTCGCCGGTCACGCGCGGTCGGAACGAGGCGATGACGTCGGCGACCGCACTCGGGAACACGTTGACGCCGCGGACGATGAACATATCGTCGACGCGACCGACGCACCGGATCCGTATCCCGGTGCGGCCGCACTCGCACTTACCGATCCCCTCGATCCGCACGAGATCGCCGATCCGGAAGCGGATCAACGGGACGCACTCGCGGTGGATGGCGGTGTAGACGAGCTCGGCGAGCATCCCTTCCCTCGGTTCGATCGGTTGGGCGGTCTCGGGGTCGATGAACTCGGCGATGACGAATCCTTGGCCGATGAAGTGCATGCCAGCCTGCGCTTCGCATTCCGTCCAGAGGATCGGCGCGAAGTCGGCCGTCCCCATCGCATCGTAGACCTTGCACCGCCACGTTTCCTCGATTTGTTGCCGGACCTGTGGTACGCCGGCCCCTGGCTCGCCGCCGAGCGCCATCACCTTCAGGCCGAACGACGCCGGGTCGATGCCGAGGCGCTCGCGCGCGACGTTCGTGAGGTAGTTGACGAACGTCGGACTGGACACCATGTAGTCGACACCGGCGCGCCGCAGGATGTTGAACGTCCGGGACGCTTCCATCGTCCCGGAGGGGTACACGGTGGCGCGGATCTCGCGGAGTGCCTCGTAGAAGCTCAAGCCGGCGATGTACCAACCGAGCGTCACCGCGAGCCACACTCGAGTGCCCGGCCGGACACCGGTGGCCCAGAAGAAGCGGGCGAGGATCTCGTTCCACGTGCGGGAATCGGCCTCCGTCAGGCCGACCAGCGTCGGTTTCCCGGTAGTACCGGACGAGGCATGGATCCGCACGACCTCGTGCAGGGCGACGCAGGCGTGACCACCGAGCGGTGGGTATTCCTCTTGCGTGCGGCGGATCTCCTCCTTGACGGTGAACGGCAGCGACTGGAGCGTGTCGCGCCCGATCCTCAGCGGGTCGATTCCGGCTTCTTCGAACTTCCGGCGATAGAACGACGATCGTTCCCAGACCCAGCGGAGCTGCCAGCGCAGTCGCTCGTCCTCGAGCTTCCACAGCCTGTCAGGGTCGATCGTCTCCATCTCTTCGTTCCAGTAGCGACGCTCAGGCATGGCGGCGAACTCCTCACCGGTCGGCCGCTCCTTCCTGCGAGCGAGTTTCCTGGAGGAGCGCGAGGAGCTCCTCGACACCGTCCACCACGAGGTCGCCGATCTCCGGGGTCTCGATCGCTTCGCGGCCGCGCCCGGTGCGCACCTGGATCGTCGGCGCACCTGCCTCGAGGCCCATGCGGAGCTCCAAGTCCGGATCATCGCCGACGACGGCGACCGTGCCGACGTCGGCACCGAGCAGCCGCGCTACTGCCCGCAGCGCTTCGACCGACGGCTTGCCGACGACGCGCGGTCGCTTGCCGGTCGTCTCGGCGATCGCGACCGCGATCGACCACGACCAACCGGGTCGCAGGCCGCGCTTGGAAACGAACGCCCGGGCCGCCGAGGTCACCAGGAGATCGGCCCCGTTCCACACCGCGCGGCAGGCGATGTCGAGTTGATCATACGTCACCGACCGACTCCATCCAACGAGGACGACCTCGGCCCGTTCCCCCGCTGTACCGTCGACAACAGGAATGCCGCGAGCGCGGAGCGGTGCGATCGTCCCTTCCTCGCCGAGGACGTAGACGGGACGCCCCGGATACTCGGTCGCGATGATTTCCGCGGCGGTGACGCCGGTGGTGATGACTTGCCGGTCTTCTACCGGCAGACCGGCTGCGCGCAGTCGGGCAGCGTAGACCTCGGGGACATGGCTGCTCCCGCTGGTGAAGAGCGCGAACGGGTACCTGTGCTCGCGGAGCCACTGCAGGAGCTCCACCGCACCAGGCAGGGGAACCGCGCCGGCCCAATCGGGGCTTTCCGAGAGGATGAGCGTACCGTCGACGTCGAAAACGAAGGCCCGAATGGCGCGAAGATCGACACGCGAGGCGGTCATGCGGGAAACGCTCCTCTCCTTCGTTCAGTCCGGACGTGTCGCGTGCCGGCTCAGTGTCAGCCGGATGCCGTCCTTCTCGAAGTGGAAGAAACTAATCGTCGGGCGCCGTGCGACCTCGGCGATCAGCTGGGCGAGGGGGTGGGCTGTCCCGTTTCCCCCGACAGCGAGGTTCCCGGTCTTGCGCGCGAGCGCCGCGTCGACTTGATCGCTCGGGAGCGCCCAACGGAGGAGCAGCTCCTCATCGGAGATGGTCCCGCCGAACTTTCTCCGCAGTTCCTCGAGCGTCGGCTCGGGTACCGGCACGTCGAGTTCGCGTGCCCGCGGCAGGGAGAGGACGCGCTCCTTGACCCACCGATCGATCGGTGCGGGTGGCGGTCCGTAGCGTCCGAGGACGTACTTGATCACCTCGTCGGGGACCTTCTCGTAACGTTCGCCGGACTCGAGGTTCATGAGCGCTTGCGTCGCCACGAGCTGGGAGTATGGGGTGACCATGATGGGATACCCGAGTTCGGCGCGCACGCGAACGATTTCCTCGAGCACCTCTTCGAAGCGATGCTCGGCTCCGGCTTCCCTGAGATGCCGTCGGAGCGTGGTGATCATCCCACCGGGCACTTGGTGGCGGTAGTACGAGACGTCGTATTCCAGCGGTTGGCCGACGGGATAGCCCTTGCGCCGGGCGAGCTTGGTCAGGTACTCGGAAACGTGGCGGAGCGGCTCGAGGTTCACCTCGACGTCGAACCCGAGTTCGCGCAGGTTGGCGACCGTGCGGTAGATCGAGGGCAGCGAAGTCCCCTCGGCGAGCGGTGGAATCGCGGTGTGGACGGTGTCGACACCGAGCTGGACTGCCTCGAGATAACAGAGCGGCGCCATGCCCATGTTGCAGTGCGAGTGGATCTCGAGCGGCATCCCTGCGCCGAGTGCCTCGCGCAACGCCGGTACGATGCTTCGCACACGCTCGGGCGTGAGCAGTCCGGACGGATCCTTGATGTAGACCGTGTCGATGAGATGATGCTCGCGCGCCAGTTCCTGGGCGCAGCGCACGTAGAACTCGTCGGTGTGCACCGGACTGATGCTGTAGACGAGCCCGGCGACGACCGTCTCGGCCCCCTCCTCGCGCGCGATCCTGGCGGCTTCGAGGAGCGCGCTCATATTGTTCATCGGCTCGACGATCTGGATGCGACGGATGCCGTGGCGCAGGACCACGCGCATGGCGAGGCGGATGATGGCGCGCGGGGCAGGTTCCCAGGTGATGAAGCGCATACCGGTCGTCATGAAGATGAGCGGGGTGTTGGGCATGAGCTGACGCGCGAGCCGAATCTTCTCGTAGGGATCCTCTCGGTGATAGCGCACGCTGATCGCCATGTGCGTGCTCGTCGTGAAATCGATGCATTTGAAGCCGGCACGGTCGAGCCAGGGAGCGACGTCGACCACGGTGCGCGTGTCGATGCCGATCGCGCTCCACAAGCTCTGGTTCCCGTCGCGCAGCGTGACGTCGATGAGCTGGATACGCGTACCCATAGCGATGGCTCCTCACGGCGTCGTTCGGATGTCGCTCGATGCAGCGTCGGCTTCGCTCGGCCGGACGAGAAACAGCGGCTGGCCGCGATCGACCGCTTGTCCGTTCTCCACGCAGACCTCCACGATTGTGCCGCGGACACCGGCCTGCACCGAGTGCATCAGCTTCATCACCTCGATGATGGCGACGACGGTGTCTTCCTGCACCTGACTGCCGACGTCGACGAAAGGCTCGGCACCCGGGCGTGGGGCGCGGTAGAAGATTCCTTTGAGCGGGGCGACGATCGGCACGAGGGCTTCGTCGCGTGGCGTTGCCGCCTCCGGGCGGGACGGCTCGACCGTCGCCGGACGCTCTGCCGGTAGCGTCGCGGCTGCTTCGGTCGCCCGCTGCGTGGACGGTTCCGCCGTGGTCGCCGCTGGGGGCGGCGGGCTCGTCGGTGCCGGTTGCGAAGCCGGCACGACGACGCTGCTCGCCCCGTCGTGCCCGCGACGAACGATCAGCTTCAGTTGCGGCGTCTCCAGATACAGCTCGTCGAAGGAGGACTGCTCGAGCAGCTTGAGAATCTCCTGCACGTCCTCGGGCGTCAGCTCCATAGCATGCTCCTCGTGCTCCGGTGTTCGCATTCCAGGATACTGCGCCGGCCAGCGTGCCTCCGCCCGCTGGTCGCGGCGCTGTCCGGTCGTCCTGCCATCGCTCGGTCAATCGAGGATCGTCACCGTGCCCTCGTTTCCGTCGACCCGCAGGCGCTGGCCGGTCCGGATTCGCTTGGTGGCGATGCCGGTACCGAGCACGGCTGGGACACTGTACTCGCGGGCCACGATCGCCGCGTGCGACATGACGCCGCCGATATCGGTGACGATGCCGCGGACCTTGGCGAAGACCGGCGCCCAGCTCGGCTCGGTGACCGAGCAGACGAGGATCTCGCCGTCTTCGACCGTCTTGAGTTCGGCGACATCGAAGATGACGCGAGCCGGTCCTTCGACGACGCCGGGCGATGCGGCGAAACCGCGGAGGACGTTGCCTTCGTCCTTGGTGACCCAGGCCCGCAGGCGCTCGGGGGTGATGCCCCAGAGCATGACGATCGCTGGATCGGCGATCACGTCCGGCACCACGCCGAGCGCCGGCGGCGGATTGAAGGTCCGGAGCTTCCGCAGGATCTCCTTGCGGCGGGCGACTACCTCCGGCCAGTGCTTCGGTCCGTACGCCTCGGTTCCGATCGACCAGGCCAGGAGGAGGTCGGTGAGGGCTTGGCTCACCTCGGTCCAGTGCAGGTAGAACAGGTCATCGACTTCCTGGAAGAAGCCGTGTTCGACGAAGAGCGCACCGAGTTCGCGCAGCTTGTTCCACCAGATGCTCATGAACCAGTGGTCGACCCAGAACTTGTGATCCTCGATCGAGTAGTAGACCTGCCGGACCAACCCGAGCAGCTGGTCGAAGGCCGCCCGGTCCTCGTCGCTCGGCAGGAGCGCACGGTACTCGGCCGTGATCCGCTCGCGTTCCTCGCGGACCTGCGCGGTATCGCGCTCGATCGATTCGCCGCGCGCGACACGTTTGACGTACTCGATGAGGATCGGGAAGACCGGGCTGGGGTCGTCGCGCCAGGCGCGGAACTGGTGCTGGAGCCCGTCGCCCGCGTTGATCCAGAACCAGGGTTCGCCACGCTCCTCCCACTCGCGCAGCCAGGCTCGTCCGTTCTCCCGCTGCTGGAGTTCGGCGAACACGTCCTGCCAGCTGCGCCCCTCGACGAAGGCATCGGCGAGCCCGAGTTCGACCGCTCGCTTGGCGAGCGCCCGGAGTTCCTGATCGGGACGCATCATGCTGACGTCGATGCCGGAGACCATCAGCGTGATCTGCTGGTCGGGGAGCTCGGGGAAGTACCGCTTGCAGAATTCGTAGAACGTCAAATAGGCGGCGAAGCCGATCATCACGATTTCGCAGTGGATCTGCGCGATGCGGAAGAGGCTCTCGATGACACGGTTGTAGCTCTCCAACACGGTCTGCGCCGTGCCGATGCCACGGTGCGCAAAGACCAGTTCCTCTGGTTCGACCTCGGGCAGCTTGGGGAAGGGGATCTTCTTGAGCGCTTCCACCTCGGTGGCGACGCGCTGCTTCCAGTCCTCGTAGATCGACGCCCAGTTCTCGTAGTAGTGACCGGCCCGTCGCTGGAACAGCTGGGCACGTTCCTGCACCTTCTGGGGATCGAGCACCGGGATGCCGCTGATGTAGACGTAACCGTTGAGGACGCGGAAATCGACGCCCATCGCCGGCGGAATGCAGAAGAAGCGCGCGTTCATCTCGCCGATGGCCACGTAGAACGCCTCGGCGGTGATGACGTCGAACGGCGAGATCGGTTCCGGGAAGTGCATCCCGTTGTAGAACCAAAGGCGCGACTCTTCGAGCTCGCGTCGTTTCTCGGAGAACCGCATGTAGGCTGGGTACATCTCCTCCCAGCCTTCGCAGCCGGCTGGCGTCTCGACTTCGAATGGGCTGGGAAAGCGCAGCGTCTCGCTCATGAGCACCCCCCGCTCCACTACTCGCGACCGCACACGGCTCGGGATCCATCGCCCGCCGGAGTCACCCCAGCAGAGGAGGGACGAGGAGCGTTCGCTCGACCGGACCGAGACTGCGTGTCGACGTTCTGTCGGCTCTCCGGATCGGCCCGAACCGAAGAGTCGCGGGATGCTTTCGGTCGCGCGAACGTTCCCCCGGCTGAGCTTCAGTCTTGAAGATAGGACGTCCACTCGTGGGTGTCAAGGGCCGCTGCCCGCCGCTAGGAGCGAGCGGCGTGCGAGGCTGTCCCGGGGGATCGACGGTGCGAGGTCCGCGCTGCGTCGGTCATCCACGATGAGGGCTGCGGAGGCACGAACGGAGACGGCAGAGCGAGCCGTCGCGGTATCCCAGCAACGAACTCGCCCTGCCGTGATGATCGACAATCAGTCCGCTGCCGCGTGCACTTCCTGAGCGGACCGCTCGTAACGCGCCGTGACGACGGTGTGGAGGCCACCGCGGATGTTGAAGTCGGCGATCACGGTCATTCGTCGCGGCTGTAGGGTCCGTACGAGATCGTCGAGAATCGTGTTCGTGACTTCCTCGTGATAGTGCCCTTCGTTGCGGAAGGACCAGAGATAGAGTTTGAGCGACTTGAGCTCGACGATCCACTGGTCGGGAACGTAGCGGATCGTGATCGTCGCGAAGTCGGGCTGGCCGGTGCGCGGGCAGACGCAGGTGAACTCGTTGGTCGTGATCTCGATCTCGTAGTCGCGCTCCGGCTTGGGGTTCGGAATGCGTTCCAGTTCCTTGCTCGGCTGCGTCGGCATCGTGTCGGTCCCTCCTCTCGGTCATCGTACTCGAACAAGTGTAGCGGAGCGCTGGCGGGGGAACGGGTCGGTGCTCGTGCCCGGTAGAGGCCAGCAGCTGCGCGCGGTCGGCCGGCGGTAGCTCGCCTCGACCGACGGTCGTGCCGGCGCTCGGCGTGTGGTGCTTTGCGGACCATCGGTTGGCGACGCCTTCAAGCTCGCTCGTCGGTGACGACGAACCGCCACAAGCTTCCGCCGACATCCGCGGCGTAGCCAGCGAGCGTCGGAGCGCTCGGGTCTCCGGCGACCGCGACGATCGTGTGTTCGGCGATGGTCGGTTCGAGCTGACGCAGTGTGCCGCGGAGGTCGCAGTGCCACACTTGCGTCCCCGTCGCCAGCAACCAGCCCAGCGCTCCGGCGCGACCGAGCGCTGATGCCGGACCGTCGAGCTGTCCCACTCGAGCGATTCGTGGACGCGTCGACGGCTGGTGCACGAGCCACACCACTTCATCGGCGACGGCGAGCAGCGCGTCCTGGCTCGTCGACCAGAGCAGGCGGATCGTACTGGTCTCCGGCAGAGCGACCGGCCAAGGGTGCCGCTGCCATCGGCCGCTCGGTCGCGAGAGGACGGCGAGGACGTGGCGCAGATCGTCGGCACCGATGCCGAGCAGGGCCAGGGTCTGTCCGTCCGGGGACAGCGCTGCTCCCTGGACGAGCACGAGATCGCGGCGTTCCGCAGTCTCCCAGGACGTACCGCTGTTCGTCGAGAGATGGAGAGTGGCTGAGGACTCGAGCGGCTCCTGGACTTCGTGTTCGACGAGGCAGACGACGCGCCCGTCGTCGCTGCCGAGCAGCCAGGTCGACTCGGAGAGATCCTCGATCGGATAGACGAGTTCCCAGCCCAGTGCGTCCGGAGAGCGGAGTATGCCATCGAGTGCCAGTGCGAACAACGGCCCGGAGGTTCCACCGGTGAACTGCGCCAACCCGCGGTCGAGTGCGGTGCGCTGCCAGCTTTCCCCACCGTCATCCGAGCGCAACACGGTGCCGGAATAGTCGGCGAGGACGATGCCGCGCGGCGGGCGCACGATCAACCCGATCGGGAGACGCCCGTACAGCCCGTCGCTCCACGCTTCCCATGTGGCCGCCGGTGGGTTCCAGCGGAAGCAGCCGAGGGAGAGGGTACCGGCGATCGGAGACGACGGTTCGGGAAGCGCGAGATTGAGCACGTGACTGGGCAGGTCGGGCAAGCGTTCCCACGTGTCGCCGCCGTCGCGCGTGAGCACGACGGTACGACCGAACGCAGCGACCAGGAACCGCCCCGAGGGATCGGTCGCCAAGGCCTCGCAGCTCTCGTCAGGCACAGCGGACAGAGGTTCCCACGTTCGCCCCCGGTCGCGCGACCGGAACAGTCCCTCGTCGCTGGCGACGACGAGCACGAGCCGTGCATCGTCCCTTGCGACGATCGCTCCCGCTTCGGGTTGACCCGGCACCGGCTCGACTTCGTGCCAGTTCCAGCGCCGCGCGCGACTGAGGAAGACACCGTCGGCAGCCACGAGCAGCGCGGTACGGTCCTGGGCGAAGTGCGGCGAGAGAACGAGGTCCACGATGTCGACGAGCGTCGGTAGGCCGGCGTTGGCGAGCTCCCACTCGGTGCCGGCGTTCTGCGACACGAGGATCCCGTCGAGTTGATCGGCGACGACGACGAGACGCCGGCTCGCGTCCACTGCGGTTGCGATGGCGACGATGGCTCCGCCCTCGAGGCAGCGGTGCCACCGTCCGTTCGGCTGCTGGCGGAAGAGTCCGTTCGGCGTGGCGATGTAGCGGTCGCCCCAGGGGGCCAGCGCGACCGGGTTGGCGAGTTCCGGGCGTCCCCACGACGGGGGAAAGGTGAGTGCCGACCACGGTGCTCCCGTTTCGGCGAAGAAGGCACCGCTCGCGGTGCCGGCGAGAACAGCTCTCCCGTCCGTCGCGAGCGCGAGGATCGCTCCCCCGCTCTCGCGCAGGACCGGCTGCCACTCGAGTCTCGGACGTCCGGTCATCGCTCCTTCTTTCGTCACGGTTCCGCGCTGGACGCTGGCCAGGTGCGATGGACGAGCACGTCCGTGGTGAGGAAGCTGCGGGCGAGGCTCCAGCTGACCCGTACCGCGGTCTCCAGAACACCCAGCGGATCGAGCAACCCGGTTGCCCACGGTTCGACCCAGCGGGCACTGCGGAGATCGTAACTGACCCGAGGCGCATCCGCCAGGGCACGGACGACGATCGGCCCCGGGTCGTGTCCGGCGTTCGCAGCGAGCGTGCGCAACGGGGCGAGCAACGCTCGGGAGACGGCACGGAAGACGGCTCGCTGCAGTGGGGGGAGCGCAGCGGCTTCCTCGGCTAGTCGGCGGGCGGCGACGGCGAGGCTCGCGCCGCCACCGGGGACGAGTCCGTCGGCGAGCGCGACCTGCAGCGTCCGGGAGAGCCGCTCCAGTTGCGTCATCCGGTACTCGCGTTCGGTCGGCGTCGCCGCACCGACCCGGAGGTGCAGGAAGGTGCCGTGGAGCCGCGCCAGCCGCTCGCGAGCGCATCGACGACCGTGTTCGTCGTCGGCGGCGAGCTCGGCTTCGGCCACAGCGATGCGCTGACGGATGCGCGCACGGTCGCCACGCCCGCCGAGCAGGGCGAAGGTCCAGCGGGTCACGATGACCTGGCGCGCGCTACCGAGTTCGGCGATCCCGGCGCGCTCGACCCGCTCGCCGGCGAGCGCATGGATCGCCCGCCCACCGGTGAGCGCGGCGAGATCGTCGAGGATCCGGCTCTGCTGGAGGCCAGCCGAAGGGGCAGCGACCGCCGCCACCTGCTCGAGAACGCCGCGTTCGAGGTTGGCAGCGAGGAGCGCCCGTGCGGTCCCTTGCAGTTCCGCGGCTACGACGAGGAGCCGCCGCACCCGGTGCCGGAGACAGTCCTCGAGGAGCGGCAGAAGCTGCTCGGCTCGCGTCAGCTTCCCATCGGTCAGGAGGATCCGCGGTTCGACGATCTGCCAGCGCGCGTCGCACGGTGGCGAGAACTCGGGAGCGAGCAGCCGACTCTGCCAGTGCACGCCCTGGACGAACTCGACCTGTGTCTCCGTTCCCTCGCCCGGATCCACCAGCACGATGCCCTGGGGACCGATCGCCTCCAGCCCCTCGAGCAGAGCGTCGACCACCTCCGGCGCCAGGTCCAGCGGCTCGAGCATGCCCGCCAGTGACCGAACGTCCTCGACCGGACGGGCCAGAGTGCGCAGTTCGCGCAGGACGATCGTTTCGGCTCGGTCGAGCGCCGGCAGGAGTTCCGTGGGCGGGTTCCCCCCGACGACCAGCCGGTTCAGTTCGACCAAGAGACGATGAGCGAGGACTGCGGTCGTCGCGGTGCCGTCACCGGTGCGCTCGTGGACCCGCCAGAGCGCATGGCGGAGGAGCATGGCGCCCGCGTTCGCGAAGGGGTCAGCGAGCCGGAACGTCCGGCGGGCGATCAGTGCAGCCGAGGCGTGCACCTCCATCGAGCCCGGTGCGAGCACGCTCTCGACCACGACCGTCCGACCGAGCGGACCGAGCGTCGGGGCCAGGAGACGCGCCAACGTCTCGCAGCCAGCGAGGAGCGCGGAGCGCGCCGCGTCCCGGAAACGAATGCGGTCGGTCGTCGGCTGCATCGGTCGTCCTCGACGAACGGACGGAGCGGGGCGCCGACACGGCGCCCCGTTCCTCACCACCGGCAGGCGAGCGTGACTCGGCTCACGCCCGGTTCTCCGGCTTGCTCCAGATCTCCTGGGCAGCCTTGACGAAGTTGGAGAGCGCCTCCTGTGGCGACGAGCGTCGCACGCAGAGGTCCTGCATCATGTCGCCGATGACGAACTTGGTCGCCAGTTCGCCGAACGCACCGAGCGGTGGCGCAGCGTACGCCATGATGCGTCCCGTCGAGATGATCTTCTGGTATTCGGCGTAGAGGTCGTTCTTTTGCCAGAGGTCGTGCTCGATCATGTCCTTCCAACACGGGATGAAGCGCCCCTTGAGCTGTTCGTTGATGTAACTCGCGTACCAGGTCGGATCCATCAGCGCGACGAGACAGATCCGGGCATTGTCGCCGCCCTTGCCGTTCTTGAAGAGCGCTTCCGTCCAGACGTCGACTTGACCGAACGAGCCGGCTGGACCGGCCGGGTAGCTGTAGAAGCGCGTCTTCTGCGCGAGTTCCGGCTTGTTCTTGAGGAGCCAATTGTAGATGCTCGTCGGATTGGAGGTGAGGACGAGCTGCTCGCTCTGATAGCCTTGGTTGTTGCCACCGTCGTCCCAATTCACCGATCCGGGCGGGATGATTTGATCCTCGAGATACATCGCTTGGATCAGGGCGAGACAATCGAGCCACGCCTTGTCGTTCGGCGTGACGGCGAGCGAGCCGTCCTCGTTCTGCAGCTTGCCGCCGAACGTCCAGACCATGCCGAGGGTGTGGTTGTTGGTGTCGTTGATGCGGCTCAGCGTCATCCCGTAGTAGTAGAGCGGCGGTTTGGTGAGCGCCTTACCCTGCTGGCGGAACTCGTCCCAGTTCGCCGGGAACTTGAAACCGGCCTGATCGAGCAGGTCCTGTCGGGTGTGGAAAGGCCAGGCGTTGACGGCGAGTGGCGTGGCCCACCAGCGTCCCTTGAACGTGCAGGTCAGCTCCACTGGCTGCCAGACGCCGCCGTTCTGCTGGAGGAAGGGGGTGACGAGGTCGGTGACGTCGACGGTTTGCCCCTGTGCGCGCCAGAACTGGGTCTGGTAGTCGTAGAGACGATAGATGTCCGGTGGGGTACCGGCCTGCACGGCGGCGTTGAACCGGTTGTAGCCCTGCGGATTGTTGGGGATCTCCTCGAAGGAGATCGTGAACCCGTTCTTTTGGGCGACGTCGTCGAGCCGCTGCTTGATGAGCGCCGTCGTCTCCGGCAAGTAGTCGACGATCTGCCAGACCACGACCTGGCGGCCGGGAACCGGCGTGAGGGCGGGCGCTTGTGCAGCGACCGCAGTCGGTGTCGCCGCAGCGGCGGGCGTGGGTGTCGCGGCGGGCGCCGGTGTCGGGGTCGCTGCCGGTGCGGGGGTCGGGCTCGGTTGCGGGGCAGGTGTCGGCGTGGCCTGGCCGCCTCCACCGGCGCAGGCAGCGATGGTTGCGCCGAACCCAGCGGTCACGACGGCGAGGAAACGTCGACGTGAGAACCGTGTGCGCATGGCTCTCCTCCTCTCGCGATCGCTAATCCTTCACGGCCCCGGTCGTCCATCCGGCGATGACCCAGCGTTGGCCGAAGAGGTAGACCACGAGCGGGGGCAAGGACATGATCGTCGCTGCCGCCATCATCTGCCCCCAGTAGTACTGGTCACCGATCACGTAGGCCGACAACCCGACGGGTGCAGTCATCACCTCCTGCTTCTGGAGGAGGACCAGTGCGTAGAGGAACTCGTTCCACGAGAGCGTGAAGGCGAACACCGCCGCCACGACGAGCGCTGGTCCGGAGAGCGGCACCATGATGCGCCAGAGCACTTGCCAGCGGCTCGCACCGTCGATGAGGGCGGCTTCTTCAAGTTCGATCGGAACCGTGCGGAAATACCCCATCAGCATCCAGGTGGCGAAGGGGACGGTGAAGGTGAGATACGCGAGGGTCAGTCCGACCAGATTGTCGCGGAGTCCCAGTCGGCTCATCATGACGAAGATCGGAATGAACAGGATCGTCCCGGGCGCGAGGTAGGCGTAGACGAGCAGTCGTGCCAGGATCGTGCGTCCGACGAAGCGGAGGCGGGTCAAGGCGTAGCCCGCCATGGCGCCCAGGAGCGTCGAGACGACCGTCGTCCCCAGGGCCACGATCGCGCTGTTACGGAGTTGGCGCAGGAACGGGTAGGACGGGCCGAGGATCTTCTCGTAGTGCTCCTCCGTGAGCACACGCGGGAGCAGCGTGACGGTCGGGCTGAAGAGGTCGACGTCGGCCCGCAGCGATGTCGCCAGCTGCCAGTAGACCGGGAAGAGCGTCCACAGCGCGAGCGTGACGAGCACGAGGTAGCCGACGAGATAGTAGGCGCGGTTCCGCCGGGCGAGCCAAACGCTCAAGCCGCGTTCGCTCGGACGCGTTCGTTCCACCGGGCGGATCGCTTCGGCCATCGCGTCAACCCTCCTGTCGCAGCATGCGGCGGGTCAGGAAATAGATCAGGATCGCGAACACCGGGAAGAACACCAGCGGGATCGCCGAAGCGATGCCGAGGTCGTACGCCTGCATCCCCTCGTGGTAGGCGAGCAGCGGGAAGGTCTCGGTCGCGTTGGCGGGTCCGCCATTGGTCAGGATGTAGACGTACTGGATCGCGTTCGACGTCCAGATCGCCGAGAGCATGACGGTGACCGTGATCACCGGCGTGAGGAGCGGCAAGGTGATGCGGAAGTATTGTTGGAGCGGCGTCGCACCGTCGATCGACGCCGCCTCGTAGAGCTCGCGCGGGATCGCCTGCAGGCCGGCGAGAAACGTCATGGTCCAGAAGGGCGCCCCCTGCCAGATCGCAGCGATGAGCACCGACCAGAGCGCGAGGTTCGGGTCGGCGAGGAACAGGATCGGGCGATCGACGAGGCCGAGGTTGGTCAAGAGCGTGTTGATCACGCCGTTGACGTCGTTGTACATCCAGCGCCACGTGAAGGCGGAGACGACGGCGGGTATCGCCCACGGGACGAAGAGCAGCGTGCGCCAGAAGTGACGGGCGCGGATCTGGGCGTTCAAGATGACCGCGCTGACCATGCCGATGACGAACTTGCCGGCCAGCGCGCCGCCGGTGTAGAGGAGCGTCACTTTGACGCTGTTCCAGAAGAGACCGTGGATCCGGCTGTCCGAGTCGACGAGGAGCCGGACGTAGTTGCCGAGACCGACGAACTGTCCCTGCCCGCCGATCTTGATGTCCTGGAGCGACAGCCAGAACGCATAGCCGAGCGGGTAGGCGACCAGACCGACCACGACGAGGAAGGCCGGCAGCGTGAGCGCGTACCCTAGCCAGAAGTCGCGCCCGAGGCGCGAGACTCGGGTCTGTGCCGGTACAGCGGTCCGCTCCGCCGAGCGCAGTACGACCATCGTGTTCAGCCTTTCGAACACTCCGCGTCGCGACGCGGATATCTGGTCAGCGAGACACTCCTACACTAGCAGACTCCGTCGACCCGTGCAAGAGGGAGGCGATGGCTGCGACCGCTGTCCGACCCCGGCGAGCGGTGTCGGGAGGGAGGCGAGCCGGTGGGAGGTGACCGCCGCGGTGAGGCTGGGTCGCGCGCCGCTCGATGGGGTGCGGCTCCGTCGGAAATGGGAACTCACCTGAGCGGGACATCCGGACGATACGGGAACGGCCGCGCGGCACGACGCGACGACGCGATCTCCCTGTCACGGGTGAGAGGCGAGCGGTGGCCGACGCGTCGCGGGACTGCGCCGCTTGTCCGATCGGTCGGAACAAGGGTACAGCGGGGGAACGAGCGGGGGATACCGATCGGAAGCGGAGCGCGACCACGCGTCACCAGCGCGCGGTGTCTCGCGCCGAACCGTCGCGGATGAGGGACCCGTGCGGGCGTGCCCGGGCCGTGAGCGCGGATCAGTGAGCGTTGCCTGCCTCGTCCGTCCGCCGAGCCCGTCGGGAGCCCTGGCGGCGTCCGCGGGCGACGCCAGGCCGTCGCGCGAGGCTCCGCTCCTCGACGGAGTTCGCGGGACGGGCGTGGGGTGCTCGCCGGTAGCATGGGATGTCGCTGGACGCGGGAAGACGAGTGCCGGGCCAGGGATGGCCCGGCACCGACGGACGCTCCGAGGCGCGTCGCTCACGTGGTCGTCTGCGAACGGAGGCGCGGGTCGAAGTAATCGGCCAGCATGTCGCCGATGATGTTGAAGCAGAGGATCAGGATCGTCACAATGAGTCCTGGGAAGATGACCATCCACGGTGCCCGCGTGAAGTAGAGCGAGGCGGCACCGGTGAGCATATTGCCGAGGGACGGATTCGGCGGCTGGACACCGAGCCCGAGAAAGCTGAGCCCCGTCTCGACGAAAATCGAAGCACCGAGGTTCAAGGAGGCAAGGACCGCCACCGGACCGAGACAATTCGGCAGGACATGGCGGAACATGATTCGCCAGTGCGAGGCACCCATCGCGCGGGCTGCCTCGCAGAAGAGGGAGTCGGAGACCCGCAATGCGGCCGCCCGCATGACGCGCACGCCGACCGGGGTGAGCGAGAGCGCGACCGCACCGATGAGCTGGACGCGCCCCGGCCCCAGAACGGCGACGACGACGCTCGCGACGACGAGCGAGGGAATCGCCGTCACGATCTCCACGGCGCGCTGCAGGAGGAAGTCGACGAGACCGCGCCGGTAGCCGCCGATCAACCCGAGCAATGTGCCGATAACGGTGCCGAGCAATCCACCGGGTACTGCGATGAAGAGCGTCGTGCGCAAGCCGTAGAGCGCCCGCGTGAAGATGTCGCGACCGAGCTCGTCGGTGCCGAACGGGTACTGCGCCGACGGTGCCTTGAGCCGTGCCGCCGCGTTCGTCGCCGTCGGCGAGCGCGGGTTGAGCGACGGGCCGACGACTCCGGCGACGACGAGGAGGGCGAGAACGATCGAGACGATGAGCCCGACCCAGGGGATTCGCCGCCGGACGGTCGTCGCGCGCTCGCGTGTGATCGGCGCGGCAACTGCTTCAGCCATGTCTCAGCCCCTCTCGCGCAACCGGGGATCGAGGAACGAACAAACGATGTCCGTGACGAGATTGATCACGACGAACGCCGTGCCGAGGATGAGGACGGCGATCTGGATGACGGGGAAGTCGCGGCGAGCGACCGCATCGACGAAGAAGAGCCCCAACCCCGGGAGATTGAACGTCGTCTCGACGATCACCACGCCGCCGAGGAGGAATCCCACACGCAAGCCCGAGAACGCGATCGTCGGCGCGAACGCATTGCGGAGGACGTGCCGGAGGATCACCGTCGATTCGGCGAGCCCCTTGGCACGGGCGACCTGGATGAACGGCTCCTGCAGGACCTCGAGGACCGCGTTGCGGATGAAACGGACGAGACCGGCTGCGAGGACGAAACCGAGCACGACGATGGGCAGGAAGATCTGTTGCAGGTGCGTGACGAGGTCCTGGGTCGGCGGCACCAGTCCGAGCGGTGGGCGCCACCCGAAGGTGAGGAGGACGAAGATGAGGACGAGGAGCCCGAGCCAGTAGGCCGGAACCGCCGAGGCAACGAAGAAGAAGACGCGCGTCAACGCCTCGCTGAACCGACCGCGACGGAGCGCGCTGAACAGCCCCAGCGGGAGGGCGAACACCCAGGCCATGAACTCGGAGAGGAAGGCGATCTCGATGGTGAGGGGCAGCCGAACGCGGAGTTCGTCCGCGATCGGCCGCCCGGTCACGTACGACTTGCCGAGCCCACCGGTCACCAGCCCTGCCAGGAAGTCGGCGAACTGAACGATCAGCGGCTTGTCCAAGCCCAGTTCCTGACGGACCTGGGCGACGCGTTCCGGATTGATCGTGATGTTCTCGCCCGTTCCGCCGACGATGAGAGCGGCAGGGTCCCCAGCGATGCGGATGAAGGCGAAGACGACGAAGGTCGCCAGGAGCACGACGAGGAACCCCCCGATCGCCCGTCGAGCGAGGTACTGTACGAACATGGTAGCCAGCTCCTCCGCTTCCGCCGGGTCCCCTGCTGCGGAATCGCTCCCTCTACTGCCGCAGCCAAGTAGTCGCGTGCTTCTCGGTGAGGTTGTAGTTGGGCTGCGGTGTCCAGTTGGCCAGGATCCCGGGCCGCAACACGTGCCAGATGACCGGACGGTACACGTAGATCATACCGAACACCGGGTCGTCCAGGGTGCGGAAGTCGAGTTCCTGCGTGAGCTGCTTCCGCTTCTGGAGGTCCAACTCGACGTCGATCTGCTGGTAGAGCTGGATCAGTTCGTCGGACCACAGGCCGGTCAAACTCGCCTGCTCGTTGTTCGTGATCCAGGCGGCGAAGGTCGACTTCGGCTCGTCGACCCACGGCGCGTTGAAGCCGAGCGCCACCTGGAACTCGCGATTGACGATCCGCTGAATGTACTCGCCGAGCTGCAGGATCTGCGTGTTCGCCTTGATGCCGACCTGCGCGAGTTGGTCGGCGATCAGGCTCGGCGTCGTCACGTCCAAGTTGAAGGCGAGGAGTTCGAACTCGAGACCGTTCGGGAACCCGGCCTCGGCGAGGAGCTGCTTGGCCTGTTGCCGGTCGGCCTCCTTGTCCTTGCCGAAGCCGCGGGCCTGGCGGACGCGCTCCTCGGGGAGCGCCCAGGCACCGTAGGGATGCATCCAACCGGAGAGGACGCTCCGACCCTCGGTCATGGCGGCGATCATCGCTTCGCGATCGAGGGCGAGCGTGATGGCGCGCCGCACCCGCTCGTCCTTGAACGGCTCGAAGTTGCGGGCGTTGAGGATCAGACGCCACACCAGGGTCGTCGGGACGCCGACGACCTGGATATCGCTGTGCCCCTGGAAGAGGTCGAGCGGTGGCGTCGTCAACGAGCGGTAGAGGTGCAGCTGCCCGGCGAGGAACGCCTGGGCCACCGCGTTCCAGTCGGTCATCGGGTGGCCGACGATCCCGTCGAGGTAGGGCAGGTCCTTCTCGAAGTAGTTCGGGTTCCTCTCGAGCTCGAAGGCGACCCCTGGGGTGTAGCTCTTGAACTTGAAGGGGCCGGTGCCGACGATGTTCTTGGTGTCGCGGAGGTCGGCGCCGGACTCGATGAGGTGGGCGGGGTAGATGCCGGTCCAGGGG
>JANZZC010000034.1 GCA_026419575.1 Thermomicrobium sp. | reverse complement strand
GCGCAGGAAGAGGTCGGTCATGTGGTAGGAGAGGTCGAAGAGGCAGACCGTCTCCCGCCAGGCGTGCTGCTCGTCCCGCCAGTTGGTGAACTCGGGCGGAACGACCGGGTAGACGCGCGCTCCCGTCTGGTTGTTGTACAGGTACTCCTGTATGTTCGGCACCTGCGCCAGGATCTGCTGCAGGTTCTGCGGTTTACCGCCCGACATGGCTCCTGCCTCCCTGTGCATCCAGCGACAGCTCATCGCACACAGACACGGGGAACGCGACCGGTACCGCTGGACGCCACCGCGAGCGGCGGCCGCAGTCGCTTCCGGACAGCGCTCCCCCCGGAGTCGCTCCCCGTGTTCGACCCGCAGTGTAGTGCTTTAGAGATAAGCTGGCAAGCAGTGCGTTCAGGAGTTCGGAACGCAGCAGGGGCGAGTCGGCTGCGGGACACGGGCCGACGCGGCAGGAACGCGCGAGAGGCGTTGACGCGGCTGGAACACGGAGGCGGGGCACCGGTGCCGGCGGTGGCCAACTGGCCGACCGACCGACCGGCCTCGGCCGGGAGGCGGCGCTCGGCAGCCGCGGTCGGCAGCCGCGGGGAACCGGCGTGGTATGCTGGAAGTGCGCTCCGCTCCGTTGTTCGACGACAGGGGCGTGCGATGGCGACGTTGGTCTGTCCGAAATGCCTCGGGCGCATGCAGACGGTCGAGCGTCACGGTGTGGTGTTCGAGCGCTGTGAGGAGTGCGGTGGCGTCTTCCTCGATCGCGGCGAACTCGAGCAGCTGGTCCGTGCCGAAGGTACGTACTATCGCCGTCCGCCCGACTGGGACGATGACGACGCTCCGTCCTACCCACGGAAGCGCCGGAAGAAGCTACGGCACTTCCTCGAGGAGTTGCTCGACTTCGACTGAGGAGTGCTACAAGACGAATCTGCCTTGGCCGTGATGTCGCGACGACACGACGAACTCCGCGAACGGCTCGCGGCGATCGAATCGGCTCCGGGCGTCTATCTCATGAAGGACGCGCAGGGGACGGTGATCTACGTCGGAAAGGCGAGTTCGCTGCGCAACCGGCTGCGTTCCTACTTCGGCTCGCAGGCCGGCATGGACGCGAAGACGCGCGAGCTCGTCGAGCACATCGCCGATTTCGAGGTGATCCGCACCGATACCCCCACCGAAGCGCTCATCCTCGAGAACGAGCTCATCAAGCGCTATCGTCCCCGCTACAACATCATGCTGCGGGACGACAAGACGTATCCATTCATCCGCGTGACGAACGAACCGTTTCCGCGCGTCCTGGCTACCCGTCGCGTCGTCCAGGACGGGAGCCGCTATTTCGGCCCCTATCCGAGCGCGGGGGCGGTCCATCGGACGCTCGACCTCCTCAAGCGGCTGTTTCCGTACCGCGCCTGCGACATCGAGATTACCGGTACGGCGAGCCGGCCGTGCCTCTACTACCACATCGGTCGTTGCGTCGGCCCGTGCATCGGTGCGGTGTCGCAGGAGGAGTACCGGAAGGTGATCGAGAACGTCGTGCTCTTCCTCGAGGGACGAGCCGACGACGTGATCGCGCGTCTCCGTGCCGACATGGAGTCGGCGGCCGAGCGGCTCGAGTTCGAGCGGGCAGCGCGCCTCCGGGACGAACTCCGCGCGATCGAACACGTGCTCCAGCAGCAGAAGATCGTGACCGGGACGGACGAGTCGTTCGACGTCCTGGCGGTCGCGCAGAGTGCCGGTGGGGATGCCTGCGTCCAGATCGGGTTCGTGCGCAACGGGAAGTTGCTGGGCTCGGAGCACTATCTCATGGCCGGGGCGCGGGTCGACGATCCTCCGCAGGCGATCCTCACCTCGTTCGTCCAACAGTACTACGCGCAGGCCTCCAGCGTCCCGCCCGAGCTCGTCCTGCAGCATCCACTGGAGGATCCGGACACGGTCGCCGACTTCCTGGCGCGGCGACGCGGGAGCGCGGTACGGCTGACCGTCGCGCTCGAGGGGTTGCGGCGCGACCTCGTGGAGATGATCGCCAAGAGCGCGCAGCAGAATCTCGAACAGTATCGCGTCCGCTGGCTGAACGACGAACAACGGACGACGCTCGCGCTGGAAGAGCTGGCGGACGCGTTGGGGCTCGACGAGTTGCCACGGCGGATCGAGTGCTTCGACATCTCCCAGCTGCAGGGGACGAACGTCGTCGCCAGCATGGTGGTGTTCGAGCGGGGCAAGCCGAAGAAGAGCGACTATCGGCGGTTCCAGATCAAGACGGTCGAGGGGCAGGACGACTTCGCGGCGATGCAGGAAGTCGTCTTCCGGCGGTACCGGCGTGCCCTCACGACCGAGCAGACGGAAGCCTGGCAGACGTTACCCGATCTGATCCTGATCGACGGTGGCAAGGGGCAACTCAACGCGGCGCGCGAGGCGCTCGCTGCGCTCGGGTTGACGCTGCCGATCGCGGCGCTGGCCAAGGAGCACGAGGAGCTGTACGTGCCCGGTCGGAGCGCGCCGATCGTTCTGCCGCGGGACTCTCAAGCCCTCTTTCTCGTCCAGCGGATCCGCGACGAGGCACATCGCTTCGCGGTCACGTTCCATCGAGCGCGTCGGACGCGCTCGACGCTGCGCTCGCGACTGGACGACATTCCGGGCATCGGCCCGCGCCGACGCCGGGAGCTCCTCCGCCGCTTCGGCTCGGTCGAGGGGATCCGTCGGGCGAGCGTCGAGGAGATCGCGGCGGTTCCCGGTATCGGCCGGGCCCTCGCGGAACGGATCAAGCTCGAGCTCGGAGACGGAGGAGAGTGACGCGTGCGCGTGATACGGGCTGAAGATCCTCAGGCAGTGGCGGAAGCTGCGCGGGTTCTGCGCGGGGGTGGGCTCGTGGTCTTCCCCACCGACACCGTCTACGGTGTCGGTGCAGCGGTCGACCGGCCGGATGCGGTGGCGCGCTTGTACGTCGCGAAGGGGCGGCCGCTCGATCGGCCGATCCCGGTATTGATCGCCGACCTCGAGCAGCTGGAGCGCCTGGCGCGCGAGGTGAGCGAGGCGGTCCGGCGACTGGCGCAGCGCTTCTGGCCCGGCGCGCTCACGATCGTCGTCCCGGCGCAGCCCTGGTTGCCGGTCGAAGTCGTACGCGAGACCGGGGCGGTCGGTCTCCGCATGCCGGATCATCCGGTCGCGTTGGCGATCATCCGTGTCGCCGGGGGCGCGGTGGCCACTACGTCGGCGAACCGCTCGGGCGAGCGCGAGGCTTGCACGGTGGAAGAGGCGATCGCCGCGCTCGGCGACGCTGTCGACCTCTATGTCGACGGTGGGCGGACCCCAGGCGGGGTCCCTTCCACGGTCGTCGCGCTCGAGGGTGGGGTAGTGAAGATCCTGCGCCGGGGTGCCCTCGATCCGGCCCTCATCGAAGCGGCGCTGCGCGCCTGACGGGTCATGCTCATCGAGAACGCGGACGCTCCGTTCGCGGACGCTTGACGGAGCCACGTCGAGAGGCGAAACTCAGCCCGATCGGCTCGCCGGCGGAGGTACGGATGGGGTGGGATGCTCGTCAGTGAATGGCTCTTGATCGGCGCAGCGGGAGCGCTCGCTGCCGGAAGCGTTACCGGTCGTCGACGACGCACCAGTCGGCTGCAGCGGATCCTTCGTTCCTTCCACTACCCGCAACGGCGTCCGCACGTCGTCGTCCTCTCCGCCTCGATCGGTGGCGGCCACAACGCTGCCGCCACGGTGCTGCGGGAGGAACTCGAGACGCGCGGTTGTCACGTCACCGTCCTCGACGGGTTCGCGTACGCCACGCCGCTGCTCAGCCGGTATTTCCAGTGGTCGTACCCGGTGCAACTGCGCTACGCTCCGTGGCTCTACGACTGGCAGTTTCGCTCCTCCCACCTGCGGAGCTGGACCCGACTCTGGCGCCGGCTCTACAACGGGTTCGCCGCTGACGCCCTGGAGCGCTTGCTCGAAGCCCTCGAGCCGGATCTCGTCGTCTCGACCTATCCGCTGGTCACGCAGGTCCTCGGGACCCTGCGGCTCGAAGGGAGACTCCGGGTTCCCGCCGTCGCGGTCATCACGGACTACGGCGTCCACCGATTGTGGACGGCGCCGGGCATCGATCTCCACCTGGTGCCGTCGTCGGTCTCGGCTGGCCAGGTCGAGGACGCGACCGGTCTCGTCCAGGTGATGCAACCGCTCGTCCGGCAGGCATTCCGCGAACCGGTGGATCGGACTCGCGTGCGAGCGCGCTTCGGCTTCGCACCGGAGGAGTTCGTTGCGCTGGTGGTCGCGGGCGCATGGGGAATCGGTCGGGTCGAGACGATCGTCCGCGACGTAGCGGCGTGCGGCGTGCGGACCGTCGTCGTCTGCGGGAGAAACGAGACCTTGGCCAACCGCTTGCGACGCGATTACGCCGGACACGATGCGGTGCAGGTCATCGGCTGGACGGACGAGATCCCCGAGCTGATGGCTGCTGCCGACTGCCTGGTGCAGAACGCGGGAGGACTGACCTGCCTCGAGGCGATCGCGCGGCGTTTGCCGATCCTCCTGTACCGTCCGATCGCGGGGCACGGGGTGTTCAACGCTGCCACGATGGAGCGCGCGGGCGTCGCTCGCTGGATGCGGACGCCTGAGGAACTCCGCGCGGTTCTCGGAGCGGCTGCCTCCGGGCAGCTGCAGTTACCGCCACCGCGGATCGAGCACGGAGCCGTTCCCGCGGCCGAGGCGATCCTGTCCTGGGTCGCCGATCGTTCCGGCGGTGACGAGCGGTCGGGTGGCCCGGTGCGCCTCCCCGTTGGAGCGGGGCGGGATCGTAGAGATAGGCGTGACGCATGACACGTCCGGTCGTCGCCCGCATCACCTTCGCGAGCCTGCTCAACGCTGGTCTCTTGGCACTGCTGGCGTTCGTGGCCTCTCGCGTCCGACCTCCGGTCGGCGTCGTGCCGCTCCTCGCGGCCGAGGGACGGACGTTCTGGCTCGTCGCGCTGCTCTGCATCGTGGCGGGAACGGTCGTCTTCCAGTTGCTCGATCCGATGCCGGTGGTCGCCAGCGCGACAGCGTCCGAACGAGGCGTGCGGTACGAACCGGTGCCGGAGTGGCCGACCGGTTGGGGGCTGGCGTTCGCCACGCTCTCGGCCGGTGCACTGCTCCTGTGCGCCTACCACTCGGCGTTGGCTGGGCTCGCCGTCGTCCTCTTCGGCTTCCTCGCCGTACTCGTCGGCGAGCTGGCCCGTTGGGGGCTCTACAGCGTCGAACCGCGTGCTCGTCTCTTCGGGCGTCTCGCGCATACCCTGCTGCTCTACGGGCTCGCCTTCGTCGTCTTCGCCATGATCTACGTCCACAAGTTGCGGAGCCTGTACTCGGCATCGGCGGTGCTGCTACTCGCCGGGATGCTCTTCCTCCAGTTGACCGAAGGGGCGGACCTGCAGTTGGATCGGCGCGTGCTCTACGCGATGGTCGGTGGGTTGGTCTTGGCGGAAACGACCTGGGTCTTGAACTACTGGCCAGCGACGGGTTGGCTGGGCGGGGCGACGCTCCTCGCCGTCTTCCACGTGCTGGCTGGCCTGGTGCTCGCTCGCGTCGAGCGCACGCTCGGGTGGCGGACGGTCGCGGAGTACGGAGCGATGGCGGCGCTGGCGGTCGCGGTGATCGTTTGGAGTATGCTTCGAACGCGAGGTGGGCTGTGAGTAGCGCTGGCGAAGAGGAGCTCTACGAACTGTTGCTGCGGCTGGACGCGCTCGAGGAACTCCTCGAGGAGCTCGAGGAACGCGATCTCGAGACGCTCGAGGAACTCGATGCGGTGCTGGCGACCGAACCGGACACCGAAGATCTGCGCAGCTATCTGCACGAGCTCCTCCAGCGCGGTATCCGCACCGCCGCGGAGGTCCGCCGCGAGCTCGCCGAGCTCGAGCAGCGCATCGAGGAGCCGGGGGCCGCGGAGAGCGAGTGGCTCGGTCCCAATTGACGCAGGATCCGGCATGGAGAGCCTCTTTTCCGCGCGCGAACGAGAGCTGCAGCGGCGCTTCGCCCCCTTGGCCGAGCGCATGCGTCCCCGGACGTTGGACGAGATCGTCGGGCAGGAGCACGTGCTCGGTCCCGGTTCGTTGCTCCGCAGGATGATCGAGGAAGACCGGCTCGTCTCGCTGATCTTGTGGGGTCCGCCGGGATGCGGCAAGACGACGATCGCTCGCGTGATCGCCGAGCAGACGCGGGCGGTGTTCGTCTCGTTGTCCGCTGTCACCGCCGCGGTCGCGGACGTTCGCCGTGCCGTGCAGGAGGCGAAGGAGCGCCTTGGTCAGTACGGGCAGCGAACGATCGTCTTCATCGACGAGATCCATCGCTTCAATCGCGCTCAGCAGGACGCATTGCTCCCTGCGGTCGAGGACGGAACGATCGTGCTCATCGGGGCGACGACCGAGAACCCCTCGTTCGAAGTGAACGCGCCGCTCCTCTCGCGCTGCCGGGTGGTCGTCCTGGAGCCGCTGTCCGACGAGGCAGTGCGTACGCTCCTCGTGCGTGCCTTGACCGACCGGGAGCGTGGGCTCGGCGGCGTCCCGGTGGAGGTCGCTCCGGAGGCGCTGGACGCGATCGTAAATCTCGCGAACGGCGATGCCCGGACGGCGTTGAACACGCTCGAGCTCGCCGTCGCTGGTGCCCGAGACGGTCGCGTGACGCTGGAGATCGTGCGCCAAGCGGCGATGCGGCGAGCCAGCGTGTACGATCGAGCGGGCGATGCCCACTACGACACGATATCGGCGTTGCACAAGGCGATCCGCGGTTCGGACCCCGATGCCGCGCTGTACTGGCTGGCCCGGATGCTGGAGAACGGCGAGGACCCGCTCTTCATCGCGCGCCGCTTGGTGCGGGCCGCGAGCGAGGACGTGGGACTGGCCGACCCGCACGCGCTGGTCCTGGCTGTTGCCGCCCAGCACGCGGTGCACTTCATCGGTCTACCGGAGGGTGCGCTGGCGCTGGCCGAGGCGGTCGTGTACCTCGCGTTGGCCCCGAAGTCGAACGCGCTGTACCGAGCCTACGAAGCGGCGCGCCGGGACGTGGTCGAAACCCGGAACGATCCGGTGCCGCTGCACCTCCGGAACGCTCCGACGTCGCTCATGCGGGAGCTCGGCTGGGGCTCGGGTTATCGGTATCCGCACGACGAACCGGATGCGATCGGACGGCAGGAATATCTACCTCCGCGCCTGCGCGGCCGCCGTTACTACGAACCGACGGATCGCGGCTGGGAGACGCGACTCCGCGAACGTCTGGCGGCGATCCGAGCGCGGCGGGGAGAGCCGGTGGAGTCTTCGGAATCGGACGAGGGATCACTGTGAGCACGAGGGAAAGCCCGGTCCGGCACGGACGTACCAGCGACGAACTGCGCCCGGTCGAAATCGTTCCCGATTACATCCCGTACGCGGAGGGCTCCGCGCTGATCATGCTCGGGAACACGCACGTGCTCTGCGCGGCCACGGTCGAGGACCGCGTGCCCGGTTTTCTCGCCGGCAGCGGGCAAGGCTGGATCACGGCGGAGTACGGGATGTTGCCCCGGAGCGGACGCGAACGCATCCCGCGGGAAAGGTCGGGAGCCGGAGGTCGCACCGCCGAGATCCAGCGCCTGATCGGCCGATCGCTGCGCGCGGCTGTCGATCTGGCCGCGCTCGGCGAGCGGACGATCATCATCGACTGCGACGTGCTCCGTGCGGACGGCGGCACCCGGACCGCGGCGATCACCGGTGGATGGGTGGCACTGTACCTCGCCCTGCGGCGTTTGCTCGAGACGGAACAACTGCCGGTTCTCCCGATCGTGCGCCAGGTGGCGGCGGTCAGCGTCGGGATCGTCGGCGGTGAACCGCGGCTGGACCTGGAGTACGAGGAAGACAGCCGCGCCGAAGTCGATATGAACGTCGTGATGACCGATCGAGGCGAGTTCGTGGAGCTCCAGGGCACCGCCGAGGGGCAGCCGTTCGGGCGGGAGGTGCTCGACCGGCTGCTTGCGCTCGCCGAGCGCGGCATCAGCGAATTGATGGTCGCCCAACGGCGTGCCCTTCGCCTCGATTGACGTCGCTCAGGTCTCGATCTCGAGACGTCCCTTCGTGCTCGGTATCTGTCCGGCGACACGGGGGTCGAGCTCGGTGGCGCGGTCGAGCGCCCGACCGAGCGCTTTGAAGACCGCCTCGAGCTGGTGGTGCGCGTTCTGCCCGTAGAGCGTCACGAGATGGATGGTGATCCGCGCCTCGCGGGCGAGCGTTTCCAAGAAGTGGCGGACGAGGTCGCATTCGAGTTGGCCGACGGCTCCCGGCGGGAACGGATCGCGGTGGACGAACGTCCCGCGCCCGCTGAAGTCGACAGCGAGGTGCGCGAGCGCCTCGTCCATCGGTACCGCGGCATCGGCCATGCGGCGGATACCGCGCCAATCGCCGAGCGCTCGGCGCAGGGCTTGCCCGAGGCAGAGCGCGACATCCTCGACGGTGTGGTGCGCGTCGACGTGGAGATCACCGCGCGCGCGGACCGTCAGGTCGAAGCACCCGTGCCGAGCGAACAGCGCGAGGAAGTGGTCGAGCGCTCCGATGCCGGTTTCGATGTCGGCACGTCCGCTCCCGTCGACCGTGAGTTCGAGGGAGATCTCGGTCTCGCTGGTCGTGCGCTCGATCTTGGCGTGCCGCTGGAGGTTCATGCGTCGCTCTCCCGTCCCCGGAAGGGAAAGGTCTCGAGGGCCTCGAGGATCCGCTCGCTCTGCTCCGGCGTTCCCACGGTGATGCGCAGGTAATCCCGCAACCACGCGTCGTCGTACCGCCGGACGACGATCGCTGCCGCGAGCAGGTGGGCGTGCAGTCGATGCGCTAGCCCGTCGTGGACGCGGCAGAGAATGAAGTTGGCATGGGAGGGATACGGCTGCAGGAACGGGAAGCGTTGCAGCTCCCGGTAGAGACGATCGCGTTCGCGTCGGATCCGCTCGACGCGTTCCATGAGCCACTCGCGGTCGGCGAGCGCTGCTTCGACCGCGACCTGCGCGGCGAGACTCACGTTGAACGGCTGCTTCACGCGCCAGAGCGCGCGGGAGATCGGCGGTGGGAAGATGCCGTAGCCGATCCGTAGGCCGGCCAAGCCTGCCCACTTGCTGAACGTCCGCAGGATGACGACGTTCTCGTACCGCTCGACGAGCGACTGCAAAGTCGTGCCGGCGAACTCAAAATAGGCTTCATCGATGACGGCGAGGATCCCGTGCCGGAGGAGGCGTTCGACCTGCTCGGCCGCCGCGAGATTGCCGGTCGGATTGTTCGGGGACGCCAAAAAGATCAGTTTGGTGCGCGGCGAGAGGGCTCGCTCGATCGCTTCCACGTCCACGTCGAACGTCTCGGTCCGCGGGACGGTGACGACGCGAGCCCCGAAGAGCGGTGGGCGAGAGAGATAGACGCCGAAGCTCGGGACCGGGACGATCACCTCGTCTCCCGGTTCAATCGTCGCGAGTAAGATGAGATCGAGGAGTTCGTCGGAACCGTTCCCGAGCAGGATACTCTCGAAGGCCGCACCGGTGTACGCCGCCAATGCTCGACGCGGTCGCCGCTGGTCAGGATCCGGATAGAGATGGAGGTCGGTCAGACTCGCCAACGCAGCGACGACGCTCGGCGGAGGACCGTAGGGGTTTTCGTTGGCGTCCAGTTTGGCGACCTGCTCCGGTGGCACACCGAGCCGCTCGGCGATCGCCTCCAGGCTTTCGACCGGGAGGTACTCGACCGCGTCATCGACGCTCGGACGCGGCCTCCATGCCATCTTCCCTTCCATGCCCACCTCTCCCAACGTTCCCGTGCCTGGCCGAAAGCGTACCGCGGGCGAGGACGCCGCTGCCATGGGTGGTATCGCGCGTTCGGCCTCGTGTTGCTCGTCGCCGTCCTGGTGTCCTCGGTGGTCGCGGTCCCGGCGCGGGCGGCGGTCGCGCCGGCAAACGCGACCGCGGAGGAACGGGGGCGCCGATCGATCGAACTCCCGCAGATCACCGCGAAGGCTGTCTTCGTCGCGGACGTCACGGCGGGGGTCGAGCTGTGGAGCAGGTCGGCCGACGAACCGTTGCCGCCGGCGAGCACCACGAAGATCGTCACGGCCCTGGTCGCCCGGCGCTCGCTCGACCCCGAGGAGCGCGTGACGATCGCACCGGAGGATCTCGTCGATCCCGCTGTCTTCAGCAACGCCGGTCTGCTCCCGGGAGATCGCCTCACCGTGCGCGACCTCCTGGCGGCGATGCTCGTCGCCTCGGCCGGAGATGCCGCACGGGCGCTCGCACGGACCGCCGGTCAGCGGCTCGCGCCGCCTGGCGTCGATCCGGTCGCCGCGTTCGTCGAGGCGATGAACCAGGAGGCAGGGCGACTCGGGCTCGTCCGCTCGCGGTTCGCCACACCGGACGGCCGGGATACGTCCGGTCAAGTGGCCACGGCGCGCGAACTCGCGATCGCTGCCGCGGAACTCCTAGCGGATCCCCTGCTCGCCGAGCTCGTCGCGACCGCGCGGTACGCGATCGCGATCGAGGGGCCGAACGCACGCACCGTGTTCCTCGACAATACCAACCAGCTGCTCGGGCTGCCTGGAGTCATCGGTGTCAAGACCGGCACGAGCCCAGTCGCAGGGCAGTGCCTGGTACTCGCCGTCCGGCGGGGCAACGATACGCTCCTCGTCGTCCTTCTCGGGAGCGTCGATCGGTACGGCGACGCTCGAGCGCTCCTCGCCTGGCTCGACGGCCGGTATCGCTGGGTCACCCTGGACAGCCGTTCGTTTCCCGAACTGGCGGGCCTGGCCGGCCAGGGACTGGTGCCGGCGATCGTCCCGACGGTGCTCGTCCCCGCGGAGGCGGTCGATTGGGTCGGGCTGGTGATCCAGCCGCCCGACGCTGCGCAGCAGCGAAGCGGTACGGTACGATTGCGCTTCGGAACGACCGACCTGGCAGTGGTACCGTTGATCCGTGTCGGACACGATCGCCAGGGGCGATGAGGCGAGCGAGCGTGAGCCATGGCGGAAGAGCGTCTCCAGAAAGTCCTCGCTGCGCACGGCGTGGCGTCACGACGGAAGGCCGAGCAGCTGATCCTGGCCGGTCGGGTCACCGTGGATGGAGTCGTCGTGCGGCAGCTCGGGACGAAGGTCGATCCCGAGCGGCAGGAGATCCGCGTCGATGGCCGGGTACTCCAGCCCGAGCCGCGTCGCGTCATCATGCTGCACAAGCCGGTGGGATACATCACGACCACGGCCGACGAGCGTGGTCGGAAGACCGTGCTCGACCTGGTGAAGGTGCCGGAACGGGTCGTTCCGGTCGGTCGTCTCGACCGGGATTCGTCCGGGTTGTTGCTCCTCACGAACGACGGCGAGCTCGTGTACCGGATCACGCATCCGCGGCACGAGCTGGAGAAGGAGTACGAGGTGCTCGTCGATGGGTTCCCGCCGCCGGAGGTCGAAGAGGCTTTGCGGCGGGGTGTGCCGGTCGATGGACGTCCGGTCCAGATCCGGCGGCTGGAAGCGATCCGGACTGAACCGGAAGGTACGGTCTATCGGATCGTGATCCACGAGGGCCGGAACCGGATCATCCGCCGGGTGTTCGAGCGGGTCGGCTATCCGGTGTTGCGATTGCACCGGGTGCGGATCGGCCCGGTGCGGCTTGGAGACCTGCCCCCAGGGCAATGGCGTGACCTGACCCCCGAGGAACTGGCGGCGTTGCGGCGAGCCGTCGGCTTGCCGCCGCAGCCGGGTGAAGGCGCAGCGAGGGAACGGGAGCATCGTCGTGGCAGAGCCGTGCACGTTCGTCGTGGCGATCGACGGCCCGGCGGGTTCCGGCAAGAGCACCGTCGGCGCTGAGGTGGCTCGGCGGCTCGGCGCGCTCTACTTCGATACCGGTGTCGTCTACCGCACCCTCGCGCTCGTCGCATCGGAACGAGGAATCCCTCCCGACGATGCGGAGCGCCTGGCCGAGGTCGCACGAACGCTCGCGCTGCGCGTGGGGCCACCGTCGGTCGACGACGGGCGGCTGTACGACGTGTACGTGGACGGCCGCGATGTCACCTGGGAGATCCGCTCGCCGGAGATCGACAAGTTGGCGTCGCAGGTGTCGGTGCATCCCCAGGTACGGCGAGCGCTCCTGC
Source organism: Thermomicrobium sp. (assembly GCA_026419575.1). GTDB lineage: Bacteria > Chloroflexota > Chloroflexia > Thermomicrobiales > Thermomicrobiaceae > Thermomicrobium. Next base: position 1,242 of record JANZZC010000034.1, on the reverse strand, counting down.
GTTTGCAGCGGGAGATCGCGCGGAACGGCCGCGTGGTGATGGCGGGCCGCGATATCGGGACGGTGGTGATGCCCGATGCCCCGGTCAAGATCTGGCTGCAGGCTTCCCTCGAGGAACGGGCGCGCCGACGGCAGCGCGATCTCGCGAAGCGCGGCATCGTTCAGCCGCTCGAAGCGATCGTGGCGGAACTGGCCGAACGCGACCGTCGAGACGCGACGCGGGCGACGGCGCCGATGCGCCAGGCCGAGGACGCGGTGATCGTGGATACCGACGGAAAATCGATCGAGGAAGTCGTGGAAACCGTGCTCGCGATCGTGCGCGAGCGGTGCGGGTGTGCCGATCATGGAGCGGATTCCTCCAGCGTGGCGACTGTCCCGTCGCCGTAAGATCAAGACGCTGATTTTCCTGACGGCGCGGGTCTTCGTCGTGCCGTTGCTGCGCCTCCTGATCCGTTTCCGGATCGAGGGGCTGGAGCACGTGCCCCGGATCGGGCCGGCGATCGTCGCCGCGAACCACCTGCACAACGCCGATCCGGTGCTGATCATCGCGGCGTTCACGCGTCCGGTGCTGTTCATGGCGAAGAAGGAGCTCTTCGGCGTACCGGTCATCCGCTGGTTCGTCCGTCAGTCCGGCGCCTTCCCGGTCGATCGCGGCAAGCCGGATCGGCAAGCGCTGCGTCACGCGGAGAAGTTGCTGCGCGAGGGGATGCTGGTCGGCATCTTCCCGGAAGGGACACGCAGTCGAACCGGAGAACTCCAGCCGCCGCATCCGGGAGTCGGGCTGCTGATCCGCCGCAATCCGGAGGTGCCGGTCATCCCGGTCGCCATCTGGGGAACCGAGGTGCTGCCGTTCAACGGCACGAAAGGGCGCCGCCCGCTGCGGGGCTGGCCGCGCGTGACGGTGCGCATCGGCGCGCCGATCCGTGTCGCTCTGGAGGACGCCGAGGGGCGCGAGCGGACACCGGACGAGCTCGCCGACGAGGTGATGCTGGCGATCGCGCGCTTGCTGCCGGAATCGTACCGCGGGGTCTATCGGGAGCGGATACCGTCGCGGGAGACGGACGATCACCGATCCGACCGGAGTCGCGCGGTTCTCGAAACGTTGGCGAGCGAATGATCGAACTCGGCCCGCTCTGCACCTGGTGGCGAGGCGATCCGCTGCCCTTGCTCTCGGCTTTCCCGGGACTGCGCATCGTGCAGGAGCCGCTGGATTCCTGGCTGGAGCTGTCTCTTATACACATCT
>JANZZC010000009.1 GCA_026419575.1 Thermomicrobium sp. | reverse complement strand
CCGCGAGTACGTCCAGCCCGGGCGGCTGGGCGAGAGCGACGACGAGCCGCTGCGAGCGCTCATCGCCAAGCACGTCGCCTTGACCGGGAGCCAGCGCGGCCGTGAGATCCTCGAGCGTTGGCACGAGCTGCGCGGCGCGTTCTGGAAGGTCGTGCCGCATCCGCCGCTCGAGGCGGTCGAGGAGCGTCCGGCCCGACGAGTCCGCGAACGACCGGTCGAGGCCCAGGCCGTTGCAGACTGACCTCCCATCCATCCCATGCCGCAACCAGCCCGCGGGGAGTTCCCCGCGGGCTGGTTGGTGGGTGGGGATGAACTCGTGTGCGGTCTCAGGCGACCGGGGTGACCGCTGCTTCATCGCGCTCACCCGTGCGGATCCGGTAGACGCGCTCGACCGGGAGTACGAAGATCTTCCCGTCTCCGACCTCGCCGGTCCGTGCCGCGCTCAGGATCGCCTGCACCGTCGGCTCGACGAAGTGGTCGGAGACCCCGATGTCGAGCCGAATCTTCGGCGACAACTCCATCTTCACGGTCGTGCCGCGGTACGTTTCGACCTGTTCGGTCTCTCCACCGTGCCCCTGGGCTGCCGAGATCGTGAGACCGCGGACTTCGGCACGGAACAACGCTTCGAGCACCTCGTTCAGCTTCTCCGGCCGGATGATGGCGACGATGAGCTTCATGCGCTCCCTCCTACGCGCTTCAGCGCCGCCTCACCGCGGACGCCAGCTTCGCTCCCACGTCCCGTCGGCAACAGGAGGACGGCGCCCTCGCCGCTCGTGTAGGCCTGCTCGCCGTGCTCGGCGACATCCAGGCCGAGACGCTCCGCCTTCTCGGATACCCGCAAGGCCGTCACCAACCCGATCGCCCGCAGGATGACGAACGTGCCGATCGCGGTATAGGCGATGACGGCGAGGATCGCCACGACCTGAATGACGACTTGCATCGGGTTGCCGAAGAGGAGACCGTCCGCTACGCCGTTCCAGGACTTCTGGGCGAACACGCCGGTCAGCAGCGCACCGCTGAGGCCACCCACGCCATGGGCCGCGAAGACGTCGAGCGAGTCGTCCAAGCGGGTGCGTGCTCGCCAGAGCAGGGCGAAGTAGCTCGGAAACGCTGCCAGTGCCCCCAGAGCGATCGCCGACAGCGGCGAAACGAATCCTGCAGCTGGCGTGATGGCGACGAGCCCGACGACGATCGCCGTCGCTAGACCGACGGCGGTGGCCTTGCCGTCCCGCAGCAGGTCGAGGATCATCCAGACCAGGCCGGTCGCCATCGGCGCCAGCATCGTGTTCGCGAAAGCCAGCCCTGCGATCTCGTTCGCAGCGAGCGCGCTCCCCGCGTTGAAGCCGAACCAACCGAGCCAGAGCAACATCGCACCGAGGAGCGTGAGCGGAATGTTGTGCGGAAGGATGGCTTGCCGCCCGTAATCGAGACGCTTGCCGAGCACCAGCGCGCCGACTACCGCCGCGATACCGGCGTTGATGTGGACGACGGTCCCGCCCGCGAAGTCGAGGGCACCGAGCTCAGCCAGCCAGCCGCCGCCCCAGACCCAGTGCGCGATCGGCGCGTAGATCAGTACCGCCCAGAGCGCCAGGAAGAGGAGATAGGGGCCGAAGCGCATCCGCTCGACGAGCGCCCCCGAGATCAGCGCCGCGGTGATGATGGCGAACGTTCCCTGGAAGCACATGAAGAGGACGTGCGGGATCGCTCCGTTGGGTTCGAGGCCGACCCCACGCAAGAACGCGTGCGAGAAATCCCCGACGATCGGCAAGCCGGAAGAGAACGCGAGCGAATAGCCGATCAGCGCCCAGGAGAGGCCGACCACCGCCGCTGCCCCGAAACTCATCATCATCGTGTTGAGCGCATTCTTCGAACGTACGAGACCACCGTAAAAGAATCCCAGTGCCGGCGTCATGAGGAGTACCAGCGCCGTCGCCACGAGCATCCACGCCACTGCACCTTCGCTCATCGTCGAGCTCCCTTCCGCTGCACCGTCGCAGCGTCCGCTCCCGTTTCCGCGCGCTTCCCCGAAGGCTGCGTCCGCGACTCCGGCGGCTCTCGCGCTTTCCCGAGCACGGCCTCGCGCATGTCGTTCGCCTCCTCTCCGCTTGTGCAGCCTACCGAAGCGAACCAGGGCAGGCTCGGGCACGGCGCGCAAACGTCGTCCTCGGATCTGTGCACTACGCACAACCTCCCGCCGCACGGACCGCCGCCGCTCGACCGGACCCGTGAGCGCTCGCGGGGGAGCGGTACTGCCACGCGCACGGAGGCGAAGAGCGGTGGCCGGTTCCTCTCGCTCGACGAGGCTTCACGCCCGAAGTCGTTCGGTTAACGCGAACGGAACCCGCCGCACGCGGATCCGTGCCGGTACACTCTCGACGTTGGAGGGTGGTGCCGGTGAGTCGCAGCGCACCGACCGCGACCGGACGTGATCCTTTCACGCAGTGGAAGCTCGCACCGTACCACCTGGGCTCGCTCATCGGTCCTTACAACGGCGGTGGCTTTCCGATCGTCTTCCCGATCTTGCAGGGTGTCTTCCATGTCGATCGCGCCACGCTGTCCGTGATCGTTCCCGCCTACTTCGTAACCTTCGGCATTTGCCAGTTCTTCTCCGGTACGATCTCTGACCTCACCTCACGGCGTGGGACGATCCTGGCCGGCTTCGCGACCTTCGGCGGAGCCGCCCTGATGTGCGCAGTGGCACCGAGCCTTCTGATCTTCGTCCTCGGCTGCATTCTGCTCGGCGTGACGAACGCCTTCACCACGCCGATTCTCCTCGCCACGCTCGGCGACACGCTGCCGCCCTCGCGCCTGCCGCGGACCGTCGCGGTCTTCTCCGCCGCTAACCAGACCGGTCACCTCCTCGGCCCGCTCGTCGCTGGCCTTCTCGTCGCGTGGTCCTGGCGCCTCTTCTTCGTTTCCGTCGCGCTCCTGAGCTGGCTCGCGGGAGGCTGGCTCTTCTTCTGGTTCCGCCGCTACGGTGCGCTCGTCCCGGAACGACCACGCGTCGTCTCCGTCGCCGAGTCGCTCCGTGCCCTGGTCCGAGCGCTCGATCGCGCTGTCGCCCAGGTCGTCGCGCTGGCCTTCGTGACCAACGCCGCCGTCATGGGAACGGCGTACCTTCTCGGGCAAGCGTTGCGGGATCTCTGGGGGCTCGACTACGCGACCATCGGTCTCGTCGTCTCGCTGTACGGTCTCGGCGCCATCCTCTTCGGTCCTCCGGCCGGCTATCTCCTCGAGCGATTCGGCGCGCAGCGTGGTGCGGCGATCGGGCTACTCGCGGTCAGCCTGGCGATCGCCGCCATGGCGCTGGCACCCCGACCGTGGATCTTCGCTGCCGCCTACCTGTCGCTCGGGCTGGCAGCGATGTTGACCTGGACCGCGTTCAGCACGCTGGCCGTCCAGGCAGCGCCGACGCATCGCGGCACGGCGTCCGCCTACTTCCTCGGAGCTCGCTTCCTGGTCCAGGGGTTGGCACCCGCGCTGTACACGCCCACCTACGGTGCGCTCGGTTCACGCGCGGTCTTCGCCCTGTCGGCGGCGATCGCGCTCGGTGCCCTCGTGCCGCTGCGCCTGTTGCGCCCGCGCGGCCCATCGGCGGTCAGCCTCGCGTCGGCCGACGACGACTAGCTGGTCTTTCCGTCCGCCCGAACGAGTCGTTGGAGCTCGTAGAGGATCGTCAGCGCCTCCAGGGGTGTCACTCCATCCAGTTCCAACGCCGCCAGACGCTCGAGCACCGGATGCGGTGGGCCGAAGAGCGTGAGCTGCACGGTCACCGGGATCTCCTTCGCCATCGCTCCGCGCCGCCGTGCCCGCTCGCCGGCCCGCCCGGCCTCGAGGTCGGCGAGGATCTCGCGCGCGCGGCGGACGACCGCCTGCGGCAGACCGGCCAACTGTGCCACATGGATACCGTAGCTCTTGTCGGCCCCGCCGCGCACCACCCGATGCAGGAAGACGACGCGATCCCCTTCCTCGAGCACGTCCATGCGGTAGTTGCGCACCCGCGGGAGAACGCGCTCGAGTTCCGTCAACTCGTGGTAGTGCGTCGCGAAGAGCGTGCGGCAGCCCAGGCGGGGATGATTGTGGAGATACTCGACCACCGCGCGAGCGATCGCCAGTCCGTCGTAGGTGCTGGTTCCCCGACCGACTTCGTCGAGCACGACGAGCGAGCGGCGCGTCGCCTGTCGCAGGATCGTCGCCGTCTCCACCATCTCGACCATGAAGGTGCTCTGGCCGGACGCGATGTCGTCCTGCGCACCGATCCGTGTGAAGATACGGTCGACGATCCCGATCCGTGCGCGCTCGGCCGGCACGAACGAGCCGATCTGCGCGAGCAGGACGATGAGCGCCACTTGCCGGAGATAGGTCGACTTTCCCGCCATGTTGGGGCCGGTGAGAATGACGATCTGTTCGTCGTCGGCATCGAGCCGCGTATCGTTGGGCACGAAGCGGCCAGGTTCGATCGTCGTCTCGACCACCGGGTGCCGCCCGCCGACGATCTCGATGACCGAACTCTCGTCGACGACCGGCCGAGCATAGCGTCGCTCGACCGCGACCTCGGCGAGCGCACGGTACACGTCGAGCTCGGCGACGAGCTGGGCAGCCCGCCTGATGGCCCCAGCGCACGCCGCGACCTCGCCGACCACGCGGCGGTACACGTCGGCCTCGAGCGCAGCGATCCGTTCCTCGGCATGCAGGACGAGCCGCTCGAACTCCTTGAGCTCCGGGGTCACGTAGCGTTCCGCTCCCACCAGAGTCTGTTTGCGCTGGTAATCGGGCGGTACCAGGTGGCGATTGGCGTGACTGACCTCGATGTAGTAGCCGAACACCTTGTTGTAACCGACCTTGAGCGAACGGATGCCGGTACGCTCGCGCTCCCGTTGTTCGAGAGAGGCGATCCACTCGCGCGCCGCATGCGCGCGTTCGCGGAGTTCGTCCAGCTCCGGCGCGAAACCGGGGCGGATCACCGGCCCCTGCCCGAGGGACGCCGGAGGGGAGTCGACCAGCGCCCGCTCGACCATCCGGGCAGCCGGACCGAGGTCCGGAAAGTCCAAGAACGGCGAGAGTTCGGCGCGCCGTCGGACGAGTTCCGCGACCTGCGGCAAGACAGCGAGCGAACGCCCGAGGCTCGCCAACTCGCGCGGCGTGATCCGCTCGGTCACGGCTCGGTTCGCGAGCCGCTCGAGGTCGGCGACACCAGCGAGGAGTTCGCCGAGCCGAACACGCGCCACTGTGTCTTCGACCAGCGCCTGCACCCGCTCCTGACGCTGGCCGATCGCCCCGACGTCGAGCAGCGGCTGGCCGAGCCAGCGTCGCAGGAGCCGCGCCCCCATCGGCGTCTTCGTCCGATCCAGCACTGCGACCAGCGACGCTTGACGGTCGCCACGACTCGGCTCGAGCAGCTCGAGATTACGTCTGGTCGCCGCGTCAAGCGTCATGTACGTCTCGGTGCGGTAGACGACGAGATCGACGAGCTGCGGCAACGCTCCGACCTGCGTCTCCCGGAGGTAACGGAGCAGGGCGCCGGCGGCTCGGAGCGCGAGCGGCCGCTCTTCCAGTCCGAACGCTTCCAGGGACGCCACCTGGAAGTGCTCCTCGAGCGCTTCGCGTGCGACGCGCTCGCGCCATCCGGCGTCCTCGGTCACCGTGAGCGCAGCGCCGAACCCCGGCACCAGACTCTTCTGCGACTCCGGGACGACCAGCTCGGCCGGCGCGAGCCGGAGCAATTCCCGTTCGACGGCCGCCGACACCTCGTCGCTCGTTCCGGCCGAGAGCTCCGTGGCCGCGAACTCCCCGGTCGAAAGGTCGGCGTACGCCAAGCCAGCGCGCGCGTCCTCGAGCAGCACCGCCGCGACATAGGTGTTGCGCTCGGCAACGAGCATCGCCGGCTCGGTGACCGTGCCAGGCGTCAGGATCCGGGTGATGCGGCGCTCGACGAGCTGCCGACCGTCCGGTGGCCCGACCTGATCGCACAAGGCGACTCTGTAGCCCGCTGCCACGAGTTTGGCGATGTAGGGCTCGGCAGCATGGGCAGGGATGCCGGCCATCGGTACCCGCTGCCCCTGCCCGAGGTCCCGCGACGTCAAGGCGATGTCCAGGATGCGGCTGGCGATCTCGGCGTCCTCGTCGAAGAGCTCGTAGAAGTCGCCGAGTCGGAAGAGCAGGAGCGCGTCCGGCACTTGGCGCTTGATCGCCAGGTATTGCCTGCGGATCGGCGTCGACATCGTCGCCCCTCGGCATAGTGTACGGACGGGTGGACGCGGTGACTACCTTCTCGCCCGGAAAGGTGGCGGTGCTCGTTGTCCCCTGCTCGCCGCGGAACCTCACTGCCGCGAGCGACCGCTCGCCGATCGAAGTCGCTGATTCATAATCATCCGATTATCAACCGATAACACGACACCTCTTGACATCCCACGAGTGATCCGCTATAGAGCAGATAGTCTCGGCATGTCAGGTGGTGATGCGACGGATCCCGTACGGCCAAGGCATGAACCGGCAACTCGGCAGGACGCGTCAGGTACGGTCATGAGGTGAGCGTGGGAGGAGGTGAGACCGCGGCGATGCCCCGGATACTGCTCGGCAACGAAAGGAGGGCTCGATCGAAAGCGGGCTGATCACCATCTCGGATGCGGGCGACCGAGGGCAGGAGGGAGTTCCATGGCGAGTGCACCGCAGACGGACACTGATCGGCTCGAGGCCTACTGGCGAGAGCACTGGCGGTTAATCATCACCTTGCTCGTTATCTGGTTCGCCGTGACCTATCT
>JANZZC010000020.1 GCA_026419575.1 Thermomicrobium sp. | reverse complement strand
CGTGGGGACAACACTATGAAACGACAACGATTTTGCGGCCTCCGGTGTTCGATAGTTACGCTCACTGGTCGATCGACTGCTCGTCCGTGGGTGACGCGTCACCGCTCGATGGATATCGGATAAGCCAAAGTCCCTCGTGCTCCACGAGTTCCCGGGCCGGATCACCGTAGACACACAGGGCGAACCCTTGTTCCGTGTTGGTCGTATACAAGAGGATCGCTGCTCCCACGGACGGCGATCGACAGACCTTCTCCCAAAGTCGATCCCGAACCCGCGCGGAGACGCGGCCAACGAACACGCCGGCACGTGGTTCCAGGAGCCAACGAGTCAGTTCTCCTCGTAAACTCGGTGCCGTTCGTTCCAGGATGAGCACGATCATCCTGACCGCTCCTGCTCAGCCCAGTTGATGCCACCGCCCACCTCGCCTTCCGGATCCCAGAGGGCTCCCGGGGCAGCCAGGTCATCGTCGAACTCAGTACGCTCCTCAGGCTCCGCTTCCATCCCGAGGGCTCGCCCGATATCCGGGACGATGCGCGCGAGCAGACGTCGCTCGCGGAACGCTTCGCGGCACGCGCGCCGCGCACGCGCTTCCACGTCCCGGTCGCTTTCCGCGACGACTCGGAACGCGATCGGGATCACCACTTCCGCCTTGTAGAGATCCGCGATGTCGTAGACGAAGGACAATATTTTCCCCGTATGGATGAAACCGATCGCCGGCGAGAACCCGGCAGCGACGATGGCTGCATGGCAGACCCCGTAGAGACAGGCAGAGGCTGCCGAGAGTGCCCGGTTGACCGGATCGGCCGCGCGCCAGTCTTTCCGATCGTACGACCGACCCAACCAGGGGACGCCTGTCTCGCGACTGGCTTTCTCGTACGCCCAGCGCACACGCATCCCCTCTCGGCCGCGTAGCTGCCGCAGGGTGAGATCGGCCGGCAACGGCTCAGGAAAGCGCATGCGATACAGCCGTTGGACGACCGCCATCCGGCGTTCCGGGTCAGCCCATTGCTGCACTTGCCAGAGCAGGTTGCGAGCTGATCGGGTTTCTCCCAAGCCTTGGGCATAGAAACGCGTTCCCTCTTCACCACACCAGACCACTAGGCACCCGTTCGCTGCGAGCGCGCGAATCGCCGCATGGGTGATACTCGTTCCCGGACCTAGCATGAGCAGCATGAGGTTGGCGCACGGGATCGGGGTTTTCCCCCGCTGGTCGAAGAGCGCGACCGCCTTGCCATCCTGCTCGATACGACAGTGTTCGACGTACAGGTAGGAGAGGCTGTCACGGACCTTCGGCAGCACGTGCAACGTCTCCACCATCTACCCCCGGATCGGTGCAATCGAGAGCAACCCGAAACCGAACGCCTTACCAGAACCGATGCCATTCTCGAGCGCCTGCCGAAATCGTGATCGGTCCTCCACTCGGAGGACACCCTCGAAGACGACCGCGGCGAACGTCAGCGGATGCTTGGTCTCGCCGGTCACCCGCCAACCGATGACTTTGCCCGCGGGACGAACGTCAGCCTGGAGCGGTTCGGACTGCACGGAGACGCTCTCCGGACGCACGCGCACCGACAGCAGGCGGAACCCATGCTGCTGTCCCTTCCGGACGAGCCACGCGATCTGGTCTTCCTCGCGCCGCAGATCGACGCGGCGGCCGTTGGGACGGAAACCGGGACGGTCACGCCACGAATCGATCTTCCGCGTCGGGTTCGCACGGAGCTTGAAGCGCAATTCCCGATCTTCGACGATCGAGTCGTACGCCGCGGCAACGTCTTTGACCGCTGGATTGGGCGGATCACCACCAGTGTCCAAGAGATACTCGCGCGGTAGGCGTTGCCACTCTGCTGGTAGGCGCGACTGGATGAGCAGGACGTACCCGTCCGGGCGATACAGGACACCGAGCTCTCGGCGAGCAGCACTCCCGAACCCCAAGTCGGGGAACACAGAGAGGATTCGGCGATGCAACCGATAGCAATCCGCGAGGTCTCGCTGGACCACTTGGCTGCGCGGGTTCAAGAGCAGACGAGCGAGATACATACCTCACCTCCCGGCGACAGGGACATCGCTGCCGAGACGCCAGAACTCGGTACGGAGACCGCGGAGCGCAAAGCGTCGGTCGCGGAACGCTGCCCCGACCGGCTGATCCAATTGGGCTCGCTCAGCGCGGTCGAGATCCGGCTCCTCGAGAACGACACGGAGGACTTCCGGAGGCTTCTCGCGCAGGCGGTACGGCACCGTCTCGCTGATCGGCCAGGGAACCGAGCGGAGTGCATCCTCCAGCGGTAGGAGGCGGACAGGGCTTTCCGGCAGCAGCAGCGGCTCGGACGGAACGTACGACTTGCGACCGAGGTAGAGAGGCCAGCGGGGATTGCGGAGAGCACCCACCAGTTCGTCGAGGAGCATCCGTTCTCCCTCGAGACCGACCAGAAAGACGGCGCGTGCGAGGAAGTAGCGAACCGTGACGATGGTGTCCTGGCGCTTCTCGCCGACGCTTCGGACGCCGTACTCCTCCCGGCCGGGCCAAGAACCACCGCCGACAGTCTGGTAGTCGCGCGCCATGATTCCTTCGACATCGACGCGGACACCCATCCGGAGCGTCGCGAGGTCGTCCACATTCTGGTCGCGGCTGCGACCGAGCGCAGCGCAGAGCAGGCCGATGACACCGCTTTTGGTCGGTTCGCGGGCAGTATCCCGGATAGTGAATCGCGACTGCAGTCCCCAGGACTGCAGAGGGCCAGCGAGCCGCAGGAGCAAGGTCGCTCTACTGACCATCGCGTGCCTCCGGACCGTAGACCTTGGCGACCGTCGCCTGAACGAGTTCGTCCACGGTCGAGACGAGACACGCAGGGTTGTGCCGCAAGCTCTCGAGCTGCTCCGGTTCGTGGGTAGCGACCCACCAGCCGTCGATCCCCTCCTTGCCGTACATGCTGATCAGCTTGCCCCAGTACCGATCGAGGGCTCGGATCGACTCCTGCACCAGGTCTCGTTCATCCGTCGGACGTACCGGCCGCACGAAGGCGTTAGTCAGCGCCCACAGCCCACGGCGACGGACGACCGTCGCGACGAACGAGGGTGGGTTGTGCGCGGCAAAGGTATTCTGTTTGCCGGTCGGGACCGCGTCGATGGCCGCCCGCAGGAACGCTTCCAGCCCCTCGCGGGCGAGATCGCGACGGCGACCGAGATTGACCTCCAACTGGTCAGTGTCGACGTTGGCGTAACGATAGAAGCAGGCCGAGTTGAACTCGATCGTGCCGATCATGTCGGCACCGGTCGTCTCCTGGGGAAGAAGGTCGTCGACCGCAGTGTAGTAGTCGAACTCGACCGACACCTGGTGCGTGGAAAGAGCATGGGCGACCTGACACGCCGCATCGACACGACCAAGCGGGAGATCGGCGATCATGCGTCCGAAGAGGGCGAGATCGACCGCGCTGCTCGCTTCGTTGAAGATGCGAGCGACCTCTCGCTGAATGTCGCTCGGGACGGCCGCGCGAGCGGCCTGCTTCCGATCCCGGCGGGAACGTCCGGCCGCCGCACTCTGATCCTGTTCGCTCGCTCCCTCGTCCTCGCTCGCGACGAGATCGTCCCAGCGACGCGCTGCAAGCGCCACCAGCTGCTCGATCTGGTCCTGGCCGACGAAGAGCAAGTACTGGGTCTTTTCCGGAGCGTCCGCCATCGGCAGGATCCCGACGCTCTGCAGCATTCGGCGTGCCACGACCTGCGACTGGTGGCCATCCCGCCCGCGGGCCGCGAGCCGCTGCGCGATCTCACCGATCAACCGCTTGGTCCGGACGGCACGATGCTCCGGATTTAGGAGACGAGCTTCCTGCGCATAGAGACGGATCGCCCGCTTGATGCATTGACTCGAAATGCGGGCACGCCGAACTCCTCCGAACAGACAGTCCTTGGGCGCTCCAGTGTCGTCTCGGTTGAGGTTCGACGGCGCGAAGTGCTGGAGGATGTGCAACTCGACGAGCATGGTCAACTCCTTTCCTGCTGCAGCCAACCGATTCCCTGCTCCGTCCGCTCCTGCACGCTGGCCGTCACGCTGGTTCGTCTCCCACTCGTGGTCCCCAGCCGACGAAGGCGCGGGCCCACGCTCGCTGGACGGCCCGCTCCGGGTCATCCCACCGGCTCAGATCCCTCAGTAGTCGCGCCCAATCCACCGGAACCCGCCACGGCACGAAGAGCGTCACGAGATGCCGCAACTGCTCGGGAAGTTCTTCGAGTTCGGCCTGCAAGAGCCGCCGGAAGCGGGCAGTGAGGCCCGTTGTACGCTCCGGCACGCGCTGCAGCAGCCACCCGACTGAATCGCCGAAATTGCGCGGCCGGTTCTCGTTGTCTTGCGGCCAGTCGACCGGATGGAGGGCGAAGAGGGGCGCGACGACGAAATACGGCCATGCGTCGCGATCGGTCGCCTGCGGTGGAAGGTAGGGGACGACCAAGGGGTAGAGTTCCACCACCGTTCCCGGTGTTTTCCCGAGACCGCGTCGTAGCGTCGCCAATGCCGCGCGGTCCTGCCGCTCCGCCAGCCGGCGGAGCATGTCGACGAACCGATCGCTATCGGACAAGGTGGACTTCATGTGGCAACCTCCTCGACTTCCGGCGATCCGTTCCCGACGTCGATCGGGTTCCCTCTGCACGCGAGCTCGCGCAACGCCTGACGCAGGCGACGCTCTGCGTCGGCGGTCAGGAGTTCCGCTCGACTCGACGCCTCCACACTCCTGGCCGCGAGCTGAAAGGCGTCCAGGGCAGCGCCGCGAACATGAGAGAGCCATTCGTCGCAGAGCGCTTGCCGATCGGCACCCGGTTGGGCGAGACGGTGCAGGAGTGGATAGAAGAGGGGCTCGAGCGCCGACCAGTAGGCGCCGTCCGCCCCCGAGGCAGCGACGAACCTGCCGACTTGCTCTTTGGCGACACCTAGCTCGATGACCAACCTGCGCAGCTCACTCGCCAGCTGCTGTACCGCTTTCTCAGCCATGGAGAGGAACCCCTCCAGCCACCGCAGCGCATCGGCATCGTCGAGGATGGCGAGCGGGAGCGGAAACCGCTCGTACCGCCAGAAGAGCGGTTTCGCCTGATCCGCGATGGCTCCCGCCACATCGGCAGGAATGATGGACTCCGCAAGGAGACCCACGCGCGCCAAAGGCGCCCACCAACGGACGACGCGGGGTGGTTGCTCGAGCTCGCCATCGCTCGTACCGACCGTCCGAGTGAGTGCCAGGCTATCGCGCCAGAGGGCACGCCCCTCCTCGAACCGGATGGAGATCACACCCTTTTTCCGATTCGTCCGAAAGGCCACCATGGTCTCGAGTTGCCGGATTTCGAAGCCGTCCGGGAACGACTCGCCCCGCATGATGACGGCCCGAGGGACGACGACTGTCCCGTTCCGATGCTCGGGGAGGAGGAGCACGCGGCGAGCTTGCCAAGTGAGATAGTCGACGTAGCCACAAGGCCATCGCGGTCGATCCCCAGCGGGTAGCGGACGCTCCCAGGCCGGCAGATCGTCGTCGCACTGATCGGACGGGGGGTCGTAGCCCCTGTCGAAACGGACCGGCACGAGGTTGAGGAGAAGCGTCCGTGCCAAGTCGACTCCCTTCCCGAGGCAGACCGCCACGTTGCACAGGGGCGCTGCCTTGGAGGAACGCTCGTTCGGGGTCGGTCCAGAGAGCAACCCGCCGGGAGAGAAGAGCTGGAAGGCGATCAGATACTGGGCCGCCTCGGCTGGAACGAGCGGTACTCGCTCGGGATCACTGTGGTCGAAGAGCAGGGGTGCATTGTAGGAGGAAGCGCGTTCCATCGCGAGCCGGGCGCTCTCGGCTGCGTACTTACGATCGACCTGTGGATCCTGGTAGAAGGGACGCTGCGGATCGAAGAGGTCGAAGCGATGCTGCCACCGAGCGAGATAGTCGCGTACCGGATCGATCGGCCAGCAGCCCTGCTGCCACCAGGTACTCCAGTCGTCCTCGTCGCAGGGGCCGTCGAGCGCGCGGTGCAGGATCGCGAGCAGGAGACGGTGCAACGCGACGGTGACCAGCGGTGACGGATGAACGATCTCCCGGACGTCACGAGGCGCAGTGAGGACTTCGAGTAAGCTGCGCTCGACGAGCTGCTCATTCCGCAAGAGGCAAGGGATCCACGGCTCGCTGACGAGATTGAAGCTCCACACTAGGTTTCCTCCTTCCTGTCGACGAGACCGAGCTCCTGGTCGAGGACGAGCGTCCGACCGGACTCTAACGGCAGGGAACCATCGGGCTCGAACCATGCGGCGAGGACAGACGCGAGTAGCGGCGTGCGCTGCCACGATCTCGGCTGTTCGCAGCGTCGGCTGCTGCGGAGTTCCTTCAGCAAGCGCTCCCCGCTGACCGGTACACCCCAACGGAGGAGTCGAGCCACCTGGTCCAAGTCGGGCTCCGACTCCAGGTCGATCTCCTCCTGGCCATCGGGATCGACCGTTATCCGACCACCGGCCTGACGGAAGAGTGGGACGATGGTGACGGTCGGCGGACCGAGGCGCGTGAGCGCCTGCAAGGCCGGATGGAGCTCGAGCTCGTCCTCCACGAGGTCAGCATCGGTGAGATCTTGCAGCCGATCGTGGTTCGGGGAGGAGATCCACCGCTTTGCAGCCTCGTTGCGCTCCCGCCGGAATGCTTCCTGCAACCGCTGTGCTGTCTGCTCCCACCGCTGAGACAGAGCCTCACGAGCGTCTATCAGCGGCTGCTGGTCGTACACCGATCCGATCAGTTCGTCGATCTCATCCGGCAAGCGGAGGCAGTCGCGCACCTGCAAGGTGATCCAGGTTCGGAGGAGAATGTGCTCGTCGTAGACGGACAGCGTTCCGCGGTCGAAAATAGGCAGCTTCTCGTCATCGAGCGGCGGACCGAAACACCAGAGCCGTGGGTGAGCGAGGGGCCCAGGCCGTCGATCACGCTGGTGACGATGCAGTCGGCCAGCTCGCTGAAGGAGGAGGTCGATCGGCGCGGGAAGCGTGACCAGGAGATCGAAGTCCAGGTCGAGACTCTGTTCCACGATCTGCGTCGCGACGAGCACAGCGCAGGATGGGCGACGGACGGATTCCCTCGCGCCGTCCGCTCGAATGACGACTCCTCCTGGTTTCCCGAAGCGCCGGAGCGCGCGGAACTCGCGTTCTTGACGCCAGACGAACGGAGCTCGTGCATGCAGGAGGTCGAGCACTGGTGCGCTGTCATCAGCTGTCCCGGTGATGAAGTCGCGGAACACGCGATAACACTCCTGCGCCTGGCGCACGGTGTTGCAGATCACGGCAGCACATCCACCCTCGGCAACTGCTTCGCTCAGCCGCTCGCCGAGGACAGCGAACCCCTCACGATCCGGGGCGAGCGGGATCGCTTCCAGCGTCAGAGTCCGCTGCGCCAGCGCAGAAGCCTCGACAGGGATAGACGATCGCGCAGCGCGCGTGACGATCGTGATTCGTGGATAGCGAGCACGAGGCGGCGATGACTCGTTACCTGGTTGGCCGAGTCCGCGTCGGAACGCTGTGACCAGGGCCTCCAACCGCTGCTGCGGCAACGTCGCCGAGAGGATGACCACGCTCGCCCGGAGAGCCGCGAGCCACTCGACCAAGCGCTCGAACAAGGCCAGCATGTACGCGTCATACGCATGCACTTCGTCGAACACGACGACGCGGCCAGCCAGTCCGAAAAGTCGGACGAAGTTGTGAGGAACGCGCAGGGCCGCAAGCAAAGCTTGGTCGACTGTCCCGACACCGAACGGGGCGAGCAGCCCTCGCTTCCGGTACGTGAACCAGTCGCCGGCTACGACAGTCGCGGCTCGGGTGGCCTCCTCGTTCGCTGCGTCGTCCCAAAGCTCCCGGGGAGCCGATCGTCTGGACATCTCCCGGAGCAGCGTGAACTCGGCCGAGAGGGCGGCATGTCCATGCAGAAGCTGTAGAATGACGGCGCTCACGTCCTCACGTGCATAGCGAGCTTCCAGGATCGTACGTACCCGGGAGAACAGCGCATCGCTCGTCGCGCGGGTGGGCATCGCGACATAGACGCCACGGGCCGAGCCGACGATACCCCAACGGTCAGCGAGCAGCCACGCGGCTTCGGTCTTTCCTTCACCAGTCGGAGCCTCGATGACCACCAGTGCGGGCTCGTCAGCTGGGATACCCGCTGCACATCCCTCGACCGCCACCTGGAGCGGCCGCGGGGGATCGAGCGTTGGGAACAAATCACGGAATCCGGCCGAGGAGAGCCGGGGCGGCAGGGGCCACCGCAACTCATCGATCGCAGCTGCCGCCGCCTCACGAGCCCTGTAGAGATAGGACGCGAGGTCACTGGTAGGACGAGCACCCAGCAACGCGGCGTACGGAAAATAGGGCTCCCCGAGCGAAGCGATCCAATCGGCGACCGTCGTCAGCCCAGCCAGCAGCACGAGCGACGGGACATCCGCCTGCCTTGGCGTCTCCTCTGGAACGTGCAGCAGGGACACGAGCAGTTCGAACAGGTGGCGTCGTGCAGACGACCAGATCTCACCGTCGAGTGCTGAACGCTGTCGAGCGAAACGGCTCTCGACCGGGAACCGCCCATGGTGTCCCCCGACTGCGTCGGCAACCGCGCACGCCACTTTGCGTTCTAGTCCCCTCGCTCGTAGCAGAGGCGGCAGGACGAGGCTGAGAGCCTCTCCGTGACGCAGGAGTGCAGTCGGCGGCAGCCTAGGGACGGGGAAACCCGCATGAGCGACGTGCTGTGCCGCTTTCTGCTCGAGTTCTCCCTTTGGCTTCGGCAAACGGAACTGGAAGTCTGGGGTTGCTTTACCGAGGTCATGGAGGGCCACGAGAACGGTAGCCCAACGGCCGGCAGCCTCGCTCGAGATCCCGAAACCGTCAGCGATCGCTCGGCGAAGACGAGGCGTGAGCGCGCGTTCCCACAACTGTTCCGCCACGGCGACGGTATCCAGCAGATGGAACAGCAGCGGATGATACCGGAACGTCTCGTCCTGCTGGCCCAGCTTCGCCCACAATGCGAGCAGATCGACCTGAGAACCCGCTACGGCAGACATGGCCCCTTCTCCCACGAGCGAGTTTCACCAAAGGACAGGAATACAGGGGTTCCCACGGTAAGAGATCGAGCCGAATACGACTGCACGGCCCTTCAACGAGACGCAGGCATCATCTACCAACCCTTCCACCAACCTGAGGCGACGAATCGTTGTCGATGTGTGAGCGGAGCGATCCGATCGCTCGGAGGTTCGCGCAGTGTCGACGCGTATTCCGCTGCTCTCAGCATCAGAATGGGGCTCCCGACACCGCCCCATGCCGGCGAATCGCGCTCGGCCTCGAACGTGAACAACGAGGCCTGGATGGCTACGACCGCCCTTCCGCTCACCCTCTCCACAGGAGAAAGTCACTGTCGTTCGTTGCAGTGCACGAGCAGAATCGTACCAGATCAGGATTCGATACCCTGAATCGGTCCCCAGCGATATCGCGCACGCGAGAACCGCGCAACATCGTTGAACAGGCGAGAGCAACAGATCGCCCCATCGATCGCCTGTGCCGTGAGGAACCTCGTCGCTCCGGCAGTGCAGCACTCAGGCACACCAGAATCGGCCGACTGCCGAAACCAGCGAGGTACAGGCAAGAGTCGGAGCGACATGGTTCGCACCCGAGTACCGGCAGGACATGCCAATTCCCCGTCGGCAGACGAACCCGGTCACGTTGCGTCGCGTCCGGAGCGCCGACGGGCAATGTCGTCGTCTGTAGCGCACGTTCACGGCGGCCGCTGCCTGCCGACTCCGCATGCGGCGAAGGCGTACCGGACACACTCTGCGGCTCCGAGGTCGCCAACGAGAATCGCTCGCCCTGCGGACGCTTCTTGGATCACAGCGATACGCGGCAACCAGGACGTTCGGACGAGGCCGCCGAGCCCAAGGACAACTTCTCGGGACAAATCGGTGTATGGTCCACCGGCGCCCTTTGCGCCCACCGAAGTCCCGACTCTCGCTCGTACGGTCACCAAGGCAGTATCGGAGGGCAACCTCCAAGACAGTCATCGAAAACCCTTCGTCCTCTGCGCGAGGCCGGGCCGGTATTCGCGCCCACCCTGCCGTTCTCGCACGTGCGGTCAGCGGATCGGCGGATGGTCGCGCTGCTTCCGCCTCACCGTGCAGCCCGTGCGCGGAGTTCCTGCCAGACGGGACCGTCCGGGTACCGGTACTGCTCGAGCGACTCCCGCTTCATCTCGATCGAGTACCCAGGCCGCTCGGGCGGCAGATAGCGCGCCTGGCGCACCCGCACCGGGTCGACGAAGTGCTCGTGCAGGTGATCGACGTGCTCGATCAGCCGGTTCTCCATCGTCCCGCTCACGGCGACGAAGTCGAACATCGACAGGTGCTGCACGTGCTCGCACAGGCCGACGCCACCGGCGTGCGGGCAGACCGGCACCCCGAACTTGGCAGCGAGCAAGAGCACCGCGATCACCTCGTTGACGCCCCCGAGCCGGCAGGCGTCGATCTGGCAGAACCGGATAGCCCCCGAGGCGAGCAGCTGCTTGAAGACGATCCGGTTGGCGCAGTGCTCACCGGTCGCAACCCCGATCGGGGCGATCGCCTCCGCGATCGCCCGGTGCCCGAGCACGTCGTCCGGATGGGTCGGCTCCTCGATCCACCAGGGGTCGAACTCGGCGAGTTCCCGCATCCAGGCGATCGCCTGCGGCACGTCCCAGCGCTGGTTAGCGTCCATCATCAGCTTGCGGTCGGGCCCGATGACGTCGCGCAGGAGCCGCGCTCGCTCCCGGTCGTGCGCCAGGTCCTGCCCGACCTTCATCTTGATGGCGGTGAACCCCTGCTCGATCGCCTGGCGGGCGAGCGCGGCGACCTGCTCGTCGCTGTAGCCGAGCCAGCCGGCCGAGGTGGTGTAGCAGGGATAGCCGGAGTGGAACAGCTCCTGCTCGCGCTCGGCTCGGGTCGGCGCCTGCCGGCGGAGCAGCGCCAGGGCCTCGTCGGGCGTGAGGGCATCCGTGATGTGTCGGAAGGGGACGAGCCGCACGAGTTCCTCGGGCGAGAGGTCGACCAGGAGCTTCCAGACCGGCTTGCCGACCGCCCGGGCCCACAGGTCCCACAGCGCATTGACGACGGCTGCCGTCGCCAGGTGCAGCACCCCCTTCTCCGGACCGACCCAGCGCAGCTGTCCGTCGTTGGCCAGGCGCTCCCAGTAGCGACCGAAGTCGGCGACGATCTCCTCCAGGCGCTGGCCGACGACGAACGGGGCGAGCGAGTGCACAGCCGCAACGCAGAGCTCGTTCCCCCGCCCGATGGTGAAGGTGAGGCCGTGCCCCTCCAGGCCGGGCGAATCGGTGCGCAGGATCACGTAGGCGGCCGAGTAGTCCGGGTCGGGGTGCATGGCGTCCGACCCGGCGAGAGTGAGCGAGGTGGGGAAGCGGACGTCGTAGACCTCGAGACCGGTGATCGTCGTGGGCATGGTCGGGCTCCCTCCGATGGACCGCGGAACCGCGCGGGACAGTGCGCCGGCACGCGCCTCCGGCGACCGGATGATCGCAGAACCGCGCCCCGGCGGGAAGTGGGCGTCCGCTGCCCGGCGAGCGCCCGCCTCGGGCAGCGGGTGCCGCGACGTCAGCTGGCCGCGCCCTGGTCGGTCAGGTCCGCCTGGGCCAGGAAGCCGCGGACGTCCGGCGGCAGCTCGTCGACCCCGACGAGTTCGGCCAGGCGCAGGAGCTCGGCCAGACCCTCCTCCCAGAGGGCGCGGTAGCCCGCGGTGTCGTAGCTCTGGAACTCGGCATCGAGCGGCTGGCCCGACGCGACGCGCTGGCGCTGCTCGGCCAACCACGCGAGCGCAGCGGCGTAGCGGCGATCGAGCGCGGCGAAGCGGTCGAGCGTCTGCTGGATCTCGCTGCGACGGGCGTGGCGCAGCCAGACTGCCTCGAACTCGGCGGCGAGCGCGGCGAGGCGTGCCCGCTGCTCGCCGAGCACGGCGAGCGCCCGATCGAGCCGGGCGAGCGCCTGCGCGCGGTCAGTGCCGGGCATGCCACCCAGCGCGCGCAGCTCCTGCCGGATCCGTTGGCTGGCGCGCAGCTTCTCGGCAGCGAAGAGGACGAGCCGGGCGACGAAGGTGTAGTCCCGGCGCACGTCCGCGACCGGCAGGCGGCTCCAGGCCGCGAGCGCCTCGAGCGCCGCTGCACGGAGCTCCTCGAGCGCTACCGGATCGACCGTCTCGACGAGGCGCCCAGCCAGCGGCTCGTCGAAGAGGGCGAGCGCGGCATTCGAGCGGTTGGGCGCACCGAGCGTCGGCGCGCTCACCGCACGACCGAGCCGGTGGACCGTCGCCACGGCCGGATCGCCCGGCGGGCAGGAGAAGACCTGGGCGGCGAAGCCGCGGTCGAGCGCGTCCGTCGCGACGTCGGGTCCCGACCAAGCCACCGCCGCGCCGGCCGCGTACGGGT
>JANZZC010000153.1 GCA_026419575.1 Thermomicrobium sp. | reverse complement strand
GGCGCACCTCGAGGCTGGGGCCAAGAAGGTCATCATCACCGCTCCGGCCAAGGGAGAGGACATCACGATCGTTCTCGGTGTCAACGAAGATCAGTACGATCCGAGTCGCCACCACATCGTCTCGAACGCCTCCTGCACGACCAACTGCCTGGCGCCGGTCGCGAAGGTGCTGCACGAACGCTTCGGTATCGTGCGCGGACTGATGACGACGGTCCATGCGTACACGAACGATCAGCAGCTGCTCGATGCACCGCACCGCGACCTGCGGCGCGCGCGGGCGGCAGCGACGAACATCGTGCCG
The DNA here is from genome assembly GCA_026419575.1 of Thermomicrobium sp. Lineage (GTDB taxonomy): Bacteria > Chloroflexota > Chloroflexia > Thermomicrobiales > Thermomicrobiaceae > Thermomicrobium. Next base: position 33,525 of record JANZZC010000153.1, on the reverse strand, counting down.
ACGACGACGGGAGCCGCTCGTGCGGTCGCATTGGTCTTGCCCGAGTTGAAGGGGAAGTTCGACGGCTTCGCGATGCGAGTGCCGGTGCCGACGGTGTCGGTCATCGACTTCGTCGTCGAGCTCGAGCGTGCGACGAATGCCGAGGAGATCAATGCTGCCTTCCGCGAAGCGGCGGAGGACGAGTTGAACGGTATTCTCGGGTACACCGAGGAACCGTTGGTGTCGAGCGATTTCCGCGGGGACTCCCGTTCGGCGATCGTCGACGGCCTGAGCACGATGGTGATCGACGGAACCTTGGCGAAAGTCGTGGCCTGGTACGACAACGAGTGGGGTTACTCTTGCCGCGTGGCCGATCTCGCGTACTACATGATGATCGGTTGTCTGCAGGAGGAATGACCGGTCGCGCTCAGCTGACGAGGAGATCGGCGCGATGGCTAGACGGTTGCGGACGATCCGAGAACTCGACGTGACGGAACGTCGCGTCCTGGTACGTGTCGACTACAACGTGCCGCTGGAAGGTGGGCGTGTCGTCGACGACACCCGGGTCCGCGAGACGCTCCCGACGCTCCAGTGGCTCCTCGAGCGCCGCGCGAAGGTGATCCTGTGCTCGCATCTCGGACGGCCGAGGGGACAAGTGCGCGAGGAGCTCCGTCTCGCACCGGTCGCGGAGGTTCTGGAGCGTTTGGTGGGGCGGCCGGTGCAGTACGTGCGCGACATCGTCGGTCCCGATGCCAGAGCGATGGCCGAGCGTCTGAAGCCTGGCGAACTCGGTCTCCTGGAGAACCTGCGATTCGATCCGCGCGAAGAAGCGGACGATCCCGAGTTCGCCCGGGCGCTCGCCGATTTGGCGGAGCGCTACGTGAACGACGCCTTCGGTGCTGCGCATCGTGCCCACGCTTCGGTGGTCGGCGTGGCGAAGCTGTTGCCGAGCGCCGCAGGACTCCTGCTCGAGCGGGAGGTACAGGCACTCGAACGCGTACTCCGCAGTACCGAGCGGCCGTTCGTGCTGGTGCTCGGCGGTGCCAAGATCTCCGACAAGATCGGCGTCATCGAGAACCTGTTGCCGCGTGCCGATGCGGTCCTCCTCGGCGGAGGCATGGCGAATACGTTCCTGAAGGCGCGCGGGTACGAGCTCGGTCGTTCCTTGGTGGAAACGGAGAAGATCGGCGAGGCGCAACGTCTGCTCGATCTCGCTGAGCAACGCGGGGTTCGCGTCGAACTTCCAGTCGATGTCGTCGTGGCACCATCGTTGGACGCACCCCAGGAACGGCAGGTGGTTCCGGTGGAGCGGGTTCCGCCCGACCGAGCGATCTACGATATCGGTCCGGAGACAGTGAAGCGTTTCAGCGATGTCATCCGGACGGCCGCGTTGCTCGTGTGGAACGGACCGATGGGGGTCTACGAAATCGAGGAGTTCCGGGAAGGGACGCGAGGAGTCGCCGAGGCCGTCGCTGCCTGTCCGGGCTTCACGCTCGTCGGCGGCGGAGACTCGGCGGCTGCGCTCAAGGAACTCGGATTGGCCGATCGCGTGGGCCATCTCTCCACGGGAGGTGGGGCGACGCTGGAGTACCTGGAAGGGCGCGAGTTGCCCGGGATCGCGGTTCTGATGGAGGAAGAGGCGTGACACTGGCGAGTCGTCGCCCGCTGGTGGCCGGTAACTGGAAGATGCACACCACGCTCGAGGAGGCGCTCGCACTCGCCTCGACGGTGGCTGGTCGCTGCCGCACGGTCACCGAGGTCGAAGTCGCTCTCGCCCCGCCGTTTCCGTGGCTGGTACCGCTGGCGGAACGGCTGGAGGGGAGCGGTATCGCGTTGGGGGCGCAGAACTGCAGTCAGTTCGAGCGCGGTGCCTTTACGGGGGAGGTCGCCGCGTTCATGCTGACGCCCTTTTGCCGCTACGTCATCGTCGGTCACAGCGAGCGCCGAGCGCTCTTCGGTGAAGACGATGCGGTGGTCGCCGCGAAGCTCATCCGAGTCGTGGAGCACGGAATGACGGCGATCCTGTGCGTAGGGGAACGGTTGGAGGAGCGCGAAGCAGGGCGAACGCTCGAGGTGATCGAGCGGCAGCTCTCGCGCGCCTGCCAAGATCTTCCCGCGCATCGACTCGGGCAGCTCGTCGTCGCCTACGAGCCGGTGTGGGCGATCGGGACCGGGCGACCGGCGACTCCACAGGATGCTCAGGAAGTGGCCGCGTTCGTCCGCACCTGGCTCGGTCGGCGTTTCGACGAGGGAGCCAGCCGGGCGTTGCGGATTCTCTATGGCGGGAGCGTGACGGCCGGCAACGCCGGAACGTTTTTTGCGGAGCGCGACATCGACGGCGCGCTGGTCGGCGGTGCGAGTTTGGATGCCGAGCAGTTCTGTGGCATCGTCGAAGCGGCACGGGTGGCGGTCACTCGGCGCACGAAGGAGGCGTGAGGGAACATGGAAACGGCGTTCTACCTCGCGATGATCCTCTTGTCGCTCCTTCTGATGGCCGTGATCTTGTTGCAGTCCAAGGCCTCAGGGTTCAGCGGCGCATTCGGTGGCGATACCTCGGCCATCTACCGCACGCGGCGCGGATTGGAGCGGACGCTCTTTCAGTTGACGATCGGCATCGCGGCGATCTTCGTCCTGTTGTCGATCCTCGGGCAGTGGCTCCTCTAAGGGACAGCGGTGCGGCGGTCGATGCGTCCTCCGGCGAACGCAGGGAGGCCCGGAGCCGAGCGGCGTTCCGGTACGCGCTGGTGGATGCTCTGGTTGGTCACGTCGGTCATCGTGGTGGCGGCGAGCGGGGCACTCGCTGCGCTGCACTTCGGGCGGCCGAACGAGCGAGTGGGCAGCGTTCCCTCGTCCCGCGGCGCCGAGACGGTCGCCGTCGAGACAGCGGTCGCTTCGCCGACGGTATCCGCGAAGGTGGCCGGTGGGACGTTCCGACTCGGTATCGTCGGGCGGATCGAGACGCTCGATCCGCTCCTCGCGCGGTCGACCGCCGAGGCTGCCGTGAGCCAGCTCCTCTTCGAGGGGCTCGTTCGGGTCGACGGGAGCGGGCAGCCGCAGCCGGCGCTGGCGACGACATGGGAGACGAGCGACGATGGGCTCGTCTATACCCTGCACCTGCGAACGGATGTCGACTGGCACGACGGACAGCCCTTCACGGCGCGAGATGTGCTCTTCACCATCCGACTCGTCCAAGATCCTTCGTTTCCGGGGGACGAATCGATCGCGGCCTTCTGGCGGAGCGTGCAAGTCGAGGTCGTCGATGCTGACACGGTGCGGTTCCGGCTGACGGAGCCGTACGCGCCCTTCCTGACGCACCTCATGTTGCCGATTCTGCCTGAGCACGCGTTGGCCGGAACCTATCCGCCGGACCTCCCGTCCCATCCGTTCTCGCACGCACCGATCGGTACCGGGCCGTATCGGGTCGAGAAGTTCGATACCCGGAACGGCGTGCTGGAATTGGTACGTGTTCCCGGATTCGATCGACCGACTCCTGTGGTCGATCGTGTCGTGGTCAAGACGTTCGACGACGTGGAGGAAGCGCTGGCCTCGTTCCGTGCGCGCGAGGTCGACTCCCTGGAGCTGGTTCCCTGGGTCGCGGCACTGGACAAACGGCTCGTCGGCGATCACGCGCGCGTCTATGCGCCGATCATGGCGGGTTACACGGCATTGTTCCTGAACAATCAAGCTCAGTTCTTCGCTGACGTGCGAGTGCGGCAAGCCGTCTCGCTGGCGATAGACCGGGAACGGCTGGTGCGCGATGCGTTGGCCGGGCAGGGCGAGCCCGGGAACGGGCCGATTCCGCCCGGCTCGTGGGCATTCCAGGCGCAGGAGTATCGGTACGACCCCGATGCGGCCCGACAGCTCCTGCGCGATGCCGGCTGGGAGGATCGCAACGGTGACGGTGTGCTCGATCAGCAAGGGTTGAGTTTTCGGTTCACCCTGTTGGTCAACGCCGACGATGCGATCCGTGTGGCGGTCGCGCAAGCGGTAGCGGAGCAACTGGCCGGCGTCGGCATCGCTGTCACGGTGCAGCCCGTTCCGGCCGAGACGCTGCAGCGGCAGCTGCTCAACCGTGAATACACCGCGGCGATCTTCGGTTGGATGTCGAGTACCGGCGATCCGGACGCGTTCGAGCTGTGGCATTCGTCGCAGGCGGATGTCGGCACGAACGTGACCGGCTTCCGCAATCGGACCGTCGATATCCTCTTGGAGGAGGCCCGTCGCTCGACGGACATGGCACAGCGTCGATCGCTCTACGTGGAGTTCCAACGGCTGTTCGCGGAGAACGTACCAGCGGTCGTCCTCTACTACCCGCGATATTGCTTCGTCGTGAGCGATCGCATCGGCGGTGTCGAGGCGACGCCGCTCGTCAAACCGGAAGATCATCTCCGTGACTTGCCGCGTTGGTACCGGATCGAAGGGTGAGATCGTGCACCGTCTGAGGTACACTCGATGGAACGTGCTCGTCCTCTGGAAGGAGTCAGTGGCGTGGTACCTTTGCTCGTCCCCTCGTTCGGATGGCAAGAGCTAACGATCGTGCTCTTGATTGTCGTAATCCTCTTCGGTGCGAGTCGCCTACCCGAGTTGGGCGGCGCGATCGGCCGTACCATCAAGGAGTTCCGTGCGGCGACGAAGGAGCCGGTGGCCGATCGCCCGGAGGAGCGAGGTTGATTCAGCCCTCGCTACCCGGTTCGTCGCGGAAGATCGTCAGTAGCCGTTCCGCCCTCCCCGACGGGTCGTCGAGGAGCTCGATGAAGGTCACCCGATGCCACGGGAAAAGAATGGTTGTGACTCCGTCGGTGAGCGTCGACAACCGCTTGCCGTCACGGCGCCGCGGGTTCCTGAGGACGACGTACTGGTCGCGGGGGTCGGGGAGCCCTTCCAGCTCGGCGACGAACGGATCCTCGTTCAGCACATGCACGACGACGCGGATCATGGCGCATTTCCGTCCTTCAAGAGCGTTGCATCGAGTGCCAGGAAGCTCCCGTCAAGCATGCCGACGTAGATCGTCGTCGCCTCGACGAGCGGAGTCGCGACGATACCGGGGCCGAGTTCGCTCCGTGCCACGATCTCGCCGGTCAACGCGATGCGGTACAAGCGGCCACCGCCGGTGGCGAGGAGCAGGTCATTCTGGAACGGCATCGGCGTGCTCGCGATTCGTTCGCCGATCCGCAACTCCCAGAGCCGGTCGCCGGTCTTCGGGTGAACAGCGAAGACGGTGCCAGCGTTGCCTGCGAGGAGCAGGCTGTTGGCCGCCAGCGTGGGAGCTGCAACGAACGCGTCAGGTAGCTGCTGCTGCCAGCGTGGCGCACCTTCGGTGAGATCGAGGTTCGCGACGGTTCCGCTGATCGTCGCGACGACGACGCACCCATCGACGAGGGCCGGTTTCCCCCACACGGGCGCGTCCAGCCGCAACCACCAAAGCGTTCGTCCGTCGTGGGCGGAGCGGAGGGCCACCGTACCGTCGTCGGCGGCGCAGAGGACGAACTCGCCGAGCGGGAGCGGCGTCGCGCGGACGGGGCCGCGCGCTGGTCGGCGCCAGAGCGGGGTACCGGTCTCCAGGTCCAGGGCGTAGAGAAAACGGTCGTCGCTGCCGAAGACGACGACGCGACCGGCGAGCGCGGGTGAGGAGCGTACCGGCCCCGCGGTTCGGTAGCGCCAACGCAGTGCCCCGTCCTCGACGGCGAGGCAATAAACTGCTCCGTCATCGGAGCCGACGACGAACGACCCGTCGGCGTACAGGGGGGTAGTGGCGATTCCTCGGCCGGTGGAAAAACGCCAGCGGAGGAGGCCGCTGTCCCGCTCGAGCGCGTAGATCCGGCCGTCGTAGGAGCCGAAGACGATCAGTCGATCCGCTCGCGCCGGAGAACCCCGGATCTCGTCATCGGTCTGGAAGCTCCAGCGTATGCTCAGCCGCTCGCCGAGCGTGGGGTGATGGTCGTGCGGAACGACCCTGGTTCGTCGGGGCGTGGGAGCGGCGGGATCCGAGCGATGGCCGAGTGCGCGAACGGCGTGCGCCATCGCTTCGGCGCTCGGAAAGCGATCAGCCGGATCGTACGCGAGGGCACAGAGGATGATGCGCTCAAATTCCGGCGAGAGGTTCGGATTCACGCTGCGTGGAGGCACCTCCGGGAGCGAGAACGGTGGCTGAGTTCTCGGGTCGATGCCGGTCGCCAAGTGGTAGAGGGTCGCGCCCAAGGCGTACAGATCGCCGCGTGGCTCGGCGATGCCGCGGTACTGCTCCGGTGGTGCATAGCCTTCGGTGCCGATCGTCGTGCCGCGAGCAGCAGGCTGGAACAGTCGGGCGATACCGAAGTCGATCAACACGATCGTCCCGTCGTCGCGGAGCATGATGTTGGACGGTTTGAGGTCCCGGAAGACGATCGGGTGCGGCCGTTGCGTGTGCAGGAAGTGGAGGACGTCGAGAAGTTGAAGCGTCCACTCGATCAGCAGGGATTCCGCAACCGGCTTTCCCGTTCGCTCGAGCAAGCGCTCGAGATCCTCACCGTCGACGAACTCGAGCACGAGGCAACAGCGACTGTCTCCGACGAAATAATCGTACACCTCGGGGATCGCCGGATGGCGGAGGGTCGCCAGCAGGCTCGCTTCGCGCTCGAATGCGGCACGCTGGAGCTCGGCGAGGGTCGGGTCCTCGCTGGCGCGCATGATCTTGATGGCGCAGTGCCGCTCGACGTGCGGAAAGTGTTCGTCGCCGGCGAGAAAGACGGTGCTCATGCCCCCATGCCCGAGTGGGCGCAGAATCCGATAGCGTCCGGCGAGTCGGGTTCCTTCCGTAAGTTCCATGGCACCGGTCCGTCGTTCGCAGCCCAGACGCATTCCGCAGGATATAATCGGCGGCCGGACGATCGCGATGAAGTAGGGCGGCATCGGATGACGCAGGTTACTGGTGAATCGGAGCGGTGGTCGACAGCCGAAGGTCGGGCAGTACGACGGCGCTCGCTCGCCTGGGACATCGCGGAAACGCTGCTCATTGCGCTTGTACTGTTCGTGGCCATCCGCGGCGTCATCCTCAACTACCGTGTCGACGGATCGAGCATGGAGCCGACACTGCACAACGGCGAAATGCTCATCGTGAACCGCCGCGCCTACATGGGTATCCCGCTCGGCCAGTGGTTGGCCTGGGTTCCCGGATTGTCGGTCGATCCGACCTGGACCTGGTATCCCTTCGGGCAGCCGAGGCGGGGGGATATCGTGGTCTTCCACCCTCCCAATGGCGGGAGCGAACCCTACGTGAAGCGTATCATCGCTTTACCCGGTGAGCATGTCGAGATCCGGAACGGATCTGTCTACATCGATGGCAAGCGCCTCGTCGAGCCGTATCTGAGCGAGCCCACCGTGTGGCGGGGGATGACCCTCGATCACGAATACGTCGTCGAACCCGGGCACGTGTTCGTGATGGGCGACAACCGAAACAACTCGAGCGACTCGCGGGTCTTCGGCGCGATCCCGCTCTCGTCGATCATCGGTAAGGCCTGGTTGACGTACTGGCCACCGGAGGAAGCGAAGATCTTGACCACGCCGGCCTATGCCTTGGAGTGAACCGGTGCGGGGTGTAGAATCGAGTTGACGCATCGGGGACAAACGGGCGGTGGGGCCGGAGGACGCCCTGTACGAAATTCTGATCGTGCCGGAGGAAGGTGCAGGGTATGATCGAAACGGTCGTCGATAGCATTCGTGTCAGCCTCGTGACACAACATCGGGTCGTCCTGCTCAAGGAGGTGCACGGCGATCGGCATCTGCCGATTTGGATCGGGCCGTTCGAGGCCGAAGCGATCGCGATGGCGCTCCAAGGCGTGACCCCGGCTCGTCCCTTGCCGTACGACCTGCTCCGGACAGTGATCGACGAACTCGGGGCCGAGATCCGCGAGGTCGCGGTGACCGATCTATCTCAGGAGATTTTCTACGCCCGGATCGTTCTCACGATGAACGGTCGGACGATCGAGATCGACAGCCGGCCGAGCGACGCGATCGCTTTGGCGGTACGCGCCAAGGTGCCGATCTACGTGGACGATTCGGTCATGGAGCGTGCCGGCGTGCGCTTGGAAGAGGAAGCCGAGAACGAGACCGAGATCGAGCCCCCGGAGATCGAGCGCGTGGAGTCGGAGGAACAGATCTCGGAGGCGGATCTCTCGATCTTCCGAGAGGTGATCGAGTCGCTCGATCTCGACGATCTCGACAAGAAGTAGGTACCGATGGATCCGCGTTGGGAAAAGGTTCGTGCGATCGTCCTCAACCTGGTCGAGCGGTGTGCCGTGTGCGGCCAACGCTTCACGATCGAGGATCTGCAGGCACTGGGACGCTCGCGGTCGACCTGGGCGTTCCGTTTGACTTGCCAGTATTGCGGAGCGTCGAGTCTCATCGCAGCGGTCATCGACGAGGAGCAGCTCGAAAGTGCGGCGCCGGTTCGGGACGAGCCGGTCACGGATCGCGATGTCGAGGAAATCCGCGAGTTCCTCGAACACTTCGATGGAGATTTCCAGCAACTCTTCGGGTACCGTGGTGGACTGCGGACCAACGATTAGTGCGTGAGCACCCTCATGGCGGCGAGACGCCGCGTCGTCGCCACTCCCGCTCGATCATATCCTCGGGAAACCGCACGAGTTCGTGAGCCATCGACGGGCAGCGGAGATTGTGCTGGTCGATCTTCCGGTTGATGGCACGAGCGAGTTCCCGGTAGCGCCAAGCCAACCGGCGGAGTACGGCGGCGTGAGCCGGATCGTCAGGGGTGCCCGACTCTGCGGCTCGCCAGTATTCCTCCCAAGCCTGCCGCACCAGCTGGCGTTCTGCGTAGATTTCCTTGCGGAGCTGCAACCAATCGGGAAGCAGCTGGTGCTTCTTGAGGAGCCGATGCGCCGCCCAAGTTTCGCTGAGCGGTTCGTCGTCGGGAGGAAGCGGGCGACCTTCACCGGGCAAGTTACGGAACGCTCCTTGCTCCTGGGCGGTACGGATCCGTTCCTCGACGAGACGATCCAACCAGAACATCGAAGAACTCCCGTGTGCTCGACGCAAGTATAGCAACCCGGGGAACAGCGGCATCGACGACCCGGCGGCACGGCGCGTCGACCGTGCAGGCCTGCCCGCGAGCGGTGCGGCGCAGCGGTATACTGGCCGGCGGGGCGTCACTGCTGGAAGGATAGGCGAATGGAGCTCAAGGTTCCGCGGCGGACGACGGTCGACCTCGAACCATTGCGCCGTATCCTCGAGGAGCGCTATCGACCGCGCGATCACCAAGAGGCCCAGGAACTGATCGTGAGCGCATGCCAGGAAGCGCAGCGTTTGTACGGTTGGGTTCCACCGGAAGCAGCTGAGGCGATCGCGGAACACCTCGGAGTGACGATCAATCGGGTGTACGGTCTACTCACCTTCTACGCGGACTTCCGCACTCGGCCGCCTCAACGGCACTTTCTCTGGCTGTGCTACGGTGCTGCGTGCTATGTGGCTGGCGCGGGACGTCTGGTCGAGCTCCTGCGCGAAGAGTACGGAATGGACGAACATGGGGATACATCCGACGGAACCCTGAGTGTCCACGTCTTCAACGGTTGCCTCGGCGTCTGCGATCTCGCACCGGCTGCTCAGCTCGATCACCGCGCGTATCTCGGTGGACTGAACGTCGAGGGGATGCGTGCGTTGATCGAGCGGCTGAGAAGCGGAGCGGAGGAGAACAATGGCGGTGCTCACTGATCGGGCCGCGTTCGAGGCGTTTACGGCGGCAGCTAGGGCGAAGTGGGACGAACTCTGGGCGGGCGACCACTGGGTGATCTCGGTGGGCATCAGCGAGTGCAGCATCGCGAAGGGTGCATTGGAGACGTACAAGCACCTCGAGCTGGTCCTGTCCGAGGGACATATCCCGGCAGTGCTCCGACGCGTCGGCTGTGCCGGTTGGTGCTTCGCCGAGCCGTTCATCGAGATCAAACCGCCTGGCTCGCCGCCGATCGTCTACGGCTGGGTGACGACCGACCGGGTTCCCGAGCTCCTCGACAGTTTGCGCCGAGGCGAATGGCGCCCCGAGTGGGTGTTGGGGGTGCGTGCCCCCGAGGCTTGGCAGGGGATTCCGCCCTTGCAGGCGCATCCGTTCCTGCGTGCGCAGCGCCGCATCCTGTTCGAGCATGCCGGCGTCATCGATCCGGAGTCGATCGAAGAGTACATCGCCGTGGGAGGGTACCGGGCCTTCCTGCGAGCGCTCTTCGAGATGACGCCGGACGAAGTCGTGGCGGAAGTGAAAGCGTCGAATCTCCGCGGCCGCGGTGGAGCCGGCTTCCCTGCGGGGATCAAATGGGAAAGCGGGCGGCGAACGCCGGCCTGGCCCAAATACGTCGTCGTCAACAGTCACGAAGGGGAACCGAACGTTTTCAAGGACCGGCGCTTGCTCGAGACGAATCCCCATCTGGTCCTCGAGGGCTTGCTCATCGGCTGCTATGCGCTCGAAACACCGTACGGCTACAACTACATCGGCGGTGAACATGCGCTGGCGCTCCGCCGCTTCCAACGGGCGGTCGAGCAGGCGTACGAGCTCGGGCTCTTGGGCGATGACATCCTGGGCAGTGGCTTTTCCTGCCACGTCCGCGTGCGGACAGGGGGGGGCGCCTACATCTGCGGCGAAGGCTCGGCGCTCATGTACGCCATCATGGGGCAGCGCGGACAGCCGCGAACGAAGCCTCCGCGCTCGGTCGAAGAGGGACTCTGGCGTCGCCCGACGGTGCTGAACAACACCGAAACCTTCGCGTCCGTGCCAGCGATCATCCGCAACGGCGGCAGTTGGTACGCCAGTCTCGGGACGAAGGAAAGCACCGGTACGAAGCTCATCACGATGCAGGGCCCCGTACGGTACCTCGGAGTCGCCGAGGTCGAGCTCGGTATCTCGATGCGCTCCCTGATCTTCGATGTGTTCGGTGGCATGCGTCCTGGGTACCGGTTCAAGGGGGTGCAGACCGGCGGCGTCTCGGCCGGTCCCCTGCGCGAAGACGAGCTGGACGTCCCGGTCGACTTCGACTCCCTCACGCCGCTCGGTGGGATGCTGGGGTCGGGAGGCTTCGTCGTCTTCGACGAGTCGGTCTGCGCCGTCGACTTCGCGCGCTACCTGGTCGGCTTCAGTCGGTACGAGTCGTGCGGAAAGTGCACTCCCTGCCGACTGGGGACACCGGCACTGGTCGAAATCCTGGACCGTATCCGTTACGGATACGGGCGGCCGGAGGATCTGGACATCATCCGCTACGCGAGCAAGCACATCATCGAGCTCTCGCTCTGTGGTCTCGGGCAAGTGGCGCCGATGCCGCTCCTGGGTATGTTGGAGCGGTTCCAGGAAGAGTTCCTCGAGCACGTGACGGAGCGTCGTTGCCGGGCCGGTGTCTGCCCGATCGAGGCCGGCATCGCTGCTCGCTGACCGCCCGAATGATCCATCCAGTCGACGGGCATGGGGAGCGACGGCGAGAGACGGAAGCGTCACGCGAGCGAGATGGTCTGACCCCGTGCGCGTGCCTGTGCGCGGCGGACCGCTTCGGATGCGACGGCCAGATCCTGGACGGCGTTGCCGACCGACTTGAAGACCGTGACCTGGTCGCTCGAGGTTCGACCGGGCTTTCGGCCGTCGACGATCTCGCCGATCTCCGTGCGGATGTGCTCTTCCGTGATGACGCCGGCGCGCAGCGGCTTGATCAGGTCGCCGGCCTCGGCGAGGGCCGCGGGTACGGAATCGACGACCACGTAGGCGCGGGCGATCGTCTCCGGTGGGATCTCCTGCATCTCGGGAGTGAAGGCTCCGATCGCGTTGATGTGGACACCCGGAGGTAGGAGCGCGTCATCGAACAGCGGTTCCCGCGCTGTGGTCGCTGTGCAGATGACGTCGACCTGCGGGAGCACGGTTCCGAGTTCGTCGACGACGACCACGGTGGCTGCCAACTCGGGAACGAGCTCCCGCAGGCGTCGCTCGAACGTCTCGCCGGCCCGGCGGTCGCGGTCGTAGACGTAGACGGTATCGATCGGTCGAACGCAGAGCACGGCCCACGCCTGGGTCGGACCTTGTGCGCCCGCACCGATGACCAGGAGCTTCCGCGCGTCGGGCCGTGCCAAGAGATCGGTGGCTGCACCGGAGGCCGCACCGGTCCTGAGCGCGGTGAGGTAGGTTCCGTCGAGCAATGCGGTCGGTTCGCCGGTGGTCGTCGAGACGGTGAGGACGACCGCATGGATCGTTGGTTTGTCGAAGCGGCGCGGATTCTCGGGGAAGACCGAGACGACTTTCAGGCCGAGTCCTTCGACCGATGGCACGAAAGCCGGCATGAAAAGCGTCGTACCGGGTCCCTGCGGGACTTCGAGCGGCGTCCGGAGCGGCGCGTGGGCCTCCCCGCGGCAGAGATCCCGGAAGGCTCGTTTCACGAGTTCGATCGCATCGGCCATCGGCACGAGCTCGTACACGTCGCGTCGCGTGAGGACGAGCATCGTTCGAGTCCTTTCATCGAACTCCCCGTTCGCCGCGGGCAGTGTATCATGCAGCGGAACGGGCGGCTAACACAGGCAACCCCCTCCCCCTTGACGAGGTGCGTTCCGGTATGGCAAACTCCCAGCGTGACAAACGAAGAACGGTCCCCGATAGCTCAACGGTAGAGCAGGCGGCTGTTAACCGCAAGGTTGCAGGTTCGAATCCTGCTCGGGGAGCGGTCGAGCCACCGATACCGGTGGCTCTTCTTTTTCGTGTTTCGCGAGCCGTTTCGAGGTTCCGCCGGTGCTGCTCCCGGGTAGAATGCACACCGATAGGTGACGGGAAGCTCGTACGGAGGACGGGGTGCAGGCGTGCGAGTGGCGGTGACGAGGCGAATTCCAGCGCGTGGGATCGAAGTGCTCGAGCTAGCCGGTTGCGCCGTTTCCGTCTGGCCCGGCGACTTGCCGCCGAGCCGGGAGGAGCTCGTGCGCCTGGCAGCCGACGCCGATGGGTTGCTGACTCTGTTGACCGATCGTATCGACGGCGAGTTGCTCGACGCCTTGCCGAATCTCAAGGTGATCAGCAACATGGCGGTCGGGCACGACAATATCGACGTGGACGCCTGTACGGCTCGTGGCGTCGTCGTGTGCATCACTCCGGACGTCCTCACCGAGACGACAGCTGACTTCACCTGGGCCCTGATCCTGGCTGTAGCCCGACGCGTGTGCGAGGCCGCGTCCACCGTCCGACGGGGAGAATGGCGCACCTGGGAACCGCTCGGCTTCCTTGGCCAGGACGTGCATGGGGCGACGCTCGGAGTCGTCGGATTCGGTCGGATCGGCCAAGCCGTCGCCCGTCGGGCGCTCGGTTTCGGCATGCGTGTGCTGTACACCGATCGGACGCCGGTCGATGCATCGTTGGAGAACAAGTACGGTGCTCGCTTCGTCTCTCTCGACGAGCTCCTCGGTGCGAGCGATATCGTGACGCTTCACGTACCGTTGACTCGGGAAACGTATCGACTGATCGGCGCGCGCGAGCTGAGTTCGATGAAGCCCACGGCCATTCTGATCAATACGGCGCGTGGACCGGTGATCGACACAGCTGCGCTGGTGGAAGCACTGGCGGCCGAAAGGCTCTGGGGCGTGGGCTTGGACGTGACGGATCCGGAACCGCTGCCGCCGGATCATCCGTTGCTGGAATTTCCCAATGTGCTCGTCACGCCGCACATCGCGAGTGCGAGCGAGGTCACGCGGCAACGCATGGCCGAACTGGCGGCACAGAACCTGATCAGCGCGCTGCGGGGGGAACGTCCACCGCGCTCGTTGAATTGGGACACGATCGCTCGGAAGGGAGCGTGAGGTGCGACGCCGTGTCGTCGTCACCGGCCTCGGCATCGTTTCACCGGTCGGGAACGATCCGCAGGAGGTCTGGCAGTCCTTGCTTCGAGGGAGGTCGGGGACGCGTGCGCTGCAACGGATCGACGCGCACGACCTCCCGAGTCGTGTCGCCGGCGAGGTGCCGTCCTTCGATCCGAGCCAGTATCTGCCTCCGAAGGAAGCGCGGCGTACCGACCGCTTCATTCAGTTCGCGGTCGCCGCTGCCAAAGAAGCGCTGCGGGCGGCGCGTCTCGATCTTTCGGCCGATCGTGCCGAGCGGACGGGGGTACTGATCGGATCGGCGCTCGGTGGTGTCGAGACGTTCGAAGCCGGTGTCGAGGCGCTGCGCACGCGCGGGGCGGCGAAAGTGAGTCCGTTCCTGATCCCGATGTTCCTCGCCGACATGGCCGGCGGTTACGTGGCGATCGAGACGGGTGCGAAGGGGCCCAACTTCGCGACGCTCTCGGCGTGTGCGAGCGGTGCGAACGCGATCGGCGAGGGATTGCGGATGATCCGCGAAGGGCGCGCGGACATCGTCCTGGCTGGTGGTTCGGAGGCTCCGTTGACGCGGACCGTGGTGGCCGGTTTCGCGGCGCTGCAGGCCCTCTCCCGGCGGAACGACGAGCCGGAAACGGCGAGTCGCCCGTTCGACCGGACGCGCGACGGCTTCGTCATCGCCGAGGGGGCGGCGGTTCTGGTTCTGGAGGCAGAAGATTCGGCGCGCCAGCGTGGAGCTCCGGTCCTCGCCGAACTGGTCGGATACGGGACCACGGCCGATGCCTATCACATCGTACAGCCGTGCGCGGATGGTGCGGGAGCCGTCGCAGCGATGCGCCAGGCGCTCGAGGATGCCGGGCTCTCGGCAGGCGACATCGACTACGTGAACGCGCACGGCACGAGTACGCCGCTCAACGATGTCGCAGAAACGATCGCGCTGAAGCGTGTGTTCGGCGATCGGCGGAACGTCCCGCCGGTAAGCTCGACCAAGGCCTTGACCGGTCACCTCTTGGGTGCCGCTGGAGCCCTGGAAGCCGCGATCTGCGTGCTGGCGTTGCAGCATCGGGTGATCCCGCCGACCTGGCACTTGCGCGAGCCCGACCCAGAGTGTGATCTCGACTACGTTCCGAACGAGCCTCGCCCGGCCGAGCTCCGCTACGTCATGACCAACGCGTTCGGATTCGGCGGCCATAACGCCGTGCTCATTTTCGGGCGCTATCCGGCGACGTGAGCGACCCGACCGCAGCCCATGGTCGGGGGCGGGCACGACGCTCGCGGCCCGGCGTGGATGCTCGGGACGGGAGCGGTCAATCGAGGTACCCGCGCAGCATGCGGCTGCAGCTCGGGTGGCGGAGTTTGCGCAGGGCTTTCGCCTCGATCTGACGGATTCGCTCGCGCGTGATTCCGAACTCGCGTCCGACCTCTTCGAGCGTCCGGAACTGGCCATCCTCGAGACCGTACCGAAGGACGATGATCCGTCGTTCACGCTCGGTGAGACGACTCAATGCCTCCTGGATCTGCTGCCGCAAGAGTTGTTGGGCAGCGATCTCGATCGGCGAGGGCTGCGTGTCGTCTTCGATGAAGTCCCCGAGGAAGGCATCACCGTCCGGGCTGATCGGAGCCTCGAGCGAAACGGGGAGCCGAGCGGCCTCGAGGATCTGCCGAACCTTCTCCTCGGGCATGTCGAGCGCCCTCGCGACTTCGAGTTGCGTCGGCTCGCGCTCGAGGATCTGCTGGAGACGGTGACTCATCTTCTTGATGCGGTTGATCGTTTCCCCGACATGCACTGGGAGACGAATCGTTCGCGACTGATCGGAAATGGCGCGGGTGATCGCTTGCCGAATCCACCACGTCGCGTACGTGGAGAATTTGTACCCGCGCTTGTAATCGAATTTTTCGGTCGCCTTCATCAGGCCGATGTTGCCTTCCTGAATGAGGTCCTGGAAGGAGAGGCCGCGGCCGACGTACTTCTTGGCGACGCTGACGACGAGTCGGAGATTCGCTTGGATGAGGTGGGCACGAGCCTTCTCGCCGTCTTCCTTGTCGGCGAGCAGGGCGAGTCGCTCTTCCTCGGAAGAGTATTCACCCCGTTCCAAACGTGCCTGGGCGATCTTGCCGCGCTCGATCCGCTGGGCGAGCCAGACCTCCTCCTGCGGCGTGAGGAGCGCAGTTTCACCGATTTCGTGGAGATAGAGTCGAACGGTATCGCTGACGCTGAGGCCGTCGTCGAGTTCGCTGCGATCGTGGGAGTCGCGCGGTCTCCGTTGCAGGAGCGGGGAGCGGCGGACCGGGAGATCGAGGTCGTCATCCTCCAGATCGGGTTCGAAGTGATGAGCATCGTCGAAGTCCGCGAGCGAGGAGAACGGCTGATCGGACGACAGGAAACCGTCGGTCATGTCCCCCAAGGCATGCAGATCCATGGAATCCATAGCCAGACCCCCACTCACCGGTCGGCAACGCGGGACCATGCACTGCGGACGAAGGAAAAACGCTGACCGTTCCGGGCGAGCGGTTCTGGCGAGTCGCGTTCGCCTTGCACCCGCGATCCTTTCCGTCGCTTGGAGTCGGCGATCCGACGTGCGCTCTGCTTCAAAGTATACAGCGATTTTGTTATGATTTCAAGCGATTGTCGACGGAGTGCGGTCGCTGTGTTGTTCGAAATGACGGAAAACGGCAGCAGGTGCGGGGAACAGCATCGGGTGCGCATTCTCGGCATCGATCCTGGTACAGCGCTTCTCGGCTACGGCCTCGTGGCCGCGACGGAGCCGCCGGAAGCATTGACCTACGGTGTCGTTCGCACCGAGGCGACGGCCTCGGTCGAGCAGCGGCTCGTTCGACTGTACGAGGAGCTATCCCGGCTTCTCGACGCCTGGCGACCGGATGTCGTGGCGCTCGAGCAGCTCTTCTTCGCGCGCAACGTCACGACGGCGCTGGCGGTGGGACAAGCGCGGGGCGTGGTGCTCCTGCTCTGCGGTCAGCGTGGTCTGCCGGTGGTCGAGTACACGCCCGCCCAGGTGAAGCAAGCGATCGGCGGATACGGGAAAGCCGCCAAACGGCAGATGCAGGAAATGGTCAAGCTCTTGCTCCGCCTCCCGGACATCCCGCAACCTGACGATGCCGCCGATGCGCTGGCGATCGCGCTGTGCCATCTGCACAACCAACGTCCTCCCTGGCTCCGGGTCGCAGAAAACTCACCACCATGACGAAGAAGCGTGTCCGAGCGGACGAGTTGCTGGTCCGGCGCGGTCTGGCGTCGACGCGGAGTCAAGCTCGTGCGCTGATCATGGCCGGACGGGTGTGGGTGGGTCAGCAACGGATCGAGAAGGCGGGAGAACTCGTCCCGGAAGACGCGGAGCTCCGTCTCGTCCAGGAACCGCGTTATGTGAGTCGCGGTGGCGAGAAACTGGAGCACGCGCTCCGTTCCTTCGGCATCGATGTCTCGGGATGGGTCTGCGCGGATTTCGGAGCGTCGACCGGCGGGTTCACCGACGCGCTGCTCCAGCACGGCGCGCGACGCGTCTACGCCATCGACGTGGGCTACGGCCAGCTGCATCTGAAGTTGCGGAACGATCCGCGTGTCGTCGTGATGGAGCGAACGAATGTCCGGTACCTCGAGGCGCTCCCGGAGGCGATCGATCTCGTCACGATCGACGTTTCCTTCATTTCGTTGCGTCTCGTCCTGCCGGCCGCGTGGCGAGTGTTGCGCCCCGGTGGGTACGTGATCGCGCTCGTGAAACCGCAGTTCGAGGCTGGTCGGCACAAGGTCGGCAAGGGCGGAGTCGTGCGCGATCCGGCGGTGCATCGGGAAGTGCTGGAACGCGTCATCGCAGCTGCGTTGGATCTCGGCTTCGCGGTGCTCGGACTGGAGCCGTCGCCGATCACTGGGGCCGAGGGGAACGTCGAGTTCCTGCTACTCTTGCGTCGGGACGGGACCGAGAGTGCGGACCCGGAGGAACTCATCGCACGAGCCGTTGCGAGGAACGGGAGCGATGCACGACCGATCGATCGGTGATCCGTTCGTTGCCCTGCGGGCTGCCCTGGAGGGACGACCAGTGCCTGGACGGTCGAATCCTGGGGTCTGGGTCGACCCGTCCCGGGAGGAGCGGACGGGGGTTCCCGAAGTGGTCCTGGCCGAGGGGAAGACCGACGAGCAGCTCCGTGCCAGCGTGGCGCTCTTGCTGGAGCAGCGTGGCAGAGTCCTCGTGAGTCGACTCGACGCGCGGCGTTACGACCTGCTCCAGCGTGCTTTCCCGAGGGTCCGGAGTCGAGCGGCAGCGACGTACCGGACGGCTGTCCTCTGGCAGGAGGGGACGGCACCGCCGGCGACCGGAGGTCGGGTCGGCATCCTGACCGCTGGGGCAGCCGATCTGCCCGCGGCGGAGGAGGCGCAGCTGGTGGCTGAGGAACTGGGGTGTGCGGTTCGACTCGTGTGCGACGTCGGGGTCGCCGGCTTGCACCGTCTGGTCCCGGCACTGTCCGAACTCGTCCAGGAATGGGATGCCGATGTGCTCGTCGTGGCCGCTGGGATGGACGGAGTCTTGCCGAGCGTCGTGGCCGGCCTCGTCCCGGTGCCGGTGATCGGATTGCCGACCCCGGTGGGTTACGGATTCGCTGGAGCCGGTGTCGCAGCCTTGCAGAGCATGCTGCAGAGCTGTGCACCCGGGCTCGTCGTCGTCAACATCGACAACGGCATCGGGGCAGGTGCCGCAGCCGCGAAGATCGCCAATCGTTGCGCCATTCAGCGGGCCGCCTCGTCGTCGAGCCAGGACGCGAGACGCTGAACGACCATTCGGAGCAGTGCTCCCTCGGTGACCGGAGTTGCCACGCCATCGGAATCGTCGTGGAGGAGTTCCGCCACAAGGTCGTCGATGGCCCGAAGGCAGCGTTCCCGCAGTCGGGCCTGGAGAAAGCGGACGAGCCGAGACCGTCGACGAGTTCGGAGCATGCGTGTTCGCAGCGCTCGTTCGCGACGCGCAGCGAGCGCCTCGAGCACGTCCTCGATTCCTCGCTCCTCGGTCGCGACCGTACGGAGGACGGTCGTGGGCTCCTCGGTCGGGGCTGCTACCAAGCGGAAGTAGGCGGTCAGTTCGCGCGCGAGTTCGTCCGCACCTGATCGGTCGGCCTTGTTCACGATGACGATGTCGGCCAGCTCGAGAACGCCGGCCTTGAGGATCTGGACGCTGTCCCCGAGTCCGGGCGCCGAGACCAGCAGGACGGAATCCGCCAGAGCGAGGAGCGGCGTCGCCTCCTGCCCGGCCCCGACCGATTCGAGAAAGACGAAATCGAAGCCGTACAGCTCCAGGAGCGCGAGGAGCACCGGAAGCGCCGCGGTTCCGGGACCGACCGGATCGCGGGCAGCGACAGAACGGACGAAGACGTTGGGAAGCGCAGCGGCATCGAGCATGCGGATGCGGTCGCCGAGGAGGGCACCGCCGGACCTGGGGCTGGCGGGGTCGAACGCCACGATCCCGCACGACATATCCCTGGAACTCAAAGCGCGCGCGATCGCTCCGAGCAGCGTACTCTTCCCAGCTCCCGGCGGCCCCGCAACCGCGACCACGAAAGAGCCGGCTGCATTACCCTCGCTCTCCCAGCGCCACAGTTCCGGCGCGCGCTCCAGAAGCGAAAAAGCACGTGCCAGCGCGCCTCGATCGCCAGCGCGCACGCGCTCGAGCAAATCGGCCAATAGCGTCTCCTGCTGCATCTCACCGGCTCGCCTGCGACAATCGGGGTTCGACGTTCGTTCTGATGTAGTCGACGATGGTCGAGAGCGGGGTCCCAGGGCCGAACACGGCATGGACGCCGCGTTGCTCGAGGTAGGGAATATCTTCTTGCGGAATGATCCCGCCGACCAGAATCAACACATCGCCCTTTCCGACAGCGCGGAGCGCTTCGATGACCTCTGGCACGAGCTGGTTGTGCGCGCCCGAAAGGATGCTGAGTCCGACGACGTCGACGTCTTCGTCCGCAGCCGTGCAGGCGATCGATTCGGGGGTTTGGAAGAGCCCGGTGTAGATAACCTCCATTCCCGCGTCACGCAATGCCCTCGCGAGCACCTTGGCCCCGCGATCGTGACCGTCCAACCCGGGCTTCGCGATCAGTACACGGATCCGTCGATCGTCCATGAGCCTCGCACCTCCGCTCGATCAGTAATGCAGCCCGCGCCGGAGCGGTTCGTGCTCCCGCACCTTGATCGTCTGCATGAGCGTTACGCTGTCGGCGGCATCCTGCAACGCCGGTGTCGCTGCGCGTCCAGTGAGCACAATGTCCGTCCAGGCTGCTGCGCCTTCGACGATTTCCAAGATCGTGCGGTCCTCGACCATACCTTCGTCGACGAGCGTCAGGAGTCCGTCCAAGATCAGGATGTTGGTGACACGGAACTGGACATGTTGCCGCGCTTCGCGCAAAGCGGCCTGCAGCCGCTCCGGCGAGATCGCCGGGCCACGCAACTCTTCCGGACGCGTTCGGATGTCGATCATCCCGTACTGAGACAGCGTGACGCCGGTCAGAAAGGAGACGGCCGCGACCTCTCCGCGTTCACGACCCGTCTTCAGGAACTCGATGATGTGCACGCGCAAACCGTGCCCGGCTCCTCGCAAAGCGATACCGAGTGCGGCGTCGGAGGTCCGGCGTTCGTCGCCGACGAGGAGCATCAAATAACCGCGCTGATTCTGTCCCTGATCGATCGCCATGCGATTTCCTCCACTTTCGCCTCGCTCCGCTCCAGGCACCACGCCAGGAACTTCCCGGTACGCGCCAGGATCTCGGACTCCGTCGCAATTGTCCCTAGCGGAGCCGTCACGGAGCAAGCGTCTCCTCTTCCGTGCCCACGCGCATGCCATTGAAACGGTTCATCGCGACGGTGAGTCCGTCACGGTACCAGACGAGCGCCGCCTCCGCGGCAACTTCCGCGACACGTTCAGCCAGCGTACGCTCGTGCGGCGGAAACGGTTCCAGAACGTACGAGCGCCCTCGCTCGCGCGCCGGCGGTCGCCCGATGCCGATGCGCAGACGCGCGAAGCGGTCGCTTCCGAGTTCGGCGATGATCGACTCCACGCCGTGATGTCCAGCGGAGCTCCCGCCCAGCCGCAAGCGCAGCGTGCCGAGCGGGAGATCCATGTCGTCATGAACCACCAGGAGTCGCTCGAGCGGGAGCTTGTACCAGTCCACTGCTCGACGCACCGACCGCCCGCTGAGGTTCATGTAGGTGAGCGGCTTGAGCAAAAGGAGCGACCGACTTCCCTCGGCGTAACTCGCGAACTCGCCATCGAAGCGGCGTTCGAATCGCTGGATGCCGAGCCGACCGGCGACGCGATCGACCACCCAGAAGCCGACGTTGTGCCGCGTTTCGGCATACCGTGGCCCGGGATTTCCCAGACCGACGATCATCCAACGGTCAGAAGCCATCCTGCAGTACCTCCCGGTACACGCGGAGCGTCTCCCGGGCAGTCTTCTCCCACGAGAACTGCTGCGCACGTACCCTGCCCCGAGCACTCAGCTGCTGCCGGAGGTGCGCATCCCGAAGCACCTGGACGCACGCCGTCGCGAGCGCCTCCGGTGTTTCTTCGGTCACGAGGAGGGCCGCGTCTCCGAGCACTTCCGGCAGCGCCCCGACCGCGAAGGCTACCACGGGCAGGCCAGCAGCGAGCGCCTCCAGCGCCGGGAGACAGAACCCCTCGTCCCGGCTGGCGACGACCAGGAGCGAACTGCGGGAATACAGGGCTTGCAGCACCGCATCGTCGGCGTCCTCGAGCCAGCGCAGCGTCCCTTTGGCCTCTTCCCGACGAAGGCGCGCCGCGGTCGCCTCCGCTCGCCAGCCGCGCTGCCCGACGACGACCAAGAACGGTTCTCCACCCAGCTCTTCGCGCAGCAAGCGGAAGGTGTCGAGAAGCAGATCGTAGCGCTTGCGTGGCTCGACGGTCCCGACAGCGAGCACGAGCGGACGCGTGGCGAGGTCTCCGAGGCGTTCCGTCAGTATCTCGTCGGCCCCTGGAGGAAAAGCGAACCATCGACGATCGACACCGAGGTGCACCACACGCACGCGGTCCATGAGTTCCGGGCAGCGCTCGACGATCTTCGCTGCCGTCGCCCGAGAATCCGCGATCACCCGATCCGCCTTGCGAGCGCGCGACAAGGTCCTCACGTAGTAGCGATACGCCTCGGGCGCGAGTTCGTGCGGAGCATCGAGGAAAGCGAGATCGTGTATGGTCACGATACCACGCACGGAACGCGGCAGTACGGGAAGCACGAAATCGGTCGCGTGGAAGAGCGACGGTCGTCGCCGAGCGAGCTCGATAGCGAGCGTCCAGACCTCGAAACGATGGTGCGGGGGAGTCAGGCAGCGGATCGTCGGGAGAGGCGACGAAGGGAGCGGACGATTGGTCAAAAGCTTGCACTCCAGTGCGTCTCCATCGATATCACGGCATTCGGCGATGGATCGAGCCAAGCACTCGACGTAACGAGCGATCCCGCCACGCCGGTAGGCGAGAATCCTGCCGTCGAGCACGATCGTGGTGGGCCGCATGCCGCCCTCCTCGTCACTCACAGGGTTATACTTGCTAGGCGAGGCTCGATGCTTCCGACGGGAAGGTCGGCTCGACGGCACCGCCGAACGACGAGGGAGCGCTATGGACTTCTTCGGAATGGGCATCCCCGAGATCCTGGTGATCATGATGCTCGCACTCATTCTGTTCGGCCCTGGCAAACTCCCGGAAATCGCCCAGGGTATCGGCCGTGCGGTGCGCGAGTTCCGTGCCGCAACCCGCGAGCTGACGAGCGAGTTCGAGCAGGCGTTCCGCGAGGTTCAGGCCAGTACAGCGGAAGTGACGGCGTCCGTGCTCGCGGTTCAAGACGAGACGCGTGCAGCGCTCGGGGAAATCGCCTCAGCGACGCAGGAAGTGGCGCAGACGGTACGAGCCGATCAAGCCCTGGCACCGGCGACGACGCCGAAGGATCCCGGCGCAAGCTCCGCCGCCACGCGAGCGGCCACCTCGGTAGCGACCGAGATGCCCGTTACGTCTCCGAGCGGGAACGGCAGGCGGGAGGCGACGAAGGACGATCCCCTCGCCGATCTCGTCGATCTGGAGAATCTCCTCGAGTCGCCGGGCAGCCCGAAGACCAGCGCACCGGCGAGCAGCGACGGTCACTGGGAGTGACCGTCGCCCGAGCTTCCCGCTGCGCGTGCCAGCCAGAGCAGCAGCGTACCCGTCGGATGCTCGTATCGGATCCAGTCGCCGGAAACGAAGCCTGGGGTCGGTGGGACCAGCCAGGCGCTCGCGGGATCGGCGGGGTCGAGCGACACGATGCGGCGCAGCAGCGGGACGCACGGTCGCAGCCAGAGCGGCCATCGTTTCGGTCGGACTCCGACGACGGCGACGAAGACGCCGTCCGGCCGGAGGACGCGCGCGATCTCGCTGTGCGTCGATGCGTCGAGGAACACCGCTGTCGGGTACGTCATCACGACCGCGTCGAGCGTGCGATCGCGCAGCGGCAGAACTCGGGCGTCCGCGCAGAGCAGCCAGAGACGCCCTCCGCGAGCGCGGCGACCAGTGTGACGACGTGCGACACGGAGCATCGCGGGAGAACGATCGATCGCGATGACGCGTCGACCCTCGTCGGCGAGCTCGGCAGCGAGTTCGGCGGGGCCGCAGCCGATGTCCGCGACGAGGTCCGCTCCGTCGATCCACGGCTCGACGCTCCGTCTCCACTCGTGCCACTCGGAGCCGAACAACAGCCGGGTCAGCAGCGGGTAGAGGGGAGCGAGCGGACCATAGAAGAGCTCGATGGCCCGAAGCACCGCCTGCCGACCAATTCGAGCCGGACTCGACACGCGACCGCTCCGTCCCCGGTCCATCACGGTTCGACCGACACCCGACGAATCTCCTCGTTGTCGCCCAGGCGCTCGAAAAGGTATACCCGATGCGCGATGCTCGAGCCCTGGACGAGGCTCGGGAGAGGCTGGCGCATGCGCACGTTCGCGATTCTCGAACGTGATGCCGGGACCAAGGCGCGGACGGGGCTCCTCCGGACACGCCGCGGGATCGTGCGCACCCCAGCCTTCATGCCGGTCGGTACCCAAGCGTCGGTCAAGTCGCTCGCGCCGGAAGAGATCCGCGCTACCGGCAGCGAGATCATCCTGGCCAATACCTACCATCTCTTGCTACGACCGGGTCCGACCGTTTTCGAGATCGTCGGTGACCTCCACTCGTTCATGGGATGGGACGGTCCGATTCTCACCGACTCCGGTGGCTTTCAAGTCTACAGCTTGGCTAAGCTCCGATCGGTCAGCGAGAACGGCGTCACGTTCCGTTCGCACATCGATGGATCCCTCCATGAGTTGACGCCGGAACGCGCGATCGACCTTCAGCTGCTGTTCGGGTCCGACATCATCATGCCGCTCGACGACGTCGTCGGTTACGGAGAACCGGAGCATCGGCAACGGGAGGCGATGGAACGCACGCACTGCTGGCTCCAGCGAGCGATCGCTCGTTTCGCTGCTCGCACGGCGCAGCTCCGGGCGGAGGAACGGCCGCTCCTGTTCGGCATCGCACAAGGCGGTTTTGCGGAGCAGCGCCGGCGCGAAAGCGCTGCGTTCATCGCCTCCTTGCCCGTGGATGGCATCGCGATCGGCGGTTTGAGCGTGGGGGAACCGAAGGACCTCCTCACCGCGATGCTCCGCGCCAGTCTCGCGGAGCTTCCCGAGGATCGGCCGCGTTACCTCATGGGAGTGGGCGCTCCCGAGGACCTCTGGTACGCCGTCGGACTCGGTGTCGATCTGTTCGACTGCGTTCTCCCGACGCGGCTCGCGCGGCACGGGGCGCTCTTCACGGAAGAGGGTCGGATCGATATCACCTCCGGGCGGTACAAGTTCCAGCGCGAACCGGTCGACGCGCATTGCGATTGTTATACCTGCCAGCGGTACAGTGCCGCGTATCTCCATCACCTGTTCCGCGCGAAGGAGCTCCTCGCGTACCGTCTCGCCTCGATCCACAATATCCGTTTCATCCAGAATCAGATGGCGAGGATGCGCGCGGCGATCGCCGCCGGTACCTTCGCACGGGCGATGGAAGCCTTCTTCGCACGATACCGGAGCGGAGACTCGTTCTCGATCGCGGTCGCGGCGCCGAAGGAGCCATCATGAGCGAGCGGGGCGCGCTTCACTGCATCGTCTACGGCCGCGTCCAAGGCGTCGGCTTCCGATTCTTCGTCGTCGACGAGGCGGAACGTCTCGGTGTCGTCGGCTGGGTGCGCAATCGACCGGACGGCCGGTCGGTGGAGCTCTGGGCCGAGGGCCCGCGGCCTGCGCTCGAGCGTCTCGCTGAGCGGGTCCGGGTCGGGCCGCCCGGGGCCTGGGTCGAGCGCGTCGAGTGCACCTGGGTCGAACCGACCGGAACGTATACCGACTTCAGTGTTCGACGGTAGAAGCGCGAGAAGGGGCGAACGTGGCGCGGATCGTGATCGTCGGCCTCGGGTACGTCGGGCTCGTGTACGGCGGCGCTTTTGCTGACCTCGGCAACTGCGTCTGGGGCATCGACATCGATCGGGAGAAGGTCGAGAAGCTCCGGCAGGGAATCCTCCCGATCTACGAGCCGGGACTCCAGGAGCTGATCCGCCGGAACATGGATGCCGGGCGTCTCCACTTCACCACGGAGTACGAGGAGGCGATTCCCGATGCCGAGTTCGTCTTCATCTGCGTCGGGACACCGTCGACCGTCGACGGGGACGCCGACATGCGCGCGGTCCGCGCAGCAGCCGAGACGATCGGTCGACACTTGCGCGGACACACCATCATCGTCAACAAGAGTACGATGCCGATCGGTTCGGGAGACTTCGTTTCGACATTGATCGAGCAGGTGAAACCTCCGGAAGCCACCTTCGCTGTCGTCAGCAATCCCGAGTTCCTGCGCGAGGGCTCGGCCGTGCACGACGTTTTCCATCCGAGTCGGATCGTCCTGGGGGCCGAGGATCGGGAGGCAGCCGAGCGCGTCGCTGAGCTCTACCGCGTCCTCAATGCGCCGATTCTCATCACCGATCGTCGCAGCGCCGAAATGATCAAGTACGCTTCCAACGCGATTCTCGCGACCCGCATCAGCTTCATCAACGAGATCGCGCAGATCTGCGAGCAAGTCGGGGCTGACGTCAAGATCGTCGCCCAAGGGATGGGATACGATCCACGGATCGGCCCGCTTTTCCTCGAAGCCGGCCTGGGTTTCGGTGGCAGCTGTTTTCCGAAGGACGTGCGTGCCTTGGCGTACATGGCCGAAGAAGTCGGATGTCACCCCCAACTCCTGCACGCGGTTCTGGAGATCAATCAGGATCAACGACGGCGCTTCGTCCGCAAACTGCAGGACCTGCTCGGCGACCTGCACGGACGGCCGATCGCCCTGTGGGGACTCGCGTTCAAGCAGGATACCGACGATGTCCGCGAATCGCCGGCGCTGGACGTCCTGCGCATGCTGCTCCACCGCGGCGCGATCGTGACGGCGTACGATCCGGCTGCGATAGCCAACGCGGCTCGTGAAGTCCCGGAAGCCCGGTACGCTCCCGATCCGTACTCCGCCGTCGCGGGCGCCGATGCCTTGCTCATCGCGACGCCGTGGAACGAGTTCAAGCAAGCCGATCTCCAGCGCGTACGAGCGCTCATGCGGACGCCGATCATTCTGGACGGGCGGAATATCTACGAGCCAGCCGAGGTACGGGCGCTCGGCTTCGTCTACGTGGGGGTCGGGCGTGGTCATTGAGCCGCTGTGGGACCCGGACGCTGCCGGTCCGGTGGAAGTCGGGGTCGACGCGATCGAGATCCAGCGCATCCAGCGCGTCGTCCAACGCTTCGGTCAGCGATTCCTCGAGCGGATCTACACCGAAGCGGAGCGGAGCCGGTACGCCGGCCGCATCCCGGAACTCGCAGCGAGGTTCGCCGCGAAGGAGGCGGTGATGAAAGCGCTGGGAACCGGGATCCGCGGCATCCGCTGGCGTGACATCGAGGTCCTACCCAACGCGCGCGGGAAACCGTTGATCCGCTTGTACGGTACGGCGGCCGAACGGGCTCGTCGCCTGGGCGTGCGGCACATCGCTGTCTCGTTGACGCATGCGCGAGAACTGGCGATCGCGGTGGTCGTCGCCACCTTCGACGCCTCGGGGCCCGGCCGCCCATGAGGCACCAGGAAGGAATCGCCGAGATGCTCAAGCTGTGCACAGTGGACGAAGTACGACGAGCCGAAGCGGCAGCCGTCGCGGCCGGTACCTCGCTGACCGAGCTGATGGCGCGTGCCGGCCGCGCTGTCGCCACTGCGATCGAGCGGTCGGTACCGTCGGCCAGCCGGAGTTCGGCAGAGCGTCGGGCGCTCTTCCTCGTCGGCCCGGGCAACAACGGCGGTGACGGGCTCGTCGCGGCAGGACTTCTGGCGGCCCAGGGCTGGCAAGTGCGCGTCTGGGCATGGAACCGCTCGGAACCGGGAGAGATCCCGGCCGAACGCGAGCATCTCGCGCGGTGCCGATGGCTCTCTCCCGCTGAACTGGACAGCGCGTTGGCGGAAGCCGAGGTGATCGTCGATGCGGTCTTCGGCATCGGAAGTCGGCCGAGCCTGCCGGAAGCCGTGGCCGCGGCGTTCGACGCCGCCTATCGGGCGCGCGTCGAGCGGGGGGCGACGCTCGTCGCTGTGGACGTTCCTTCGGGGATCGACAGCGATACCGGAGCCGCGGACGAACGGGCGTTCCGTGCGGATCTGACGGTGATGCTCGGCCTCCCGAAGGTCGGCGCGTATCGGTCACCGGCCCTCCGCTACACCGGCCTCATCGAGCTGGTCGACATCGGCTTACCGGCACCGACCGTCGACTCGGGAGCGATCGTGCTCCCCACCGACGTGGAGATCCGTCGCTGGTTACCGCGGCGGACCGCGGACACGCACAAGTGGGCGGTCGGTGCCCTCCTGATCGTCGGCGGCGCGCCGGGTTACTACGGTGCACCGCGCTTGGCTGCAGCGGCGGCCCTCCGTGCCGGTGCGGGGCTCGTCACGCTGGCTGTCCCCCGATCTCTGGTCCCGACGATCGCAGCGGCACTCCCGGAGGTGACCTACGTCCCTGCCCCGGACGGCGACGTCGGTGCGGGCCAGCGTTGGGCCGAGTTCGTCCGCGACGCGCTGCCGCGGTACCGGGCACTGCTCGTGGGACCCGGACTCGGCCAGGATCGTCCGGCGGAAGAGCTGATGCGAACCTTGTTCGGCCTCGGGCCCCAGCGTCGGGCTGCGCTCGGATTCGCGCCGATCAGCGAAACGCGAGAGGCGAGCGACGCGCTCGCGCGCTTCACCGGCTACGCGGTCGTCGATGCCGACGGACTCAATTGGCTGGCCAAGCTGGGCCCCTGGCACGAGGAACTCCGGGAGGCCCGGTTGATTCTGACGCCGCATCCTGGCGAGCTCGCACGGCTCCTCGACGTCGACATCGGTGACATCCTGCGCGATCCTTGGCAGGCAGCGGCGACCGCTGCCCGGACGTTCGGTCAGCATGTGGTGCTCAAGGTCGGGCATACCGCTGTCGCGTCTCCCGATGGAACGGTTGTCGTGGCACCGCAAGTCCATCCCGCTCTGGCCACGGCCGGTACCGGTGACGTGCTCGCCGGCCTGATCGCTGGTTTCGCTGCGCAGGGACTGGAGCCGCTCCCGGCCAGCGTCGTCGGTGTCTACGTTGCCAATCGGGCAGCCCTACGGGCGATCGCTCGCAAGGGGACGCTCTCGCTGCTCGCGTCCGATATCGTGGAAGAGGTTCCGGCGGTGCTCAGTGCATGCTACGAACCGAGATGGGTAGTGGCTGCGCACGTCGCTGGGATCGGGGAGTGACGAGTTTGCTCGATGCGGACATGAAGGGAAGAGATGGATGGCGCAGGAGCTACGGGTACGCGCTCTCATGACGCGCGACGTCGTCGCGATCGGGCCGACGACGTCGGTCGGCGAGATCGCTCGTCTGCTCTGGGAGCACGCGATCTCGGGGATGCCGGTGATCGACGCGGAGCGGCGGGTGATCGGCATCGTGACCGAGTTCGACCTCATCGCACGCGAGGCGAGTTTCAACGCGCCGCTCTACGTGCCCTTCCTCGATGCGTTCTTTAAGCTGCCGGGTACCGGGGACGAAACGCAGCTGCGCAAGATCCTGGCGACGACGGCAGCCGAGATCATGTCGTCTCCGGCCATCACGATCGGTCCGGACGAGACGATCGAAGCGCTCGCCACGTTGATGTACCGCCGTCGGGTCAACCCGGTGCCGGTCGTCGACGAAGAGGGAAAGCTCCTCGGGATCGTCTCCCGCTCCGATCTGATCTGGTTGATGACGCTCGAAGAGCGCGGCGAACTCGGCAAGCTCCTCGCGAGCCGATCCGAGGACTGAGCGGATCTCACGCCGGTGTTCGCAGCTGCTGCCGCAGGGCCTCGACGTCCCGCCGGATGATGAAGGTACGGCCCGACTGCTCGTCGCGCACGTACTCGAGCTTCCGCTCGTCCATCCAGCGATAAATCGTCGGTCTGGTGACGCCCAGATCCTGCGCTGCCTTGCCGATGCTCACCAGTTCGCTCGGCTCGTAGGCTCGGTACTTGGCCTGCGAGAGCAGCCGCCCGAGTTCGCTCTCCCAGAAGCTCCGGGGAACCGTGTAGTCCTCAGCGCCCGGTGCCCAGAAGAGAAGCTGGAGCACGAGTTCGATGTTCTCGAGGATCCGCTCGCGTTGCTCGGTGAGCCGTCCTTGGGCGACCGCGGCCAAGCGCTCGAGCACCTGCCCCAACGGGCTCGCCCGCAATTGGGCGAGGAGTTCCTCGTCGCTCAACTGCAGCTGTTCGACCAGACGGGGAAGCAGCCGCGACATCAGGCGATAGTGGTGGGTGTAGAGAAGGCGGAGCGCCTCGTCGATCACCCGTCGGTAATCCAGTGTCTGGGAGTCCACGGGCCCTCCTCTCGCCCTGCGAACGGACTACCGGTGTACGTACCCATTGTACGAGGACCGGCGGAGCGCGTCAACTGACACTGCGAACCGAGAGTATTCTCGCGGACTCTCCGACTCTGTGGGGTGTGCCTACTGGGCACAATGGGATCGCCAGTGTCCAACGGATGCGCAAGTGTTTCTCACCCTTGGGGAGAGCGCGGCTCATCCGCTGGCCATGAGCAGAAGCCGCGCTGCGGCAACGTGAGCAGCCGGACGTCGCGATGCAGACCGAGCTCCCGCGCCACGCAGCTGCGCGCCAGCTGCGGCCGGTTGTTCTCCTCGGACAGGTGGGCGAGCCACAGCGCCCGCAGCTGCGGGCCGCACGATCGAGCCGCCTCGGCCGCGTCGTCGTTGCTCAGATGTCCGTACGGGGAAGCGATCCGCCGCTTGAGCCAGCTGGGGTAGGGGCCGTTCTCGAGCAGGTCACGGTCGTGGTTCGCTTCCAGAATGACCAGGTGGGCCTCGCGAAGCTCCGCGCGCACGGCGTCGCTGACCGACCCGAGGTCGGTGAACAACGCGGCGCGGGCGCTCGCCGAAGCGATCGTCAGGCCGATCGGCTCGGCCGCGTCGTGCGCCACCGGAACCGGCTGGAACGCGAGGTCGCCGATCTCGACCCATCGTCCGGGGTGAAGCGGCAGCTGGCGCACTCCCTCGAGGCGAAGCGCCTGCAGCGTCCCGCTCGTCGCGAGTACGGGGCAGGATTGCCGACGCAGGAAGCCGACCAGTCCACGGACGTGATCGCTGTGCTCGTGAGTCACCAGGATCGCGGCGAGTTCATGGTCGCCGATCCCGCAGCGCAACAGCGAGTCGCGCAGCGCGCGCGGACCGAATCCAGCATCGACGAGAACGGCAGCGCGCCGGGATCGGACGAGGAAGGCGTTTCCCTTGCTGCCGCTGCCGAAGCACACGACTTCCATGGACGCTCAATCCCCGAACAGCGCTCGGCCGATCCGGACGAGCGTGGCTCCCTCTTCGATCGCGATCTCGAAATCGTTCGTCATCCCCATCGAGAGTTCGGGGAGCGCGATGCCGAACCGGTCGCGCAGTTCGTCGCGCAAGCGCCGCAATCCACGGAAGGTCGCGCGGAGCTCCTCCTCGTCCGTCGTCAAGGGAGCGATCGTCATCAATCCGCGGAGCTCCAGGTGGGACGAAGCAAGCGCGTGCTGCACCAGTTCGGCGGCCTCTTCGGGCGCGCACCCGTGCTTCTGCGGCTCGCGGGAGACGTTGACCTGGACGAGGATAGGGACGCGGCGACCCAGTTGCGCAGCACGACGCTCCAGTTCCGTGACGAGCGCCGAACGATCGACCGAGTGGATCATCGTGAAGAGGCGGACAGCGGTGCGAACCTTGTTGCTCTGCAGGTGACCGATCAGGTGGAGGGAGGCGTCAGGCGGCAACGGCTCGCTCGCGAACTTCTGCATTGCCTCCTGCACTCGATTCTCGCCGAAGATGCGCAGTCCCAGTCGATAGGCGAGATCGATCGTCCTCCGATCGACGCCCTTGGTGACGGCTACGAGACGGACCTCTCCAGGGTCTCGTCCAGCCCGGTCCGCTGCGGCAGCGATCGCGCGTTCGATTCGTTCGATACGGAGGGCGAGTTCCTCGACCGTGAGCGTCCGCATCGGGCGCACCTTTCATTCGGTGTCGCACGGTAGCGCGATCACGGCGGCCTGCGCACCGGCGCGCGGCCCACAGGCACGATACGAGAACCACTCGTCGGGACGGCAGCGCGTACAGATGCCGGAGACTTCAATGCGATCGGCCGGGACTCCCCGCTGTTCGAGAAGGAGACGATTGGCTCGCCAGAGATCGAAGGTCAATCGCCCGGATCGCCGGCTGAGCGCCGGTGCTCCGGTGCCGCACGTCGCTGCCAACCAGGCAGCGGCCACATCCTCGCCGACCTCGTAGCAGCAGGGCCCGATCGACGGACCGAAGACCACCCAGAGCGCTTCGGGTCGCTGACCCTCGTCCAGCAGGAGGTCGAGAACCCGATCGAGGATCCGCTGCACGGTGCCCCGCCAACCGGCGTGAATGGCGGCTACCGCCGGGATATCGGGGGCATAGATGAGGATCGGGACGCAGTCGGCGCACTGGACCGCGAGCGCGAGGCCGGATTCGGCGGTGACGAGCGCATCCGTCTCGCGGATCGCGCTTTCCGGTCGTTCCGCTCCGCATCCCCGTTCGGCCCGCGTCACCTTGGCGACTCGATCGGCGTGCACTTGGTGGGGAAACACCGTCGAGTCGAGCGGCACCCCCAGGCGACGCCACCAAACGCGCCGGTTGGCGAGCGCCGTCTCACGCCCGACGTTCCAGCTGATCGCCCCATCGGCCGGCAACGAAGGATCCCGGCGCGTGAAGCCGTGCGGAATGCGGAGAGCAGCGAGCGTGCGGCTCTGGTACGGCTGCACCGGTGTGGACATCCTTTCGTGGCGACACGATCGAGGCGACGCGATCCCGGCCGCCCCGTGTTCCCGAACCGGGCTGGAGCGTAGCGCACGATCGCGGCCCTCGGCAACGGGGTGCTGGCATCAAGCGAACCCTGCGCGGTCGGGTCGGGCCATCGGCATCCATGGTCGCGGTGACGTCGTCCTGGGAACCGGCCCACGGCGGCGCGCGACCAGCGAGGGCGGTCCGTTGGGGCGCTAGCGACCGCCAGTGGTCCGGTGCCGCTACCGGTTCCGGGAGCGACCGCCGACACGGGACTCGTCAGGTCGAACCTCGCCCGCGAGGCTAGCCTCGGCCGCGCACCCTCGCAGTTTATGCGCATAAGAACTCTTATGCGTATTTAGTCGGGGCGACGCGCGTCGCCTGGCTGCGGCCGCTGCGAGTACCGCTCGAGTGCTCACGACCGGGGCACGGCTCGTGACCGGCGGCGCGTCGCCGGGCCCCATCCGGCTTCCGCGACGGCCTGCGCCGCACATCCGCGCGGGCCGGTTCGGTCAGCGCAGGCGCGAACGCGATGCTCGCAGTGCATGGTCGCACGGCTTGTCGTGGAACGATGTTCCGGCACAGCACGCCGGCCGGCGCCCAGCCGCTCGGCGTCAGCGCCGACGCGCGCACACCGCCGCGGCGATCCGACTGTCGTACTGCGATTCCGTCGACAGCCGTCACGCGGGAATGGCGACGTTCCGCCGAGCGATGCCAGCAGCGCCGAGCCGCCCGACTGGCGCCTCGTCCGGTCTAGGACGTCGAGTCGGCCGACTCGGCTCCGAGGGTACGCGCGGCTTCCCGCGCGAAGCGGTGCGCCCATCGGATCGGTTCGGGGATACGATAGCGACTCAGTCGTAACGTCCAGAGAATCGCCTCCGGCAGCGTGATCCGATGCCCGACCGAGACGATCAACAGCTTCGCCTTCGGTCGCGTCCGCACCGCCGCGCCGATGACCGCGCCGTCGGCCGACACCGGCGTCCAAGCTCCTCGCTGGTCGGGGGGCTCGCGGTAGCGACCGTAGAGCCGTGACTTGGCTGCTCCGATCGTCGGCAGGTCCAGGAGCACGCCGACATGGCTCGCCAGGCCGCATCCCCGCGGGTGAGCGCGGCCTTGCCCGTCGATCAGGAGGAGATCGGGTCGCCGCTCGAGTGCCCCGACCGCAGCGATGATCGCCGGTGCTTCGCGGAAACTGAGGAATCCGGGTATGTACGGGAATTCCACCGTCGTACGTACTTCCGTCCGCTCGATCAGGCGAGCGCTCAGCGGCCGGATATCCTGCTCGTCGGCCGGCTCCTCGACGATCTCCAGCAGCACCGCGACCGCGACAGCTCGTTCGCCCCGCACGT
>JANZZC010000112.1 GCA_026419575.1 Thermomicrobium sp. | reverse complement strand
CCCGAGGAGGTGACGGACTTCCGACGCTCGGTCAATGGCCAGGTGATCAGCTCGACGTTCGACGAGCCGCCGGAGAACCACATGCGGGGGGCCGACCTGTGCTTGGAGCAAGCCAAGCGCCTGGTGGAGGCAGGCAGGGACGTCGTCATCCTGCTGGACTCCCTCACCAGGCTGTCGCGGGCGAGCAACCTCACGATCAACCCCTCTGGTCGGACCCTGTCCGGAGGCCTCGACCCGTCGGCCCTGTACCGCCCGAGGCGCTTCTTCGGCGCCGCGCGCAAGATCGAGGAGGGCGGCTCGCTCACCGTCATCGCGACCGCGTTGGTCGACACGGGCAGCCGCATGGACGACGCGATCTTCGAGGAGTTCAAGGGCACGGGCAACATGGAGATCGTGCTGGATCGGGACCTGGCGGAGCGCCGCATCTGGCCGGCGATCGACGTCAAGCGAAGCTCGACGCGGCACGAGGAGAAGTTGTTCCGGCCCGGCGAGATGGAGGGCGTCGTTCAGCTCCACCGACTGCTCGCCAACCAGAAGGATTCCGTGGAAGCGACGGAGTCGCTCATCAAGCTGTTGCGCCGAACGCCGGACAACGCCTCGTTCCTCGAGAGCGTCATCCAGCGCACCCGCGCCACCGTGTGACGGAGGTATCGTAAGTCCATGCCGGACGATCCTGAAGATCGCGACGAACCGGAGAACTTGGACGAGCCGCCACCGTTCTTCCGCTTCGACGGCGAGGAGGCGGACCGCGAGGAGGTTTCGCACGGCCCGGCGATCGAGGTGCGGATCGAGGGGGTCTTCCAGGCCGAGTCGGGCAACAAGGTCGCGCAGTTCGTCGTGCTGACCGACGGCGACCGCAAGCTGCCGATCGCCATCGGCCCGTTCGAGGCCCAATCGATCGCGATGGCACTGGAGGGCGAGAGACCCGACCGACCCATCACCCACGATTTGATCAAGAACCTCTTGGAGCGCTTGGGCGCCAACCTCGAACGGGTCGTCATCGACGACCTCTGGAACGACGTCTACTACGCGAAGCTGGTGCTCGGAACTGCCAACGGTGAGATGGAGATCGACGCGCGACCGTCTGACGCGATCGCGATCGCACTGCGGTTCAATGCCCCGATCGCGGTGCTGGACGGCATCCTCGACCGGGGCGGCTTCCACACCTGAGCGCTCAGACTCTCGAGGCCAGCATGGCGTCCACCACCGCCTGGGCGTCGTCCGCGATCTCCGCCACGGTCGACGGCAGCATGTAGCACGGCGCGGTGAAGACGCGCTTCTCCTCGTCGGCCACAACCGTACCGTGCCCGCTCGGTTCGTGGCGGCCTCCCATGGCTTCGATGGCGGCGGCCACCTGTTCGTCGGTCCCCACGGTGACCTTCGCACCGAGCACCTTGGCCACGAGCACGGGAGCGATGCACAGAGCGCCGATCGGCTTGCCGGCGAGGTGCGTTTCCCGGATCGCCCGTTCGACGTCGGGCTGCACGCGCATCGCTGC
>JANZZC010000103.1 GCA_026419575.1 Thermomicrobium sp. | reverse complement strand
GCCGGAGTGGCGGAACGGCAGACGCGGTGGTCTCAAAAACCACTGGGGGGCGACTCCCGTGTGGGTTCGAGTCCCACCTCCGGCACCGAGAGGGACGCGGCAAGCAGTCATCGCCGGTGAGCGCGCGGCGAGCGCTGCCAGTCTCCGTGCGGATCGTCGGGCGCGCGATGGCGCACCGGGTGCGGTTCACGCCGGCCGCGCGAGCCTGGAGCGCGGAGGGCCGACAGTGCCTGGTCTGACCGCATCGTCCGCTGCCGCGCGCACCGGCCCCGACACGCCGGACGCTGCGCGGCTAGTCCACCATCGGGAGAACTCGGCGCTCGGCGGCGGGCGAGGCGGTCGGGTGCGAACGCTCCGCCGCCGGGCCGCTCGGCGCGTCGCCGCTCCCAGGAGACAGCGCGCTCGTCGCCGGTCCGTTCAGCCGGCTGCCGGTTGGCTGGAGCGTCGTGTCTCGAGCGGGTGCTCGTTCGCGGCGTCGCCGGCCGCTGCCGGGTCCTGGCCGTCGGCCGGCCACACCCAGACGACTTCCCGGGCGACGTGGCGACCGGACGGTTGTTCCCGGATCGTCCGCCATTCTTCTAGGGTATACACGACCAGGTCCGCCGGAACCGGGAGGGACAGGGTGTCGTACCGGATCGGTCGCTCGATGAAGGGTGTGGTGTCCTCCTCGACGATGACCAGAAGGTCGACATCGCTCCCGAAGCCCCAGTCGCCGCGGGCGTACGAGCCGTCGGAGCCGACCGCGACTAAACGTGGCACGGGCTGGCGCTGCGCGAGTGCGACTGCCCAGCGTCGGACGGCTTCATCCACCGTCCGTCGGTCGGGCCAGGTGAACACGGACGAACGCCAGGATGGCACGGGCATGTTCGATCGCTCGTTCGCTTTGCTTCGCCGTGTCGTGCTCGAAGGGCGCTCCAGCCGCGTGACTGTCCGGATACCGTGTGGGTATGGACACCGTATCCAGCTCGTGCGCTCCTTCGATCACCGCTGGCGGTGGATGTCGCTCCTCCGGCAGGTCCTGCAACAGTCGAGCGACGACGCGTCCCCAGCCCAGAGCGCCGAGGTGCTGGTACAGCGCTGTGACCGCCTTCTCGGCTGCTTGGTGGGCAGCGAAGCATGCCCACTCGTGCCAACCGGACGCCCGTGCCTGCTCGGCGAAGGAGAGGTCACGTTCGGCCTGTTTCCACCAGTCGGCAGCACGCCGTACCATGTCGGCTCCGGGCAGGGAGGCTCGCCGGACGTCTGGATTCGAGCATAGCAGACCGGGCCGGTCGACGGCAGGTCCGGTCGGCCGTCGGGATGACCGGCTGCCGGTGCTGTGACGGAGCGGCAGCGGTCCAGATCGCCGGCGCAGGAAGGCTCCTGATCCCGAGCCCACGGCGAACGGACGCCGTCACGGTCGGAGCGTTGCCCTCGGCCCCGCTGGCCAGCAGCGTGCGGCGGCCGCGCAGCGCACGCGACACCGAGCAGCGGGCGGTGGGAAGCCGTCTTCGCCGGTCGCTCACTGAACTCGCTCGCGGTCGGTACCGCGCGTCGTCAGTGGGGTGGGTCGCCCCGATGGCGCGAGTGGACGCGTCGACGCGCGTGATGCGCGAGGGGAGGCGCGAGCGACCGTCGGCTCCCGGGGTGCAGTGCCGTCTGGCGCGACACCACGCCCGGAAACGGCCGTCGGGCGGTGGGGGGCGCGGCATCCCGTGTCGCAGCGCTCGGTCGGTCGGAACGCGCTGCGGCGTCGAGCGAACGGCCCGGTGGCGAGCGCGGACGGCTCGCGGACGGGTGGCTTACGGGTTTCCCGCGGGATCCGCAGCGCTGGGTCGAGACGGAGTCTCCGGGCCGGTCTCGAGCCGGATCAGGATCCAGCCGTTTTCGGCCCGGACCGGGTAGACCTGGAGCGGCAGGGTGGCTGGCCCGTCCAGCACCGCACCGGTCGCGAGCGCGAACATGCTGAAGTGGATGGGACAGACGACCGCGGCTCCTTCGAGGTAGCCGTCGACCAGGTCGGCCTGCTCGTGGGTGCAAGAGCCGGCAGTCGCGTAGAGGGTGCCGTCCACGTTGGCGAGGAGAATCGCGTGTCCACCGACCTGGAGGGCGCGCATCGTTCCAGGCGGTAGGTCGTCCGCTGGGCAGAGCGGAATCCACTCGTTCACGGGTTCTGCTCCCCTCGGTCGACGTCCGGTCGCGGAGGACGGTTGTCGAGCAAGTGCTCGCGGGACAAGCGTTCGGCCGCCTCGCGCTCGCCGCGCACGATCGCGCGGAGGATCGCTTCGTGTTCGTCGGCCCAAGCCAAGACCCGTTCGACGCTGCGGTACTGCTGTCGGAAGATCGGCGCCGCGAGCTGCAGGTTCCAGAGCAGTCGTGCACAGCGCGACAGGTGCTCGTTCTGCGCTGCTGCGACGACCGCGACGTGGAAGTCCCGGTTCGCGAGGAGGCTCCGGGTGAGGTCGTGCGCGTAGCGCCGCTGGCGGTAGATCGCGATCTCCATCTGCTCGAGCGCGTCGGGGTCACGACGCTCGGCTGCCAAGCGGGCGGCGAACGGCTCGATGCCGAGTCGCGCTTCCCAGGCTCGCTCCATGTCGACAGGGGTGAAGTCACGGATGCGGACGCCACGGCTGCCGCGGACCTCGACGAGCCCGTCGGCCGCGAGTCGGATCAGCGCCTCGCGGACGGGAGTCCGCGAGGCGCCGGTCAGGGCAGCGACCTCGTCTTGCGTCACGGTCTGCCCGGGCTGCAGTCGCCCGTCGAGGAGCGCGTCGAGCAACGTGCGGTAGACGTGATCGACCAGCGATTCGCCGTCGGGGAGGTACAGGTCACGCGCGCGCATGGTCGTTCCTTCAGTCCGGCTCGCTACTCGAGGTCCGTCGCATGCAGGGCGGCGCTCCGGATCGCCTGCGGCCGAGTGAACCGTAGCACGAGGTACCAGAGCCCGGCCAGGACGATGGCGGCCAAGGCGAACCAGGCGCCGAGGTTGTCCGGGTACGAGGGGAACGGCCAGAGCGCGCCGCGGAAGGCGAGGATCGGGACCAACGCCCCGATGAGTACGACGAGCGCACGCCAGGCGAAGGCGATGGACGAGCCATGCCGCGCGAACAGGAGGCGAACTGCGGCGAGCGCCAGGACGAGGTAGATCAGCTCCACGAGGAAGCTTCCGGTGGTCGCTGTGATGGAGAACCACTGCATGATCGGCGGAAGATGATTGGCGCCGTTCCAGTCCCAGACCCAGCTCAGGCCGAGGAGGACGAGCGACCACCCCAACACCACCAGGTTTCCGGCCAGTGGGGTGTGATGACGCGAGACTGCGGCGAGCGGAGCAGGAAGCAGATGGTCACGAGCCAGCGCGAAGACGCCGCGCGCCGTCGTCACCATGAAGGCGAGGGACAACGAGAGCATGTCGAGGATGATCCCTAGGTCGATCAGCGTGGCGAGCCACCCGCCGACGTACTGTCGCGCCAGGTCGTAGAAGGGGCTTTCGGCGTTCTGCCAGGCGCCGTTCGCCACGGCGGTCTGCCCGAAGCCGACGGTCGCCGCATAGCCCATCAGCGAGTAGAACAGGGTACCGATGACGATGGTCAGGAGTACGGCGATCGGAATGTGCGACTTCGGCGAGTGCAGTTCTTCCGAGATCGACGCTGCTGCCTCGAAGCCGACGAAGAGGAGCACCGCGAAGAGCACGCCGTAGAGGGTGCCGTTCCAGCCGTCCACCGGCAGGAAGGCACGGAGAGTGTTGCCCTCCGCGCCCCCTTTGGCGACGATCGCGACTGCGAGGATGAGGAAGGGGATGGCAGCAGCGACCGCGAAGCCGATGACGGCGTTGATCGTGATCTTGACCCCATAGTGGTTCAGAGCGAAGACGAGGAGCAGTGCCAACGTTCCCAGGACATACGGGGAAACGGTGATCCCGGCCGCACTCGTGAGAAAGTTGGAGCCGAAGAAACCGATGGCGAGATAGATCCCACCGCTCCCGAGGAACAAGGTCCCGAGGAAGTAGATCCCAGCCGCGAGGACGCCGATGTCCTTGGTCGTGCTCCGGGCCAGATACTCGTAGACGGCGCCCGCTCCGGTGTAGGTCTGTGCGAAGAGGCTGACGACGTAGCCCAACGCGAGTGCGCCGAGACTTCCGATCAGGATGGCCAGAGGGGCGGAGAATCCGGCGACACTCCCGATCAGCCCGATGAGCACGCCGGCCGAGAAGATCGGGCCGATCGCCAAGGTCTGACCGACCGCATGGACGAAGTCGAGGCTGCGCGGCCCCAGCGACGGCTTGACTGTCTGACCTGCCGACATGATCCTGCTCCTCCTTCCTCTGTCCGTCTCTCCGATTCGTGCGACTCAGGCTTCGACCATGCGCTTCGCTTCGTCCTCCGGAATCGCGAGCGCGACGTGCAGGGTTTCCCACGAGACGCGCGGCTGGATGCCGGCGATACCGAAGTCGACGTCCTCTTCGATGACCGTGTTGCGGAGTCGCCCGATCCCGCTGACTTCGACTTCGACGACATCACCGGGTTCGACCGGGCGAGAGTTGGCTGGCGTGCCGGTTAGGATCACGTCACCGGGTTCCAGCGTGATCAGACGGCTGAGGTCCGCGATGAGATACGCGAAAGAGAACAGCAGGTCGTCCTGCACGCGGGCGCGCTGCGCCACCTGTCCATTCCGATAGGTCGTGAGCGTCAGCGAGTGCAGATCGATGTCCTGTGGCTCGACGACGATCGGCCCGAGTGGACAATAGCCGTCGAGTCCTTTGACGCGCAGCATCGAGCCGCGATCGGCGTGCCGAAAGTCGTGCAGTCCCCAGTCGTTGGCGATCGTCAGTCCCGCGATGTACGACTCCGCTTCCTGGAGCGCGACCTGCCGGCATCGTCGACCGATGACGAGTGCGATTTCTCCCTCGTAGTTGAGGAAACGACAGCCACGAGGGCGAACGACCGGCGTGTCGTGGCCAGCCAGGGAGCTCGGGGGCTTGAGGAAGTACGATGGCGCCTCGGGAACGCGAGCCCGATATTCCTCGACGCGCGAGCGGTAGTTCAGGTGGATCGCGATGATCTTCGACGGTCGTTCGACCGGTGGCAGGAACTGCGCTCGGTCGAACGGTACGGATCTGCCGTCCGGGAGGACGAGGGTGTCGCCCTCGACGGTCACCCATCGTGCTTGACCGTCCAGGAGGATCCGGGCGCGCCGCATCGGTCAACTATCCCTTCGCGTTCAGAGCCACGGCACGTACTCAGCGAGTTCCCAGTCGCTCACCCACCGGGCGTAGCGGTCCAATTCGGACTGCTTCAGGAGCAGGTAGGCGTCGATCAACGGTTGCCCGAGCGCAGCGACGAGCGTCGCGTCGGCCGCGAGCGCACGACAGGAGGCCTGGAGATCGGCTGGGATCTCGGCGCCGCGCTCGCATTCGGGCAGATCGTCCGGGAATCCGACGATCGGCGGTGGCGATGGGAGCTGTCGCTCGATGCCGTCCAGACCGGCGGCCAGGACAGCGGCGAAGGCGAGGTACGGATTGGCCGCGCCGTCGCCGATCCGCACCTCGATCCGGGTCGCTGACCCGCGCTCGGGTGGAATGCGCAGCAGCGCGAAGCGGTTGTCCAATCCCCAGTTCGCGTACCGAGGCACGAGGCCACGGGCGGCGATCCGCCGATAGGCGTTGATCGTCGGATTGAGGAAGGCCATGATGGCGGGGAGATGCGTGAGCACACCGGCACAGAAGTGGTGCGCCAGCTGACTCAGTCCATCGTCCGTCGAGTCGTCCGCGAACCGGTTGTTCCCGGCGTCGTCGCTGCAGGAGACGTGCACGTGGAAGCCGGAACCCTCATCGTCGTTCCACGGTTTCCCGATGAAGGTCGCGACGAACCCGAATTCGGCTGCGCACTCCTTGACGAGCGTCTTGTAGAGGAACGTGCGATCGGCAGCGTCGAGGGCCGCGCCATGGCGCAGATTGACCTCGAACTGACCTCGTCCGTATTCGCTGAACGCGGATCGCGGGTGGAGTCCGCTGTCCTCCACGCGCGCGAGGAGTACACGGACGAACCCCCGAGGGTCGCTCAGCGGTCCAGTCGTATAGACCGGTGACAACGTGCGGAAGTACCGCTCGTACTGCCCCGCTCCGTTCGGAACCAGCAGGTAGAACTCGAGTTCTGGCCCGATCACTGGTTCCAGGCCGTGGGCACGGTACCGTTGCACGACACGGCTCAGGATCGCACGCGGATCGAGCTCGTACCGGTCGTCGTCCTGGTACCGATGGAGGCAGGTCAGGCACCAGGCGACCGAAGGATCCCAAGCAGGGACGCGCAGTGTCGACAGGTCGGGAACCGCGCGGAAATCGGGAATACCCGGGTCGGGTGCGCCGAGGTACTGGTGGTGAAGGTCGGTGAACATGATGCCGGTGGCGAACGCGACACCGTGAGCTGCGGCCTCCGGCAACTCTTCCAGGGGGATCAGCTTGCCGCGGGCGATCCCGTGCAGGTCCGGATACAGGAGACGGACGAACCGTACCCCCCTGGAGGCGAGCTCTTGGACGTGGCGAGAGGCGTCTTGGACATCGGACACGTCGTTCCTCCTTCCCCTCTCTCACTGAACCGGGCGAACGGTCACCATGAGGCGCTTGTACCCGTTGGTGAAGTTGCTCCGAATCCGCGGTGGCGACTCGGCCAATTCGTAGGCAGTGAGATACGGCAAGAGCGCTTCCAACGCGATGCGGAGTTCCATCTTGGCCAGATGGGTGCCCAGGCAGAAGTGGATGCCGGTGCGCCCGAAGGTCAGGTGGTCGTTGGGTGAGCGATCCACCAGAAACCGGTCGGGTTCGGGGAAGACCGTCTCGTCTCGGTTGCCGGAGATGAACCACACCACGACGCGATCGCCCGCCGCGATCCGCTGGCCGTGCAGTTCGGTGTCCTGCCGAGCGGTGCGGCGGAAGTGGAGCACGGGGGTCGCCCAGCGTAGCACCTCCTCGACCGCGGTCGGGAGCAGCGCAGGGTGCTGTTGGAGACGGGCAGCTTCGTCGGGGAATGCGGCGAACGCGACCAGAGCATGGGCCAGCGCTTGGCGCGTGGTTTCGTTCCCGGCGACGACGAGCAGCAGGAACATGTTGTCGAATTCTGCGGTCGTCAGCGGTCGATCCCCCAGACGCGCGAAGACCAACCGCGTCACGAGGTCATCACGAGGGTCGCTCCGTCGCTGTTCGGCGAGCCAGTGCCCGTACTCGAACAGTTCGAGGGCAGCCTCGTGTCGGAACGGGTACAGGTGCCAGCGCTCGCTGGATGGATCGTACGGCGAGATCGGAGAGAGGTCAGGATCGGTGTTTCCCATCAAGCGGTCCGAGACCTCGACGAGCCACGGGGTATCAGCCTCCGGGACGCCGAGCAGTCTTGCGATGACGCGGATGGGCAAGGGGGCAGCGAAAGCGTGGAGGGCGTCGAAGGTGCCGCCGCGAGCGAACGTTTCCTCGATGAGCTGCTGAACGAGTGGACGGATCCACGACTCATACGACGAGACGGCGCGTGGCGAAAAGGCGGCGCTCACCAACTTGCGGAGTTCGGTGTGGCGCGGCGGATCCGTTTCGAGCATGGAGCGACGACAGAGCGCCTGCGCCCGATCCCAGTCCTCTAAGTTGGCGCCCGAAGCCGAGCTGAACGGCTCATGGTCGCGCAGGACTGCCACGATGTCATGGTACCGGGTGATGCACCAGAAGCCGCGTCGGTGGCTCCACTCGTACCAGTAGACCGGTGCGTGGCGTCGCAGGAACGCGAACGTTTCCAACGGGAGACGCTCCGCGAACGCCTCGTCTTCCAGGTTGACGGCGCGTTCGCTCGCAGACAGTGCGGGGTTCACTTCGCTCCCTCCTCTCGCTGCTGGATGGCCTTGAGGTCGGAGTAGAACTCGAGTCCCCAACGCCCACCCTCGCGACCCAGTCCGGAGTCTCCGATTCCGCCGAAAGGAGCAGCGAGATCGCGCGCTGCCCACGTGTTGATCCACACCGTGCCCGCGCGCAGAGACCGCGCGACGCGATCAGCCCGGACGGCGGACTCGGTGTAGACGACGGCAGCCAGCCCGTACGCCGTCGAATTGGCGAGCTGGATCGCTTCCGCTTCGGATCGGAACAGTTGCAACGTCAGCACGGGACCGAAGACCTCGCGTTGCACGATCTCTTGGTCGTTGTGCCGAGGCATGATCAACGTCGGCACGTACCACAGTCGTCCGACCTCGGTGGCTCGACGCCCCCCGACCAGTACCCGGGCGCCGTCGCGTCGTGCACGCTCCACGAAGCCCTCGACGCGAGCGAGGTGCTCCGGGTGAATGAGGGGAGCGATCGTCGTCTCCGGCTCGCGCGGATCGCCGAGGACGTGCCGAGCGACTGCAGCGACGAACCGTTCGAGGAATGGTTCTGCGACCGACTCGTCGACGAGGAGCCGTGTCCCAGCGAAGCAGATTTGGCCGGCATCGTCGTACTGCATCGCCGCCATCCGAGCCGCTGCCTCGAGGTCAGCATCGGCGAAGACCACGAAGGGACTTTTGCCACCGAGTTCGGCCGTGTAGGGAACGAGGTTCGCGCCGGCCTGTGCACCGATGCGCCGGCCGGTCTCGGTCGATCCGGTGAAGCTGATGCGACGGATGCCCGGATGTCGGACGAGTGCTGCACCGACCTCTTCGCCGATCCCGTGCACCACGTTGAAGACTCCAGGTGGAAATGCGGCCTGCTCGACCAGTTCGGCCAGCAGGCAGCAGGACAGCGGCGCCCATTCCGGGGGCTTCAAGACCACGGTGCATCCGGCCGCGAGCGCTGCCGCTGTCTTCCAGGTCGCCAGCATGAAGGGGGCGTTCCACGGGATGATGATGGCTGCTGGGCCCGCAGGCATCGCGGTGACGCGAGTCCGAAGACCATCGGTCGTCCACGTCGGTTCCCCGTACTCGCAGGCGACGCGGGCGGCGAACCGGTAGTTGCGCGCGGCTCGGAAGACGAGGCGCTCGCGCAGCGAGCGGTAGAGCATCCCGACGTCGAGACACTCGATCGATGCGATGCGTTCCGCGTTCGCCTCGATGAGACAGGCCAGTCGTTCCAGGTAGACCGCGCGTTCCTCCGGCGACAGCGAGGCCCAGGCTGGGAAGGCCTGCTGGGCTGCCTGGACTGCCCGATCCACCGTTGCAGCGTCTCCCCGTGGCACCTCGGCGAGCGGGTGCGGCCAGTCGATGGGCGAGTGGACGGTGAACGTTCGTGCGCTGGAGATCCAGGCGCCGCCGATGGAGTGAGCGGTCTGCAGCTGGAGTTCGTTCGGTCGGGGGAGCGCTGCCGACGGTGCGCGGACCGAGCAGGGAGTGGTCATCGGAGTTCCTCCAACGTCTCGAGGTCATCGACCGTATAGGCGAACGTGAGCCGATAGCCCTTTCCGAGGCGGACCGGGGCGAGCTTGTCGTGCTCTTCGCGAGGAGCCGGAAAGAGCTCGAGGTGTGCATCCCCGACCCAAATCTCGCCGACGTGACGGTCTCGACTCCGCGCGCGAACCAGTTCGTGGACGGCCGGCTTGTCGTGAAATCCCTGGGCGAGACGCGGGAAGTGCCGCACGTTCACGAGCGGCGGTGCATTGTGGGTCGGACCGTCGTTGGAGCGCTCGCGTACGGTGACGATCCCGTAGGCCAAGAGACGGCCGTTCGCGCTCGCGGTACCGGCGAACCGCGTACCTGGCCGTGGCTGTGCTGCTACCGGAACCGGCAGGGTATACGCACGGGTGATATGGATCTCTCCCAACTTCTTCGGGAATCCCTGGATCCAGCCGCGCGCGAGCGCGAAGTCCTTGTCGACCCAGATATAGGGACA
The DNA here is from genome assembly GCA_026419575.1 of Thermomicrobium sp. GTDB lineage: Bacteria > Chloroflexota > Chloroflexia > Thermomicrobiales > Thermomicrobiaceae > Thermomicrobium. Next base: position 3,132 of record JANZZC010000103.1, on the reverse strand, counting down.
GGTGGTGACCAGCTCGCCACGATACAGCGCATTCACGACGATGAAGAACTCCCGATACTGCGCTCGGACGGGATCGAGGAGTTCGTCGAAGCTGTCGGAACACGATTGCCAGTCGGCGAAGATGGCTGCGCAGCGTCCAGGGTCGTCCGGATAGGGCTCGAGCCCGGGCGGGAGAACAGCTGCGACCGCTGCTGGGTCGGCCCAGTATTCGAGAACCAGGAAATCTCCCACGTAATGCCAGGGTGGGGGCGGTACCAAGGAGGCTCGGCCTTCTGGACTGCGCGGTACCGTGTATCCCTGTAGCATGCTCAGTCCTCCCACTCCAGGACGCGTCGCACTACCTCGCTCGGCCAGCTCTTGTCCGCGAGTTGATAGGCGAGCACCGTCATCCGCCAGGGATCGGAGAGGTAGAACCGCTCGTAGAGTTCGCTGCGTCCGCCGAGATCGGAACCGAGATAGTCCCAGGCCAGGCGGAAGAGACGCACCCGCTGCTCGGCATCGGCGTTCGCGGCTTGCAGGTACTTGGCGATGTCGCGGGCGCGCGGACCATGGAAGTCGGCGTGTGAGGGCGTCAGCATGAAACCGCCACCACCGATCAGTTGCAGGAGTTCGTTAGCTCGCGCCATCCACTTGGGAAGCGTCGCGCGCAGGGCGACGAAGGGGCGCTGGTCCGGGCACAGCACGCCGCCCTCGTCGAGCGTCGCACCTGCCTCGGCTGCTAGGATGGCCGAACGCGTCAGTTCGACCATCGTCCAGAGTTCTCCGAGCTTCTCCTGGATATGGTCGAAGCGGACGACACCCGTCGTCTGTGCGAGGAGGTGTCCGAGCCCGAAGGCGAAAGAGAGCTTGACGTAGGCACGGGTGAAGGCCTGATGCATGATGTGGGCGCGCCACCCTGTGTCGGTGATGACCTCGCTGTAGCCGATCGTGTCACCGTCGAGGAAGACCCGGTCCTTCGGGACCGCGACATCGTCGAAGATGACGATCGCATCCATCTCGTCGAAGCGGCTCGAGAGCGGATAGTCGAAGTGCGGGCGCAGCTTCGTGAAGCTATCGCGGCAGATGAACCGGAGCCCCGGTGTATCCATCGGAATCGCGAAGGAGAGGGCGTATTTGGTATCGCCGGGCCGGAGATCGGAGCCCGGGTAGATCGCCAATTCGTCGGCATAGGGTGCTAACGTGGCCAGCATCCGCGCGCCACGCACGATGATGGCATCGGCCGTCTCCCCGACCTTGTGGAGGGAGACCTCCCCACCGCCCTGCTCAGCCTCTGGTTTGGAGCGATCGACTTGGGGATTGATGAGCGCGTGCGTCAGACAGAGATCGTTGTCGCGCAGATAGCGCTGGTAGCGGACGAGGTTTTCGGCCCCGCGCTCGTTCCCACGGCGTGCCCACACGTCGGCTCGCCCCGCGAAGCAGGCGAAGGTCACATTGAGATAGTCGGGCGTCCGTCCCATCATGCCGACCGTGGCGGCAGCGACGATCTCGAATGCCCGTCGGCGTCGCTCGAGATCCTCGCGGCTCCGGGGGATCAAGTGGGTGATGTTGACCAACGCGCCGTCGTCCGGCGAAGGGGCCAGGAAGAGATCCGGGTGTTCGTGCTGGAGGTCATAGACGCGGGCGATGCTGCGCGCGGCTGGCGCCAGGAGCGGGTGATCCACGGGATCGGTCACGAGTTCTCCGTTCAGCCACAGTTCCCGCTTCCGGGCTCGGAGGCCTTCCAGATACTGCGCTCCGGTGCGCGCGGCGATGCGCGTTCTGGTCTCCTTCATGCGCGTTCCTCCCTCGCTCGAGACGGTGCTGCCGGTGGTGGCGGCAACGGATGACCGAGCGCTTCTTTCCCTTCGCGCTCCCATTCCACTGCGACCGGATCGAAACGGAAGTAGGATCTGGGTGGCAGGATGCCCCAGACATTCGAGGAGTGCGCGGTATCCGGCCAGCGGCGCGGCTCGTGATCCGGTTCGAGCTGTTCCATATCGCAGTAGAGTTCGACGAAGCACTCCTCCTCTGGGATCCGCACGTAGGCGCTCAAATTGCGGCCGAGCCCGTGCCGGAGTGGTCCCCAGGCGATCCAGCGGCCATGTTGTGCCAGATGGTCGAGCGCGACCCGAATCTCCCCCCAATCGACGAGCTCCAACGCGAAGTGGTGAATGTGGGCATACCCCTTGTCCACGAGTGCCATCACGTGATGATCCGCGTTGATGTGGAACCAGACCCCTTCATCGCCGAGGTAGTCGGTGATGCGCATGCCCAGCACGCGGGTGTAGAAGTCGACCTGGTCGGCGAGGCGGGCGGTCAGGAAGTTGACGTGCCCCAGTTTGCGGGGTCGGAAGCCTGGCAGATCGGCCGTTCGACGAGCGACGTCCGGCACGGTCGTCGGAGGACGACTGTACGGGAGTAGCTGGATGCGATTCCCCTCGACGTCCGAGAGGAACAGGGTCCCCTCGAAGAGTTCCGTCGGAACGCCGTGTCGAGCAGCATGCTCGGCTGCCTGCTCGAGCGACCAGGCGCGGTCCAGTTCGTACGCGACATGGTCGAAGCCCGGAGGCGTGCCGTGCACGAGTTCGAGGCTGTAGTCCTCGTAGCCGCAGCGGAGTACCGCCCGGTTCGTGTCGCGGTGCGAGAGCGTCAGACCGAACTGGATACTCCAACGACGAGTCGCCGCCTCGAGATCGTCCACCCGGAGACAGACGTGGTGGATCCGTCGTAAGCGCATCGTCCCCCCTTTGCAGCCACGGATCACGAGTGGCCGACGACCGTACCGGATGCGTCATTCCCAGCGAGCGCAGAATTCGGATACATTGGATACGAATATACGCGTATCCAGTCGCCACGTCAAGAGCTCGGGTGGGCCAGCCGTCGCGACCGATCGCGCCGGAAGGGCCTCGTGCATCGGGGGTCGTCCCCTCGGTCGAGGTGGGCACACCACCCGGTGGGCAGGTGAGCGCACCGCTCGTTGCTGTCGCCGCTGCCTCGCCCTCGGCCATCCGGGGCGTGGCTCTGCGCTGCGACGCGGCGCAAGCTCTCCCAGCTGCGCCGGGCCAGCGGGAGCGTGCTGGAGAGCGAGGTCGACCAGTTCGGGCAGCGGGTCGTCTCCTACGACGGGATCCCGGTGCTGGTGGACGACTTCGT
>JANZZC010000091.1 GCA_026419575.1 Thermomicrobium sp. | reverse complement strand
CACGCCCGGGGTCCGCACCAGTGCGCTCCGTCGTGGACAGCAACGCAGCGGGTGCGGTGACGAAGGTCACTGCTGCCGACGCGAAACCGGCGAACGCTTCGAGCGGACCGCTGTATGCCGAAACACGCATGACCGGATCGGCCGTGCTTGGACCGGTTCGACCGATCCCTGCGAGGGCGGAACCGGTCCGAGCCGCGACTGAGCGAAGGAAAGACGACCGCTCACCAGCACGCAAGAAAAGGTGCGCGGTGCGGCTCACCAGCACCCCCGGTAGGCTCCACGATCCAGCTTGCGCGGCTGCCAGCCCAGCGAGTACGAGCGCGACGCAGCGCGCGACACGCCCGGGCGCACCCGGAAAGGTGACTCCAACGGGCGAGGGCGCGATGCCGATCCCTATTGCCGCATCGCGCAAGAGGACGGCGCGATTCGCACCGCGCCCGCGAGCGATGAGCTGACGACGCCTCCGGTCACCATCGCGGACAGCGCCGCGAGCCGACGGCGCCAGGAAGAGCGGAAACGAGCACGGGGAGAACGGACGGGCCAGCTCTGCCGGTACCGCCAGGGCCACCATGGAGCGCGAATCGACGTGCGGCTGACGAGAGCGAGGGTGGTCACCGTACGCCAGCCGGTAGCCGAGCACGAGGAGAGCGGGCAGAGCAGCGACCGCGAGCACAGCAAGCGGTTCGGGGTGACGTGCAGCCTGGCGACGCCTCCACTTGTCCACTTTTTTCTTTTATTCTCGCTCCGGTGCACGCTCACGACCCGCGGACCTCGCAGCACACGGATGCGGCGGTTATCCTTCAGCCGCCGAGCGCTGCGCACCCGAGGGTGGCGATCTACCGCCATGCGGGTGCTTCGAGAGGAGGAAGTCGATGGACCTGCGAACGCTCCAACGCCCATTGAAGCAGCGGTACCGCGAAGAACCGGACGCGGCCCGCATCACGCTGCGCGCGGTCGCGCGACAGTTCGAGAGCCCGTTGCGCTGCGTCATCGAGACGACCGGCGGTATGATCATGAGCGAAGCGCACCCTGGGGTGGGCGGTCCCGGTACGGCCAGCTGCTCCGGCGACCTCCTGCTCGCCGCCCTCGCTGCCTGCGCCCAGATCACCTGCCAGATGGTCGCCACCGCCCTCGGCATTCCCTACCGCTCGATCAGCGTGGCGGCCGAAGGCGACCTCGACCTGCGCGGGACGCTCGGCGTCTCCCGCGAGGTACCGGTCGGTTTCCAGGCGATCCGGCTGCTCGTCGACATCGACGCACCGGAGGCCACGCCGGAACAACTGGCCACCTTGTGGGAGAAGACGGAGCAGTTCTGCGTCATCTACCAGACGCTCCGCCGACCTCCCACGATCACGGTCGCGTGGGCGAACGGCGCGGCTCAACCGTAGAGCTCGGCGAGCCGGTCGATCGTGAAGCCGGGGGCCTGGCAGGCCTCGATAATGCGCCGCTCGCGCGCTTCGATCTCTTTCGCTGCGCGGTACAGCTCCGGGGCGATCTCCAGCGGGATCTGGATCACGCCGTGCTTATCGCCGTGCAGGAGGTCGCCCGGCTGCACCGTGAGCCCGCCGACGGTGACCGGTGTCCCGAACTCGATGACGTGGACGTACGCGTGCGACACCTGGACTTGGCTCGCGAAGAAGTGGAAACCGAGCCGCTCCACCTCGTCCAGGTCGCGGACCCCACCGTTCGTCACCGTGCCGATGCAGCCGAGCGCACGGTGGATGTTGGCGTTCACCTCGCCCCAGAAGGAACCGACCGGCGGATCGTCGAGGTCCTGGATGACCACGATCCGCGGCTCCGGGATAGTCAGGATGTACTCCCACATCGCCCGGCGGGGCACCGACTCGCCGGGGCGGGGCGGCTGCGCGGCCCGGATCTTGGCGGTGACCGCATACCCGACCATCGTCCCCAGCTGGGGGAACATGCACTTGATGCTCGCGTCCATGAAACCGACGTTGCGCGGCCGGATATCGAAGGTCTCGATCGCGTTCGCGACTGTCGGCGTCGTCAGGGTCTGGAGCGCCTTGAGCACGTCCGGTGCGAGCGGAGCTTCCGGCATCGTCACCCTCCACCGATCGTCCGTACCGTCAGCGGCATCATAGCCGATAGCAGCGACGGCCGCAGCGGGCCTTCTCGTTCCCGACGAGCGTCCGGTACTATCCCAGCGTCGGTCCGCGCACTGGGTATCGCCAGCGAGAGGAGCGCTCGATGGCCACCAGCGATCCCCTGGACCTGGTTCGCCAGAATCTCGCCGCTCTCGGTGTCCCCTACCGTGACGAGGAACTCGAACAGGCACGCGACGGCGGATTCCTCGCGACCGCCGTCGCCTTCCAGTTCCTTCTGGACGACCGTTTCACCGACGATCTTCCGGACATCCTCGGCGAGCGGCTTCCGTACGCGCCGGAACCTCCCCCGCCCCTCGCCCCACCGGCCGAGGACGCTCCCGATGTCCTCTCGCTCGCCCGTCAGCTCCGCCGCGGCGAGACCTCCAGCCGGAAACTGGTGGAAGCGACTCTCCAGCGGATCCAGGAGCGCGACCCGCACCTCAACGCCTTCCAACTCGTGTTCTGGGACCGTGCGCTCGCCGAGGCTGAGGCAGCCGACGCCGAGCTCGCTCGCGGCATCGACCGGGGACCGTTGCACGGTCTGCCGGTGGCGCTCAAGGATCTCGTCGACCTGGCCGGCGTACCGACGACCGCCGGCTCGCCGCTCCTCGCCGACCGGGGCGCCGCGCGCGACGCGACGGTCGTGGAACGGCTGCGTGCGGCCGGTGCCGTCATCGTGGGCAAGACGCGCCTGCCCGAGTTCGCCTACGCCGGATCCTCGACCAATCCGCACTACGGCCCGGTGCGTAACCCGCGCTCCCCGGAGCACGACACCGGCGGCTCGTCGAGCGGATCGGCGGCCGCGGTCGGTGCCGGGGCAGTCGTCATGGCGCTCGGCTCGGACACCGGCGGATCGATCCGGATCCCGGCCGCCTATTGCGGGCTCGTCGGGCTCAAGCCGACCTACGGCCGGGTGAGTCTGGCTGGCGTCGTGCCGCTCGCTTGGTCGCTCGACCACCTCGGACCGATCACCCGCACCGTCACCGACGCCGCGGTCGCCCTGAGCGCCATGGCCGGTCCGGACCCGCGCGACCCGCGGACGCGAGCGGCGCCGCTGCCCGATCTCCTCGCCGCCGCGAACGCGCGACGGCTCGACCTGCGCGTCGGCCTCGTCGAGTCTTTCGGGAACGTCGAGCCGATCGCCGACGATGAGGTCCACGCCTGCGTCGAACGAGCGACGGAGACGCTGCGCGCCGCCGGTGCGACGATCGAGCGACTCGACCTACCCGAACTCATGGAACTCCGCATCGTCGGCGCCGCCATCGCGCAGATGGAAATCGCCGCCTTGCACGGGCCGGTCGCACGGGAGTGGTGGGGCCGTTACGGCAGCTTCTTCCGCCTCCGTCTCATCGGGTGCTTCGCCTATCCCGGTTGGGCATATCTCGTCGCCCAACGACTCGCCGCCCGGCTCCGCGACCGCTTCGCCCGGAAGCTCTCCGCGCACCGGGTCGACCTCCTCGCCTTGCCGACCGCGCCCTCGACCGCGCCACCACTCGGCGAATGGTCGCCGAAGGCGAGTTGGCTCACGGCACCGTTCAACCT
>JANZZC010000077.1 GCA_026419575.1 Thermomicrobium sp. | reverse complement strand
GGTCTCGTGGGCTCGGAGATGTGTATAAGAGACAGCGCTCGAGCCGGCCCTACCCGCTGACCTGAACGGCTCACCCGGCCGTGACCGGCTGCGCTTCCCGCCGCGGGTTCTCCGCCGGCGGAACCGCTCCTGACGGAGCGGTCAGGGCCGCGGGCATCCCCGCAGAGCCGGACGGACCGGTGGACGGAGAGGCGAGCGCTCCTGCTGGTCTCCTCCACGCCGTCGCTACGCCGGGACACGGTACGCCTCGGATGTCCCCACCGTGGAAGCGCGAGCTCGTCCCCTCGGCATCGTGCGTGAAGCTTCAGCCCTTGACTCTCGGAGCATCGTTGGTTAGACTCTCCGACGGTGTGCTGACGCGCGGGAGCGTCTTCGGTACGATGGTGATCGCGACGACTACCGGTCAGCGGAGCGGGTTCCGCTGCGCGCGTTCGCGACGCTGCTTCTGCGTCCGCGGTCGTTGCCGCGTCGTCGTGCCTCCCTGCCCGACGATGATCGGGGTCTACTCCTACTGGCCCCGCATCTGCGACTGTCGCCCCTGACCGATCCTGATTCCCGTTCGGTGACGCGAGAGCGCGCACGGAAGTCGGTGCGTGCGCTGATTCCGTGTCGATGAGGCGCTTCCCGAAGACGGGCGCTTCGGGAGCGACCGGTCGGTGTGGCCTGTTTCGGACAGGAGGGTGGAGTCATGCCGCTGTTTCTCGCGGAGTACCGCGTCGAAGCGACCGATCGTGCACAGCTGGAGCCGTTGTTCCGCGCGATCGACGAGGCGACGCGCGCGGCCGGTGGCGAGGTCGTCGAGTTCCAGGTCGGCCAGGATCTCGCGCTGCTGTACGCGGTCCTCGAGCACGGTGACGGTGCTGCCCTGCGAGCGGTGCTGGAGCGCGCCGGACTGGCGCCGCACGACTTCGCGCAGGTGCGGCTCGTCGGGCAATCGCTGGACGAAGTCAAGGCCCAGCGTGGGGCGGCGAACTATCTCGTGGAGTGGGATCTGCCCGCGGGGTTGACGATGGAAGCCTATCTCGCGCGCAAGGCCGAGAAGTCACCGCTCTACGCGCAGGTTCCGGAAGTGCGCTTCCTGCGGACCTATGTCCGCGAGGACATGGCCAAGTGCGTCTGCCTCTACGCAGCTCCCGACGAGGACGCGGTGCGCCGGGCGCGCCAGGTCGTGAGTGCTCCGGTGGATCGGTTGACGCGCCTGTGCTCGTGAGGGGGAGAGCGATGGGAGGGACGCTCGCTGTAAGTCCGATCGATCCCGAACTCCAGGAACGTCTCGCACCGGTACTCGAGGAGCGAGCGTCCCGCGTCGACCGTGGCGAGGTGCCAGCGCAGGCGGTGATCGAGGAGCTCGCCGCGCAGAGGCTCTTGCCGCCGGTCGAGCGGAGCGTGCCGGTGGTGCCTGCGCCGATCGACCTGGTGCGCGCCGGAGCGCTGCTGGCAACCGTGGCCTGGTTCGATCTGGCCAGTGCCTTCTCGCTCTGGTGTCACGTCGTCACGATGGTCTATCTCGCCTTCGGCGAGCCTGGTTCGCCGCTCCGGGAGCAGGTTCTCCCGGAGCTCGAGCGGGGCGAGCGGTTCGGGAGCACGGCACTCGCCACCGCGCTCGGGCATGTGCAGACGGGACGACCGCTGCCGGTCGCGGCACACGAGCGCGGTGATGCGGTCGTGTTGGACGGGATCATCCCGTGGGTCTCGAACCTGACGGGAAGATTCCTCGTGGTTGCGCCGGCCCGAGCGGAGCGCGGCACGCTCGTGGTCGCGGTGCGCGGTGAGCTGCCCGGTATCCAGGTCGAGCCGTACCCGCGCCTGCTGGCTTTGCAGGCGACGGCCAGCAGCGCGCTCCGCTTCGCGGGGGTCGTCGTGCCGCGGGACGGAATCGTGGCACGGGACGTCCGCGCGTTCCTCCGGGCCGTCCAGCCGGCGTTCCTCGGGCTGCAAGCCAGCTTCTGCTTGGGCCTGGCGGCCCGCGCGCTGCACGAGGCGGAGACGAACGTCCGCAGCGTCAACGAGGTGTTCCGCCCGGAGCTGGAACGCGCACGGCTCGAACTCGAGCAGCTCACCGTGGCGCTCCGTCGCCTCCTCCGGGAAGCATCGATGCCGGTCGACCGCGAGCAGCGGTGCCGCGCGCTCACGGTGCGCTTGGCTGCCATGCGGCTGGCCGGTACGGCCGTCGCGCTCGAAGCGAAGGTGAAGGGCGGCCAAGCCTACCGAGCCGACAGCCCGACTGCCCGCCGCCTGCGCGAGGCCGCGTTCTTGCCCATCCAGACACCGACGGAAGGACAGTTACTGTGGGAACTGCAGCAGTCGAGCTCCTCGGAGTGAGCAAAGTCTACGGTCACGGCCGGCGTTCCCGCACGGTGCTCGAGAACGTCTCCTTCGCCGTGCCGGGAGGGGTGATCACCGTCCTCCTCGGCCCGAGCGGGGTCGGGAAGTCGACCCTGCTCCGGATGCTCGCCGGTTTGGAGACGCCGACCCTGGGGACGATCCGCTATCGGGGCGACCTCGAGCCGCAGCGTGACGTCCGGATCGTTTTCCAGGAACCGAGTCTCTTCCCTTGGTTGACCGTGGCCGAGAATGTCCGGCTCGGTCTCCGTTTCGCGGCGAACCGGGGGCGCGTCGATCCGCGGATCGTCGACGAGCTGCTCGAGCGGACAGGGTTGACCGAGTTCGCCGATGCGTTGCCGGAGGCGCTCTCGGGTGGCCAGGCTCAGCGGGTGAACCTGGCCCGAGCGCTGGCGACGCGGCCGCGGCTCCTGCTCCTGGACGAGCCGTTCGCGGCGCTGGATCCCCTGGCGCGCCGGGCTGCCCAGCAGTGGCTCCGCGAGCTCGTGCGCGACCTCGAGCTGACGGCCGTCCTGGTGACGCACGACCTGGACGAAGCGCTCGCCCTCGGTGAGTTCGTCGTCCTGCTGGGCGGTCGGCCAGCGCGGGTGGTCGGCGAGTGGTCGGTCGCGGCGATCGCGCCGGAGGCGCTGCGACGGTCGTTGCTCGAAGGGTACGCCATGGGACATCCGCTCGAGTCTCGGCCCGAGCCGGTAACGGTGGGGAGGGATCGCTGATGGGTCGCTGGACACGGCGTGCTGTGCCTGTCTCTTATACACATCTCCGAGCCCACGAGA